>JBIILZ010000070.1:0-21192 GCA_044338255.1 Planctomycetota bacterium | reverse complement strand
GAGGCCATTCGACGTATCGAACGATGGAAAAAGAAGACTCGGGCTGGTCGATCAGCTTCGCGAAAACCACTGCATCCCTATGCTCGGAAAATCGTGAAAAAAATGAGTGCTTAACGCAATGCCATTGGCTCGCATTGCCACCCGTGCGTTGGAGGCGATGTGGGCGGGAGGTTCTACCTCATACGAATTTTACTTGGCCAGTCGAGTCAGTAGCAGTTCGCGCGCAGGAAGTTTTGTAACATTAGGGATTCGTCAAACGGCTTCATCAAACATCGCCTTTATTACGCCCGGGTCGCTGCCTGCGGCAGAGGCAGCGTCGGTTAGCAGTACAATGGCACACATCGCCGCTGGTACGAAGCCAGTAGGTAATTTAGCCAATAAATGGTGGTCTACGTTTAAGAATTGGGGAGGTGATTTGCCAGGTGCGCAAGGAGCTGCATCACCATACCGTGAGTTCAGGGTTGCTCCGTCTGCGGGTGCGACCGGCGCTGGAACTAATCGAATTGTCGTTAACGTACAAACGGGTGAGGCGTACTATACTTGGACGCACTATGGCGACACTGCTCAACCAGCATTTGTAAGGATCAGGTGATTGATTCATGCTTACTGCAACCGGTTTCTTTAGTATCGATATGTCGGAATGCGAGCGTGTTGTCGCGGAGCGGAGACAGGAGGGTTGGTTGATACTTTTTCTGCCCGCCAATGTTATCTCGAAAGACGATTTTTTTGATGGTGTGCGTCGTTCATTTCCACTTGATCCTCCGCTGGATACCAATCAAGTATGGGATGCTCTGTCGGATTCGTTGTGGGCAGGTTTGCATAATTTGCCCGACGAAAAAATCGTGATCGTATGGCCAAATGCATCATCTATGGAGAAGCATTCGTCGAAAGATTTTGCAATCGCTACTGAGATATTGAGGGAACTTCCGCAATCGCTTTCCGATATTGAAATGACAGCAGGTGTCGCAAAGCAGTTGCTGGTTCTTCGACTGAGTTGATGCATATTAACTAAACTAATAAGAGAAAAAGTAGGCACACAACCTATTGATGGCCCAGGCTCGCGAACACGTCTTGCCGAGTGGTGCCCGGGGAACATATCACGTGTTGTCTCGATGCATTCGGCGTGAGTTTCTGTGTAAGCGTTCAGTCGCCTAAACTAGCACGCACGACATTACCACCGTAGGTTGTCTTCGTTCGGGGGTGCCCAACCTAGATCATACCTATGACAGATGTTGCTCGACGAGGTTGTAGATGGCCAATAAGCGTTCAGCGGTGCTTCCCCGCTTGGGCTTGAGGCGGGCGCGGCCGTCGCGTTCCTCGTCCAGTTTCATGTAGCCATGCACCTCGGTGCCGACGGCGGCGGCCAGCACATCGTCCATAATGGGATCTTTGAGATCGAGACGACGCCCACCAGGGACGAGAGGGGCGGCAGCCAGGAAGTCTTCGGTAAGCTATCACCCCGCCGACTTTTGGGCGAGCAATTTGATCCCGGCCAGATCGCGCTTTCCCGTGCCCAGTTTGGGGATGGCCGGCACGACGTGGAGGTCTCTGCTCTTGGGTTTCCAGATGCCGGGTTGGCCGTCGAGCTTGGCGAGGATCGGCGCCCAATCACCGTCGAAGCCGCAGTGCAGCACCACCAGACGTTCGCCACGGGTGTCGTCGGCGATGGCGGCCACCGCCAGCTCAGCTTGGTCGTTCTGTTCGGCCAGGCCGGATTGCAGCAGGGCTTCGACATTGTCGAGCGGCACCATCTCGCCGGCGATCTTGGCGAAGCGCGCGAGCCGGCCGGTGATGCGGATGAAGCCGTCCTCATCGACGATGCCCATGTCGCCGGTATTGTAGCCGCCGTGCACGAAAGCCTTGGCGGTGAGATCATCGCGATCGAGATAGCCGAGCATGCGGCTGGGACTGCAGATCACGATCAGACCCTCACGGCCGGGCGGTAGGATCTCTTGGCTCACGGGATCGATGGTGAAAGCCGACATACCGATGAGCGGACGACCGACAGTGCCGTCCTTGCTGCGGATCTCGATTTCGCCATCGCGGCGGACCTCTGGCAGATTGACGGCGACGGTCGGGGCGAGCTCGGTGCAGCCATAGCCTTCGAGGAGGTCGCAGTTATAGCGTTCCTTGAAGGCCGTCTTCAGTTCCGTCGGACAGCGCTCGGCACCGACTACCGCCAGGCGCACGGTCTTGAATTGTTCGGGTTCGATGCGCCGCATCCAGCCGCGAACGAAAGTCGGCGTGCTGATGATGAACGTGACGCCGAGTTCCTGTGCGAGCTTGCCGATGGTCGCGCCATCGGTGGGATCAGGGTGCGCCGCCAGCGATAGGCCATGGGTCAGGCCCAGCCACATTCCCGGCACCAGGCCGAAACTGTGGAACAACGGCAGGGGGCTGAGGATCACATCCTTATAGGCCTGCAGATCCAGGCCCTGGCGCACCGCGCGGCAGTTGGCGAGCATCTGGCGATGGGTCAGCTGGACGCCTTTGGGGTCGCCGGTAGAGCCGCTGGAGAAGACGATGGCGGCAACATCATCGGCCTTGCCACTGACCAGCCAACGCGGCGGCAGGAGCAGGCAGGCGAGGGTCTGCGCGAGCAGTGCCAGCTTGCCGACGCGGGGAATGAGCTCTTCGGCGCGCAGCAGCCGATAGCGTTCCAGGACCTCGGTCAGACCGGCGTCATTGAGCCGCTTGAGATACGGCGTGGCGGTAATCACCGTGCTGATCCGCGCGAGGGCGCACATCTTCTCTACGGCAGTGCTGCCCGCGGTATGGTTGAGGTTCACCGCCGTGCGTCCGGCCATGGCCAGGGCGAGGTTGGCGAGGACGCCGGCCCGGCCGGGGGGCAGGACCAGACCCACGCGCTGGTCTTCGGAGGTCAGGGCCAGCAGGGGGATCATTGCCCGGGCCATGCCCAGAGCCTGCCAATTGAGCAGCGTGCCCTGGGCATCGCGGACGCAGACGGCGCGGGGATGCTGGCGCATCAGCGCCAGGGCGGCGGTGGCGAGGGTACGCTGATCGGCGGCGCTGTGGGCGAGGGCCTCTTGGTGACCGAGGGCGATTACCGCCCGCCGGGCTTCGGCGGCATTGATCGTCGGCGGCAAGGGGGCGCCGACGCGCACGCCGACATGGCGGAACGGACGCAGCCACTCGCGCACCGGCGCACGGCTCATCCACGTGCCATACAAGCCATCGAGATAGACCGGTACCACGGGGACGTTGGCGCGGCTGGCGATGCGTTCGAGGCCGCTCTTGAAGCGATCGATGCCGCCGCTGCGGGTGAGTTTTCCCTCGGGGAAGATTGCCACCACTTCTCCGCGTTGCAGGGCCGCCACGGCGCCATCCAGCGAAGCCATCAGCGCCGCCCGGCGATCGCCGCCATTGACGGGAATGGCGCCGATGGCGCGCAGGAGGAAGCCCAGCACCGGCACGCGGAAAAATGAGCCGAAGACCAGGAAGCGCACCGGCCGATGGAGCTTGGAGCAGAGCGCGAAGCCGTCGGCATAGCTCAGATGATTGGCGATGATCAGGCAGCCGCCCTGCGTCGGCAGGTGCTCGCTACCGGTGACCTGCAGATCCCACAGGCAGCGGGTGAGGGTGCCGCACATCCAGGCGACAAATTGCAGGCGATAGAACCACAGGCAGATGGTCGCCAAGGCGACCGCGCCAACCCCTACGAGCATGAAAATCTCCGCCGACAGCCAGGCATGGCCAAAGGCGCCATTGGTCAGGGGCATGATCGCGACCACCAGGATAATCGTCGCCAGGTTGCTGATGATGGTCGCGCCGCTCATCACCAGGTTGCGCCGTTCGGGTGCCGAGCGCTCTTGCAGCAGCAAGGTCACGGGGACTTCCCACCAGCCGGCGCCGACGCCGGCACCGAACAGCCACAGCGCGAAGACGGGCAGGCCACCGCCGTGATGCGCATGCCAGCCGGCGCCGGCGAGGCTGGCGCCGGCGAGCAGGGCGCCAGCGATGGGCAGCCCGGCGGGAAAAGCCCGTGACAGCATGCGCGGGGCCAGCACCGAGCCCACCACCAGACCCAAGCCGAGGGCCAGGGCGGTGGCGGCGATGGATTGGGTCGCGTTCAGGCTGAGGGTCCCGAGCCAACTGTTAAAGACGAGGTGCGGATAATGGGCCCCGACCAAGGACACGAGTTGCACCGAGGCGATCGACGCCAGGGCCCAGAAACCGGCCAGTGACAGGGTCGGCGCCCACAATCCGCGTGGCTGGCCAAGGGCGCGGAGCTGGCGCACCAGGGACCAGGGCATGGCGATCGGCGCTGCTGGATTCTTCGCCGAGAGGGGCGGAATCATCCACGCGCCAGCGACCCCCAGCGCGCACATCACGGCGGTGACACCGGCCAGCACCACGGGCTGATCGGCGGTCGCGGCCAGACCCATGCCACCAAGGATGCCGATGATGGTCAGGCCCACGAGCTTGCCATTGGCGCGGGGGAGTTCGTCGTCGTCGACCAGTTCCGGGACGACGGCAAGCTTGACCGGCGCGAAGAAGGCGCTGATCGTCGCCAGCAGCCCGACGCTGATCAGCATCAGCGGAATGCTGTGCAGCCAGATGCCGACCACTCCGAGGGCACACACCGCGACGTCGGCAAGGCGGGCGGCGCGGATGATGAGGTGCTTGGGCAGGCGGTCGCCGAGGGAGCCGGCGGTCGGGGCCACGAGCAGGAAAGGCAGGGTGAACAGCAGCATAACCCAGAGGTTTAAGCTTTGCGCGGCCTGCTCATTAACCGCGGTCGCGGCCAAGGTCGCGCCCACGCCGAGTCGGAAGATATTGTCGACCCCGGCACCGACGATGCAGGCGAGGAGATGACCGACCAGGGCGCGAGGAGGTTGAGAGGGCATGGTTTACTTAAGTTAGTTAACGTTTACTAATAATCAAGAGTGGGCTCAGCGAACGACGTACGCGATTGGCCCTGGCGAGCTTGCAGAAATGATGGTACGCTGATCACAGAGATAGCCCAAGCAGGTTATCCAAGCTCAGGAAGGCTGACATGAATATTACCGAGAATGATAACGTGGTGGTGGTTTCCGTCGCGGAAGACCAATGTTCGAACCTCTGGAAGGCGATCGAACCGTATCTGGCCATGGGCAAGAAATCCATCGTCCTCGATTTCACCAATGTGAACTTCCTGAACTCGGTGAATATCGCGGCGATCATCAGCACACGGAATAAGGTGGTTGCCGGGGGTGGCAAGATTGCCGTCGCCGAGATCAAGGATCGGGTCAAGTCCGTTTTCCGAGTGTTGAAGCTCGAGCGCTTGTTCGATTTGAATCTCGATCAGCAGGGCGCAGTGGCAGCGGTTAAAGTCTAATCTAGGAGTCTGTCGGAGATAGGCCAGCAAGGCTGACTCGGTGCTGATTGCCGACGATCTCCTCAGCCGGATGCGCACGCATCCGGCTGTTTCATTTTCATTGGCGGCGCTCGAGAAGAATCACCGCCTGCGCCTGCAGAGCCCGCTTTTCGCCCACCGCATCGCATTCCTCATTGGTCCGGGCTTTGAGGCCGACGGCGTCCAAGGGCAGCGAGAACAGACTCGCCAAGCGCGCGCGCATGGCCGGCTTGCTGGCGGATAAACGTGGGGCCTGAGCGATGATGTTGACATCCAGATTGGCCAACTGCCAGTCGCTCAATTGCGGGAGGGCCAAAACCGCGCGCACGAATTCGGCTGAATCACGACCGCGGTGAGCGGCATCGGTATCGGGAAAATGTTCACCGAGATCGCCAGCGCCGACCGCTCCCAGCAAGGCGTCGCAAAGGGCATGCAGCACGACATCGCCGTCGCTGTGGGCGATGACGCGGTAGGGGCAGGCAACGCGCGTATTGGCGATGAAGATCCCTGCCTGGGGGCCGTTGTCGGGCTCCAAGCGATGGATGTCATAACCGATGCCGATGCGATGGGCGGGACGTCGTGGGCTCAACGTCGCGCTCATCGCCTGGTCACTTCTTCAATTGGGTCTGATATTGCTCGCTGCTGAGCAGCCCCACGAGGGGCGTGGCTGAAGTGGCCTTGATCTTGGCGAACCACCCTTTGCCGGTCGGATCCTGGTTGAGCAACTCGGGTTGCGACGCTAGGGCGGGGTTAATTTCGGTCACCACGCCATCGATCGGCGCATAGAAATCATTGACCGACTTCACCGATTCGATTTCAGCGCAGGCTTTACCTTTGCTCAGCGTGGCCCCGACCTTGGGCAACTCGACATGGATCACTTCCCCAACCTCACCGGCGGCGAAGGCCGACAGGCCGATGGTGACCAGGGCGCCTTCGAGGCGGGCCCATTCGTGGCTGGGAAGGTAGTGCTCAGTCATGCGCCGAATGGTGAGTTGAAAGTGGTCGGCGCAAGCTCTTAGGTTCGGCAGTGTGTGAACGTGGCCTACCCGGTTGCTCCTGCGTGCGTTGTGGGTACAGGCTGAGACGACTACGTTGCCTGTGATAACCACCTGGATGAACCGTGTCTGACGCTCCGCCTTTAGATGAAGATTTCCGCTATGGCCAATTGGCCATCGAAGGGCGTCTCATCACTCCCGAGCAGTTTGACGCGGCGATGGACAAAGTCCGCGAATCCAATCGCGCCCTGCGCGATATCCTGGTCAGCGAGGGCACGGTCGACGTGCAGACCGCCGATCGCCTGACCAAGGCCGTGCGCCGGATCGTTCGTGATGAACGGGCGAAATCCGAGGGCGGGATGCTCATGAAGAAGCAGATCGGCGGCTATAAGCTGGTCCGGCGCATCGGCGAAGGCGGCATGGGCGAGGTTTACCTCGCCGAGCAGCTGACCATGCATCGCACTGTGGCGCTGAAGATCCTGCACTCGAAATGGGCCGATGACGAGGAATTCCGCAAACGCTTCCTGCTCGAAGCCCGTGCAGTCGGTAAATTATCGCATCAGAACCTGATCCAGGTCTTCGATGTGGGCAAGTACCAGGGGCTCTACTATTTCTCGATGGAGTTCATCGACGGTGTCACCGTCGACGATCTCATCCGCCATGACGGCCAGGTGCCGGTCGAGAAGGCCATCGACATCTGTCTTCAAGTATGCAAGGCGTTGAGCTACCTCGCGACGCACAACATTGTGCATCGCGACATCAAGCCCGCCAACATCATGCTGACCAAGGAAGGGCAGGTGAAGCTCGGCGATTTCGGCTTCATCCAGTCGGCCTTCGACGCCGAGCTGATGCAGGAAGGCACGACCATCGGGACCCCCGACTACATCAGTCCCGAACAGGCCCGTGGCGAACGCAATCTCGACGTGCGCAGCGACATCTATTCGCTAGGTGCGACCTTGTTCCACATGATGTCGGGCAAGACCTTCTTCAGCGGCAGCTGCTCGAAGGTGATGCGCGACCATATCGAGACCACTCCGCCGAAACTCGACGATCTGCGCAAGGATCTGCCCAAGGATCTGGTGGCCCTGATCGCCAAGATGACCCAGAAGCAGCCCATCGATCGCTATCAGACGCCCGAAGACATCGTCAAAGCCCTCGACCTGCTGCGTCTCGATCTGTCCGGCGATGCCAACCAGCTGCCGACTTCGCGCAGTGGCATCCTCAATGTCATCACTGCCGAAAAAGAGCGCATCGTCGGGCTGGAAAAGCAGCTTGCCATGGCTCGTACACGAATCGCCATCTGGCGCCTGATGGCGGTCGGCGGGTGGTTGGTGGCGGTCACCTCGGCGCTGATCTACGCTTTGAAGTACCGCTGAAAGCGGTTCCGCCCCGCTGCCGGTCAGAAACCGCCCTGAAACACCGGCTGGGGCGCGGACCTTTGCTGATAGCTATGCGTATACTTGTGATGCTTGCGTTGGGTGGAGTGCTGACCGCGGCCGAGCCCGACGCTTCGGTCTTTATCGGTGAAGCTGCTGCCCGTGAGGCTGCTGCCCGCGAAGTTTTCGTCACCCGTGTGCTGCAATCGCCGGCGGTGCAGGCGGCTCACGAACGCCGCTTGGCGGCGCAGGCGGCGGCCCCGGCGGCCGGGCGGCTTGCCGATCCCATGCTCGGCGGGGGCTATGCCCGCAAATCGACGACCGGCAACGCTTGGCCGATCTACAGTCTCAGCCTCGAACAAGCCCTCCCGCGCTGGGGCGAACGTGATGCCCAACGCGCCCAGGCGGCGGCCGACATTGGCGAGAGTGAAGCCGAACTATTGGCGGCCGCCGGCGACGCCGCCGCCGAGATCGCCGCCATGCTCGCCGACCTGACCGCGGCGCGCGCCAAGGCGGTCCTGGCCGACAAGGAACTGGCGCGGGCCGAGGTCCTTCAGCAGGCCCTGACCGCGCGTCTCGCCGTCGGCGCCGCGAGCATCGCCGACACCCTCGACCTGCAGACGCGCCGTGCGGCCTTGGCCGTCGAACGCGATACCTGGCAACGGCAGGTCGCTGATGCCGAACAGGAGATCCACAGCCTTCTGGCTCTGCCGGCAGATGCTGGCCTGCCGCCGTTCAGCGCCCCGGACCGGGAAAGCGTGCGTCTCGAGCGCGTGCCGGGCATGCTCGCCGCCGCCGCCAGGCAGCGCAGCGCCGAAGCCGCCTTCAGCGCCGCGCATGCCGGCCGTTATCCTGAGACCGCCGTGGGTGTGACCTACGAACATGAGCCGGATCCCAGCGGCACGATGGAGACCGTGGGGCTCGCGCTGCGCGTCTCTTTGCCCGTCTGGCAGAAGGCCGGCGCGCTGGAAAACGCCGCCGCCGCCCGTGCACGGGCGGCACAACGCGAAGCCCTTGGCTGGCAGCATCGGGCCATTGCCCTGCTCAGCCGGGCGGAGCGCGCCGCCACCGTCGCCGCCACCGCCCGCCAGGCCGCCGAAGAGGCCCGGCTGCGCATCGAAGCCCAATACGCCGCCCTCATGCGGCAAGTGGCGACCGCTCAGGGCCCCACCGTGAGCATGGTCCTGAGCGTGCTGGACAACCTCAGCCGGGCCGAAAGCCGCGTCATCGATGCCGAAGCCAGCGCCCGCTAGGCGGAAGCCGGATTATGGCGTTTGGCGCCGCCGACCCTGCCTCTGACTCTGCCTGCCCTGCCTCTGCCTGCCCTGCCTCTGCCGACCCTGCCTCTGCCCGAGAATCCGAAAGACCAGCCATGAAGCGCTTGTTCCTGATCTTCGTCGCGACCTTCGCCCTCGGAGTGGTCGTGGCCGTGGTGCTGCGGGCTCGTCAGCATCAGCCCTATGCGCCGGCGTCGGCCCAGGTGGCGCCATGAGCAGTGAGTCTTCTGCGCGCTGGCCGGCTTGGCTGGCGGCGATCCTCGGCCTGGCGTGCGGCATGGCGGCGATCTTCGCCGTACCGGCGGAACGCTTCTTCGCCACCGCGATGGTGGGCGATAGCAGCCCCGCCAGCGGCGAACGCTGGGCCTGTCCGATGCTCGATTTCGTCGGCACCAAGCCGGGAAAATGCCCGGTGTGCGGGATGACCCTGCAGCGGGTCATGGCGGGGGAACTCTCGCCGGCGCAGGCCAAACGCATGGGCGTGCAGCTGACCACGGTGCAAGCCAAGCCGGCGGTGGTGACGGTCCATGCTTACGGCGCCGTGCGCTATGATGATCGCACCACCCAGGTGGTACTGGCGCGGGTCGCCGGGCGGGTGGTGAAGCGCCACGGCGGCGCCCTCCATCCAGGGCTGATGGTCAAGGCCGGCGAGCCGCTGATCGATCTCTACAGTTCGGAAATGTTCACGCTGCAAGCCGAGCTGGCGGCGGCGATCCAGTTGCATGATCAGGGATTGATCACGGCCCTCGGCGAACGGCTGCAGCGGCTCAATCTCGCGCATGTCGCGGAAGCCATCAGCCAGGGGCAGGCGCCCACCGACATCATCAGCATCCGCAGTCCGTTCGCGGGTCGGGTGGTGGTGGCTGAGGGCGGCGAGGGTAAGGACATGCTCGCGGTGGGTGCCGAGATCCGCGCCGATGAGCCGCTGCTGCGCCTGGTCGACCCCCAAGCCTACATGGTCGTGATCCATGTCCCCGAGCCCCAGGCGCACCTCCTGCGCGAAGGTCAGCACGTCGATCTGGCCAGTGATGATCGCGGCGAACTGCCCGACGTCCTCGCCGAGATCAGCTGGGTGGCGCCCGAGATCAATCTCGAGATCCGCGCCCGTGAAGTGCATCTGCATCTCACCGACAGCGCTCATCGGCTGCTTCCCGGGAGCCTCGTCAACGCCCGCATCCGCGCCGTGCTTGGGGCTGCCGACGCCTCGGGGCAGAGCCTGGCGGATGATCCTGAGCATCCGCCGTTGCTGCCGATCATCCCCGCCAGCGCCGTACTTTCGACCGGGGTCCGTTCCATCGCCTGGAAGCTGACCACCACCGATCCCGACGGCCATCAGCATTTCGCGATTGCACCGCTCGCGCTCGGCCAGCGACTTGAAGACGAGCACGGCAACGATGCCTGGGTGGTGCGGGTGGGGCTCGCGGTCGGCGATCAGGTCGCCACCCAGGGGGCCTTCCTGATCGACAGCCAGGCGCAGCTCGCGGGTACTCCGTCGCTACTCTTTCCGCTCGGCGCTGCTGGCAGTGGTCCTGCTAGCAGTGGTCCTGCTGGCAGTGGTCCCGCTGGAACAGGTCCTGCTGGAACAGGTGCCGCTGGCGCCCCGGCTGCGCATCAGCACTGAGGCGACATGATCTCCGCCGCCATCCGCAATCCGCTGATCACGTTACTCCTGGCCCTGGGCTTGGCGCTGGCCGGGGTATGGGCCTGGCGGCACATCCCCGTCGATGCCATCCCCGATCTCTCCGACAACCAGGTGATCGTCTGGGCGGCCTGGCCGGGACAGAGTCCGGAAGACGTCGACCTGCAGATCACCAGCCGTCTGGCGCGTGAGCTGCAGGGCCTGCCCGGGGTCACCACGGTGCGCGGCATGTCGCTTTACGGCGCCAGCTACGTCTATCTTATCTTCGATGAGCGGCGGAACCTCTACGATTGCCGGACGCGTACGCTCGAACGCCTGGCTCAGCTACAGGCGCTGATGCCCAGCGGTGTACAGGCCCGCCTGGGGCCGGATGCCACGGCCATGGGCCAGGTCTTCTCTTTCACCCTGCAAGGGCCGGGCGATACCGAGGCCAAACGCTACCTCCTCGATCAGGTGGTGGTGCCGGCGTTGCAAGGCGTGCCCGGCGTGGCCGAGGTCGCGCCGGTAGGGGGCGTGGTCCGCGAATACCAGATCGATATCGATCCCACGCGCTTGGAAGAGCAGGGCCTGACCATCGACATGCTGATGATGGCGGTGCAGAAGGCCGGTCGCGATGTCGGGGCCATGAGCGTCGAGCACAGTGGTGTCGAGACCATGATCCGCGGCCTCGGCTTCGTACGCAATCTCAAGGACGTCGAGGACATCGTCATCCGCGGCAACCGCGAGCGCAGCGCCGGGGTGAAGCTCAAGGACATCGCCCAGGTGCACCTCGGTGGCGCCGTACGCCAAGGGATCCTTGCCGATGCCGACCAGGAGCAGGTCGGTGCGATCATCGCCATGCGCGTCGGCGAGGATCCCAAGGCGGTCATCGAACGCGTCAAGGAGCGCCTGCTGAGCCTGGCCCCGGCGCTTGCCGCCAAGCAGCTGAGCGCGGTGCCGTTCTATGATCGCTCGCAGCTGATCATGGAGACCAATGCCACCTTGGCCCACACCCTGGTCGAGGAGCTGATCGTCACCGTTCTGGTGATGGTGCTCTTCCTGCTGCACGCACGGGCCAGCTTGGTGGTGGCCATGAGCCTGCCCCTGGGCGTGCTGACGACCTTCCTGGTGATGCATGTGCTGGGTGTCAGCGCCAACCTCATGTCGCTGGCCGGCATCGCCATCGCCATCGGGGTGATGGTCGATTTCGGCATCGTGATGACCGAGAACATCACTCAGCACCTCGTCGAACTGCAGCAACGGCGCGCCGCCGCCGGCCTGCCGCCGCCGCGCAATCCCTTCGATCCGGAAGTAACCCAGGCGGTGGTCGCCGGCGCCCAGGAAGTCTCGCGCGCGTTGTTCACGGCGGCGGCCACGACCATCATCGGCTTCCTGCCGATCTTCGTTCTCACCGATCAGGCTGGGCGCCTCTTCATTCCCTTGGCCATCACCAAGACCCTCGCCATCGCCGGCGCGGTGCTCTTCGGAATGCTGCTGGTACCCTTGCTGTGCCGCCTGCTGCTTCCGCCGTGGCAGGCGCGCAAGCCGTTGATGCTGGCCCTGGCGCTGCTCAGCGGCGGTGGGATGTGCGCGTGGTTCATCACCGACGGCCTGACCCTCGGCTTCGATCATCAACGCTGGTCGCTAACCATCCCAGGATGGATCATCGCCCCGCTGGCGGGCCTGCTGACAGCGCTGGTGGTGTGGCGGCTGGGTCGCGAGCGCCTCGTATCGTATGAGGAGAATCCCGTCAGCCGCGGCATCCACATCGCCTACGACTGGGCCTATACCCGCATCCAGCGCCATCGTCTGGTCTTCACGGCGACGATCCTCTCCGTCGCCCTCGGCGGCTGGCTGGTGGGCGTCGGTTGGCAGCGCCTGAGCTGGCCGCTGCGCGCGACGGTCAGCGCTAGTGGTGGAAACCTCTCGAGCCTGGCCTTCGATCAAACCCTGACGCGGATCTTCCCCGGCATCGGCGCGAGCTTCATGCCCGCGCTCGATGAGGGCTCACTGCTGTTCATGCCCTCGCTGCCGGCGAGCAGCGGGGTGGGCGAGACCCTGCGCGTGCTCACCACCCAAAACCGGCTCATCGCCAGTGTGCCGGAAGTCGCGCAGCTGATGGGCAAGATGGGCCGTGCTGAGACCGCTCTCGATCCCGCGCCCATCGGCATGATCGAGACCGTGGTGCAGTTGAAGCCCTACGCGCAGTGGCCGGTGCAGGCCTTCACCCGTGCCGACGGCAGCGAGGAATACCGGCCGCGGACCCTGGCGGAAGTACGCGAGGCGCTGTCGGCGGTAGCCGACATTCCCGGCGTCGCCCCCTCGTGGCTGCAACCGATCGAGACCCGCGTGGTGATGCTTTCGACCGGCATCAAGAGCAAGATCGCCCTGCAGTTCCTCGGCGACGATGCCGAAGGTCTGGAGCGCGTCGCCGAACAGGCCGAGAAGCTCATTCAGCAGGTCGAGGGCGCCGTCGATGTCCAGATGCAGCGCGAAGGCGGCAAGCCCTACGCTGAGATCCGCCTCGACCATGAGCGCATGGCGCGTTTCGGCATCACCGCCGAGACCGTCCTGCAGACCATCGAGACCGCGCTCGGCGGCATGCCCCTCAGCTTTTCTGTGGAAGGCACCCAGCGCTATGCGCTGCGCCTGCGTTACAGCCGGGAGCGGCGTGACGACTTCGATGAGATGCGCCTGCTGCAAGTCCCCATCGGCGCCGGCAAGCACGGGTCCATCGCCCTGCAAAGCCTGGTGGCGGTGCCGGTGGTGCATACCGCGACGCTCCGCGGTCTCACCGCCCAAGAGTGGCTGGCCCAGCAGACCCTCACCATCCAGCGCAATACCACGCCTCTTTCACCCAACGAGATCGAAGTCACCCTGCCGGCCGGTGAGGACTTATTGTCGATGACCACGGCTCCTGCCCAGGGCGAGCTGAAGGAAAGCCGACGCCGGCCGGCGTCGACGGCGATGACCTACACCATCGGCCCCATGGCCATCCGCAGTGAAGGCGGCAAGCGTACGCAGTACGTGTTGCTCAATGCCCGCGGCCGGGCCGAGGTCGATGTCGTGCACGCGGCCGACGCCCGCGTGCGCGCGGCCATCGCCGAAGGCCGTCTGCAGCTGCCCGGCGGCACAACCTTCCGCTGGGTCGGCAGCTATGAGCAGAAGCTGAAGGCCGATGCGACCTTGACCTGGGTCATCGCCGCCTCCCTGGCGGCAATGCTGGTGCTGATCTACGTCGGCACGCGTTCGCTGCTGACGACCGCGATCATCATCAGCTGCAATGTGACGGTGACCACCGCCGGCGGCTTCATCGCGGTCTGGTTGTCGGGCATTGAGATGACCACTGCCGTGATCGTCGGCTTCCTCGTGCTGCTGGGGGTGATGTTCAACGATGGCATCCTCCTTGGCACCTACCTGCATGAACAGTTCAAGATTCCGCCGCGCACTTTTGAGGACATGCAGCAGCGCGTCTTCCGTGCCGGTTTGCGCCGTCGCCGTCCGGCACTGATGACCAACCTCACCACCTTGCTGTCGCTGATCCCGATCCTGTGGAGCGATGGACGCGGTGCCGAGATCATGCGCCCGATGGTCCTGCCGGTGATCGGCGGGATGATCGCTGATCTTCTGTCACTGTTCTCGGTGCCGGTGTTCTACGCGTGGTTCTGGGAGCTGAAGCTGCGCCGCCAAGCCCGGTCAGCAGGCGCAGGCTCCAGCATGGGAGCAGTCACGGGGGAAAGCACGGGAGAAAGTAGCGGAGAAAGCACGCCGATACCCGCGCCTACACCGTGATGTTGCGCAGGCGCTCGGAGGGGGTGGTGAGACCTTCCTCGCGGCATTCTGAGGTGACGCGATCGAGGGCCGTGCGGTAATGCCGCATCACCAGGCCGCTGGAGATCATCCCCAGGTATTCGCCGCTGGCGGTGGTCACCGGCAGCTCCTCGACGCGCAGCTGGTGGAAGCGGCTCAAGGCATCGCTCACACTGTCATCTGGGCGCAGGGCCATTCCCGCACCCTCGGCGAGATCGTCGGCAATGACCATGCCATCGAGCTCAGGTGATTTCTGCAGGCGAACGATTTCCAGACGATCGAGTACGCCCGAGAGACGGCCCTCGGCGCTGACCACGGGGAAATGATCCTGATGCGTCTCCTGGATCAGCCGTTGGCAGTCGGCGATCGAGGCGTGCGCGGGAATCACCACCCAGGTCCGACCGTTGGCGACCAGCTCTCCAACCCGAGCATGGGCGAGGACGTCGTTGATCAGGTAATTGCGATGCGCCGGACTGTCCTCAAGACCATCGACCTGGCCGCTGATCAGGCTGCGGCGGCCGGTGATCAGGAAGGTCAATCCGCAAACCCACATTGCCGGGATCAATAACAGCCAGGTGCCGGCGATCTCCGAAACCATCAGCAAGGCCGCCACCGGCGTGCGGTGGGTCGCGGCCAGTACGCCGGCCATGCCCACCAGCACGCAGGCGGTGGGAGGAGGCGCGATCGGCAGGCCGCTGAGCGCGAAGCCCACCGCGCCGCCCGTGCAGCCGCCAATGACGATGCATGGACCGAACAAGCCCGCTGATCCGCCAGAGCCAACCGTGAGCGCGGTGGTCACGGCCTTGCCGAAGGCGATCACTGCCAGCAGCCCGGCGATCATCAGCGGCTGCTGGACGGTGCTGGCGGGCAGGGCGAAGAGCCAGTGCATGACGCCGTAGCCGCCGCCGATGGTCGCGAGCGTAATCTGCGCCTCCTCACGGGTACCGATCAAGAGCATGGCGATGAGGTAGATGCTGATGGCCACGATCCCCGCGCCGCAGGCGCCGAGCGCGGGTTTGATCCAGAATGGCAGATGCAGGCGGTCGAAACGGCGGATGGTGCCGCGCTGCACGGCGATGAACCAGCGCGAGACCACCGCGCAGGCGAGGGCCACCAAACTGTAGCCGACCAGCTGCATCCCGTCGCTGACGTGGAAGGCCACCGGCGGCGGTTGGAAGAGACTCGACGCGAGCAGGGCTTGATGACCAACCAAAGGCCCCAGGACATCGAGGCCGATGGTGCCCACCAGATACCCGACCACCGCCGAGATGAAGGCCGGGATCAGCACATCGGCATCGAGATCCGGTCCGCGGTAGAGGACTTCGGCGGCGAAGATGGCGGCGGCTAATGGTGCGCGGAAGACCGCGGCGATGCCGCCAGCGATCCCCGCCGCAAGTAATATGCGCCGATCGCGGGCGGTGAGGCTCATGCGGCCGGCGAACCAGCTGCCGAAGCCGGCTCCGATCAGCGAGATCGGTCCTTCACGACCGCCGCTGCCGCCGCTGCCCAGGCTGACGATCGAGGCCACCAGCTTGGTCCACGGCGTGGTCACCGGGATCATCCCGCGATGATGATGGAAGGCATGCACGGCGACGCCGGTGCCGCCACCACGCGCCGCCGTCGACCAACGGAAGATGATCAAGCCGGCGAGCAGGCCGCCGCCGGTCATCACCGCCAGCAGGGCCGGCAAAGAGATCTCGCTCAGCAAGGCGAGGTCGGTGGGATGGCTGGCGGCGATCAGCGGCGGCAGACCGCAGATCTGCTCAAGAAGCGCCCGCGCCACCAGATCAGTGCCGATCTCGAAGACCGCCGCCGCCAGGCCGCAGAGCAGCCCGACGCAACCGCCGAGAAAGATCCACCGCCCAGTGGGATGGTTGAGGATCCAACGCGAGAGCAGATGGCGGAGCGAGGGCACTCAGCGGCTTGTAAGAGCATCCTCGTTGCGGGCCATGGGTAGTTCCTCGATAGGCTCTTATCGAAAGCGTAGGACTTCCTGTTTGGCATTCAGCGACTTTGGCATTCAGCGACTTTGGCATTCAGCGACCATCGTCGAACGATTGAACTGCACCGTCGGTTTCACTCATGCCGTGATGCAGGGGCTGTGAACGGCGTTAAAAGCAAAACCCGCAGCAGGGGCTGCGGGTTCGCATGCGGTACCAATGGTGCCCAAGGGGGGACTTGAACCCCCATTCCCATAACAGGAGGCGGATTTTGAATCCGCTGCGTCTGCCATTCCGCCACTCGGGCACGAGTGCGGGGAGGAGATTAAGAACCTATTCCAAATCGCAACAGGGTTTGCGCAACCTGCCTTGGTGCCGATGCTGTCGCCCATATGACCCCTAAGCAGTGTGCCGCCAAGCTCATCCTCAACGTTTTGACCACCGGAGCCGCGCATCCGACGAAGCTCGATCGGCATCAGATTGCCACCGCGCTCGACACGCGGATCTCTGACGAGAAGCGCGAGAAGATCCTCGCCTTCGTGGTCAAAATCGAAGGTCCCTTCACCGAACGCCTGGCACGTCTGGCCGGCGAAGGCGCCGACGAGGAAGCCGCCGAAGCCGCTGGCTGAAGACTCTCAGGGGCGCGTCTTAAGGCGCGTTGACCGCCGTCCGCAACCGGACGACATCAACCGCTTCGACGTATTCGCTATGCCAAGCGCAGGAAGACACTGCCGAATTGCGTGAAAATCTCGCATGCTATTGCCGCAAGCGCAGGTGGTCGAGGGCCTGTCGCAAGGGGGTCTCATCGACCAGTTGCGAGGTCACATGCATGACCCAGGCACGGGTTGCAAACGTACCGGCAAATGCGCGAAGCTTGACCGCGTCCTTGCTGGTCATCACCACCGTTGCCTCGGCCTCGATGGCCGCCTTGGCGAGGATCTCGGCATCGGCAGCGGTGAAATGATGATGGTCGGGAAAGCGATGGCTGGCGACGACCTCGACACCGTGGGCCTCGGCCAGGCGCTCGAAGCCCAGCGGGTGACCGATGCCACTGACCAGCAGCACCCGTCGACCACGCCAACCAGTGCTGGCTTCGGCCACTGGCGTCGATGCTGGGTCAGCATCTCCGTGGGGCAGGTCGAGGGGCAGGTCGAGAGGCAGGTCGAGAGGCAGAAAGGTCACGCTGGCAGTGCGTTCCTCGACCAGCGGCGCCAAGCCCGCAAGTTCGGCCTTGAGTGCACGTAGGCGGTCGTCCGGCACGAGGTCGGTGCGCGTCAGCCACAGCAGTCCGGCGCGTTTCAGGGCGGCTCGGCTTTCACGCAGATAGCCGAGCGGCAAGACGGCCCCGTCGCGGCCATCATCACGGCCCCACGGACGGGTGGCGTCGAGGATCACGATGTCGAGATCGCGGTAGAGTCGGCGATGCTGAAACCCGTCATCGAGGACCACGCAATCAGCGCCCTTGGACTGTGCCAGCAGACCGGCCGCATGGCGATCAGGATTGCAGATCACCGGGATATCGCCGGCGAGCTGGGCTTCCTCGTTGATGCCGTCGACCCCACGATAGCCCCGCGAAAGGATCGTGGGATGCCATCCGCGAGCGCGCAGGGCGGCGACCACGGCGAGCGCGGCCGGGGTCTTGCCGGTGCCGCCGGCGGTGAGGTTGCCGATCGAGATCACCGCCAGCGGCAGACGGACCGTGCGCAGCAGGTGATGATCGAAGGCGGCATTGCGCAGGCCAACGAGCAGCCGCCAAGGCAGCCACAGCGGCGCCGCCAGCCAGCGCGCCGGACCTGCCGGCATTTCCTCGAGCCAGCGTGAGGAGTGACGGATGATGCGCGGCTGACGGGTGGTCATACAGCAGCGGTCACAGCAGCGGTCACAGCAGCGGTCACAGCTGGATGGATTCCATGCGTGCAGGGGTCCCGCCGCGTTTGATGTGCATGGTCTTCTTGCCTGGGTCCATGATCAGCAGCACCGTGGTATCCGGTGAGAGCAGGTCCGGCGGCGGCTGACGCGAGTCTTCTTTATAGGTCTCGATGGTTTTCATCATGCCGAACCAGGTCGAGACCATGTGCGGATCCACCGAGCGCGCATTGATGACGCGGGCAGCGAGGAACGCCAGACGATCCTTGCTCAGAGGGTCATTGGTGCGCGAGATCCAGCGCATGACTTCATGATCCAAGGCATGATTAGTGTGTACACGCGGGCATTTCGGCAGGGGGTCCTGCAATCGGGCGGTGGTCTGACCGCTCAATTCGACGGTCGCCCGTTCACCGGCAGCGGAGAGCAGGTGGAGGGCGCCGCCGCCATGCCGCGGCCCCATCTGAATGCGCTTCAAGGCGTCATCGAAAGCCGGGGCGTTGAGCGCCGAGGCCAGGAGGTGAGCGGTGAAATGCCCTTCGGTTCCGTCGCTGATGCGCATCTCATTAGTGCCTACCGCGATGCCGGCTTCGGACATGCCCGCCACCGGATGCAGGCCGGCCAGGGTCAGAGAGACGCTAGCCGGGCCGTGTGCCGGCATCCGCCGCACCAAAGTGATGTACGGGAAGAGGATCGGGTCGAGGTGCCAGGCGAACACGGCACGCGCCATGCCGGTATCGGTATGGCTGCCGGTGAGCGAGAGCCACGTCGAGCGCATCGGCGGGACCTGGCACATGTAATGGCTGAGCAGGTCGCCCCAGCCATGGACCAGCAGCAGATCTTCTTCGGGAATGCCGGTGGTCCGTGCAATCGATTCGATCTCCATCCACGTCGATGGCTCGGTACGGGCCAGGGGCACGACAAGCTTCTTGAGATGCGAGCTGAGGTCGTCGGAGGTCGAGGTCTGATCGGTATTGGTGATCGCCGAGGTCATCTGCTCCTTCAGGTACTGGGCCAGGACCTGCAAGCGCGGCTTCAAGCGTTGGCCGATCGTCTCACCGATCGTACGTGGCGTGCCGATGGCGTTTATTACCGGAATTCCACCGAGGATGTCGAGGGTCGCCACAGCCGGCGACGCTAACCGTCGTCCAGGCCTATGTCCATCACAGGCCTGGACTGGCTCCCTACGAGTTCAATCGCCAGCAAGTTGGGCTTATGGTAGGTCCCGTAGATTCCGCTTGCATCGTCAGTGAGTTTAGGGAATTTGCCCCGGCTTCCACGTTGGACACCCCATAGGGTCAAAGACACGGTTGCGCGAGATCAGAGTTTGACGAGGAATCTATGTCTAAGCCCACGGATCGTCCCGCAAAAAAGTCCGCCGCATTAGCGGCTGCTCCAACTTCAAAGTCGGTGAAAACGGCAACGAAGACAAGCAAACCCGTGCTGAAGACACCGGTTCGACCGGTCGTCGCCGCCCCGAAGACGAAAGCCGTGAAGCCGCACGTTGAGCCGGTGAAAGCTTCGGCCAAGCCCGTGCCGCAATCGGCGAGCAAATTGGCAAGCAAGCCAACGCCAAAATCCATCGCGAGCGCGAAAAAGCCGACGGCGGCAAAGACTCCGCCGGCACCGATCAAAAGCGCTAAGGGCAAGCCCGCCGCCGGTGCGGCAGTGGTTGTGAAGGCGGCGAGTGCCGGGAAAGCCCCCGCAAAAAAGCCCGCAGCTGTCAGCGCCAAACCAGCTCCGAAATCGGCGGCCAGTAAATCGCCCCAGCTGCCCGCAGCGAAAGCGACAACGGTCAAGTCCGCAAACGCGAAGGTGAAACCAGCGGTCGTGAAACCAGTGGCTGCGACACCAGCTGCCGTGAAGCCAGTGGCTGCGAAACCAGTGGCTGCGAAACCAGTGACCGTGAAACCAGCTGCCGTGAAGCCAGCCCCATTGAAGCCCGTTGCCGCCACAGCAGTTTCGGCAAAAGCGGCTCCCATCGTGGCGGTGGCTCCGGTGGCCAAGTCCAAGCCCGAAGTCAGCACTCAAAGTGCGGTTGGGCTGCACGGCAAAGCCATGCCTCAGACTTCATCTGCAAAGTCGGCTACCGTAGCGGCTGCGACGGCGGCTGGGACGAAATCAGAACCAATGGTGGCGCCGATCGTTGCCAAGTCGGCAAGCAAGGCAGTAGTCGGGGTCAAGCGCGTCGTTGAGCAGTCAGCCGTCGACATCAAACTGGACGTCAAGTCCAATTCAGCTCCCAAGGTGGTAAAGATGACCAAGGATTCAGGCTCCACGACCGGCACGACCAGTGGCAAACAACGGGCCGCGGCAAATGGTTCCTATACATGCCCGTACAGCGTCGAGGAAATGGTTGAATGGCGTAAGTTGCTGCTCGAACGGCGGCATGAGATCAGCAGCGATATCGGGGCTCTGGAAAAGGATGCGATGGAAGCCGAAGACGGCCACACCACGCCTCTGCACGCCGCCGAACGCGGCTCGGATGCAGACCTGCAGGACGTCAGCCTGGGTCTCGCCGGCGAAGAAAAAGCCCTGCTCTGGCAGATCGACCGCGCCCTGCGCAAGATCGATCAAAAATCGCCACTGCCGTTCGGTCTCTGCGAATTCAACAAGCAGCCAATCTCGAAACCGCGTCTGCAACTCATTCCCTGGACACCGTTGTCCATCGAAGGCGCCACGCACATGGAAGCAAACAACATGATCCTTGAAGACCTGTTGATGGACGATTGAGTCCCACAGACATCTGTGGTGCACTGAACCCCGGCCGTCACGCCGGGGTTTTTTTTATCATCGGAAATGAGCAGCCTGCGACCGAGTCAGCCTTGCTGGCCTATCTCCGACAGACTCCTAGGAGATGCCACGAGCGAATCAAGACCCCGTGGGCGGGGATCAGTCCGTTGAATCCGGCCCCCTTGACCCCTGCGCGCGTCAGCCTGTCTTCACTGCGGGCGAAG
>JBIILZ010000006.1:0-62056 GCA_044338255.1 Planctomycetota bacterium | reverse complement strand
GAACTCAGCTCATCCCGCCCACTGAATTAAACGGCCGCCGAGCGGCGTTGGCGGGATAAAATCGGCGCAGCCGATCCCGCCACGTTTTCAGCGTTCCGCTGAAAACGAGCCGCGACAAAGGCCGGGGGTAGGCCGCCAGGCCGTAGGGGCGAAGCCCCTGAGCTAAAAGCCCCTGCGATTACAGCTTCTCGGGGTGCTCAAGCAAATCAGCCACCTGCTGCAGCAGACGACCGGCCGCCCCGCCATCGGCGATGCGATGGTCGAAGGTCAAGGTCAGCTCGGCCTGGCGCGCGCGACCCCAGCCCTTGATCGCGGGGTCCCACTCGGGGACGTTTTCCACCGAGCCCAGGCCGAGGATCGAGGCTTGGCCGGGCAGGGGGATGGGCGTGGCCCAGGTCAGGCCGAAGGTGCCATAGTTGCTGACCGTGGCCACGGCGCTGCCGGCATCGCTGACCCGTCCGGCACGGGCGCGCTCGATCAGCTGATCGAAGGCGATTGTCAGCTGCGCCAGACTGAGCTTGTCGACGCCACGGATCACCGGCGTCAACACGCCGTCGTCGATCTCGACCGCCACCGCCAGATCGATGGATTGGGCCTTGAGCAGGCGGTTGCCGTACAAGCGGCAGGCGAGAGTCGGCTGGGCGACCATCGCCACCGCCAGGGCGCGCAGGGCGTAGATGGTCGCGCTCGGCCGGCCTTCGATGGTCCGGCGGTGGGCGAGGAGGGCGTCCATGCGCGCCGGGCGGGCGACGGTCGCCAGCGGCCGTTGCCACGAGCGCGACATCGCCAGGGCCACGGCTTGGCGCACGCCACTCATGGGTTCGCCGTGGGCGAGGTAGGCATCGAGATCATCGACCGTGACGCGGCCGCTCAGACCGGTGCCATGGATGGTGGCGAGATCGGAGATGGTCAGGCCGGCTTCGATGAGCCGCACGCGCACCGCCGGGCTGATGAAGGCGGCGTCGCCCATCGCCGCGCGCAGGGTGGCTTCGCCGCGTGGTGGCCGGGTCCGCGGGGCGCGGGTTTCGCCGGCACCATTGCTGGCGGCCGACGTGCTCGCCGGGGGCGTGTTGGCGGAAATCACCGGCAGGGGCCGGCTCGGTGTGAGGGTGCCTTCGGCGACATCGAGCAGGGCGATGACATCACCGACGGCGACCTTGTCACCGGCGGCGGCGCGATGTTCGGAGAGGATGCCGGCGGCCGGGGCGGCGACGGTCAGCAGCGATTTCTCGGTCTGGACTTCGACGATCTCCTGTTCGGCCGCCACCGCTGTACCCGGTTGCACCAACCAGGCGACGACGGTGGCTTCGGCGGCAGACTCGCCAAATTGCGGCATGCGGACATCGAGCTTCATTAGAAATCCACGGTTTCGAGCACCGCCTGCACGATCCGGTCGGCATCCGGATGGTGGGCGTGGAATAGGTCGGGATGATAGGGGATCGGGGTGTCTTCAGCGCACAACCGCCGCGGCGGAGCATCGAGATATTGGAAGGCCTCGGTGGCCACGGTCGCGAGGATCTCAGCGGCGATGCCGCCGAACGGCCACGACTCGGTGACCATCACCACGCGATTGGTGCGCGCGATCGAATCGAGGATGGTGCGCGTATCGAGCGGCCGCAGGCAGCGCAGGTCGATGACTTCGACATCGAGCTGATGCTCGCTCGCCAAACGCTCGGCAGCAGCCATGCAGGTATGGACCATGGCGCTGTAGCTGATCAGCGTGCAGTCGCGTCCGGGGCGGCGGATGGCGGCTGCGCCCAGCGGCAGATGCTCGCTGAGCTGAGGATCGAACTCGGCCTTGAGGTGGTTGTAGAGCCCCTTGTGCTCGACGTAGATCACCGGATCCGGACAGGCGACGGCGTCACGAAGCATGAAGTACGCGTCGGCCACGGTCGACGGCGAGACCACCACCAGCCCGGGATGATGGGTGAGCCAGGCCTCGGGCATCTGCGAGTGGAACGGGCCGCCGCCGGGAGTGCCGCCGCCAGGAAAGCGGAACACCGCCGGCACGCTGCGGCCGGTGCGCCAGTAATAGGTCGCCGCATGGTTGACCAGCTGATTGAAGGCGATCGACGCGAAATCGGCGAACTGGAATTCGATGATCGGGCGGGCGCCTTCGAGAGCCGCGCCGATGGCGATGCCGGTCATCGCGTCTTCCGAGATCGGCGAATTCAGTACCCGTCCGGGGAAGCGCTCCGAAAGGCCCTTGGTGGCCTTAAAGGCACCGCCGAAGGCGCCGGCGATATCCTGACCATAGATGAAGACTCGGGCATCGGCGGCGAGGCTGTCGCCGAGCGCCAGGCGGATGGCGTCCATGTAGGTCAGGACGGGCAGGCTCATGCGCGGAATTCCGTGAGATTCTTCAGGCTGCGCGCCGTCCAATCTTCGGCCGCCACATCCGGACCGGGCTCGGACAGGGCCTGGGTCACGGCGGCGGCGATGGCGCTTTTCGCGGCTTCCCAATAGGGCGCGGTGGCCACGCCTTCGCTCGTGAGCCGGGCCTCGGCAAGGGCGACGCAATCACCGAAGCGCGCGCGCAGCTCGGCGCCGATATAGGAATTGTCGTCGTGCTCGCCGTGGCCGGCGAGGCGCAGCAGGGAGGCCACCACCATCTGCGGGCCCTTCCCGGCGCGGGCCGCCGCCACCGCGGCTTCGACGGTGAGGCGGCAGGCGTCGAAATCGGTGCCGTCGCAGGAGTGCGCGCCGCAGCCATAGCCGATGGCGCGATCAACCAAGCTGCGGCAGGCAAACGAGCGATCGCGGAACGTCGAATAGCTGACCTGGTTGTCGGCCACGAGGATGATCAGCGGCAGGCGTTCGACCGCCGCGACGTTGATGCCTTCATGGCTGGCGCCGGTCTGCATCGCACCGTCGCCGAGGCTGACGATACCGACGCTGTCGGCGAGGGTGCCGAGGTGGCGGCGAGCCATGAGCATGCCGCTGATGACGCTGACCGAGGCCCCGAGATGCGAGATCATCGGCAGCTGGCCGAGGCTGAGATCACCACGGTGGACATTGCCGTCGCGGCCGCGCATCGGGCCGGTGCGGCGGCCGCAATAGGTGCGCACGGCATCGAGGATCGGCTCGCCGAAGGCGAGGCGACCGGCGCTGTCGCGGATCAACGGTGCGAAGAAATCGCCCGGCGTGTCTGCGGTCCATTGGCGCAGGCTGAGGGCGGCGGCTGCCGAATACGCCTCTTGGCCTTTGCCGCTGAAGACGCTGCCGCCACGGATGTGGTCCTGGCGATAGAGCGCCGCCAAGCGCTCATCGAGCGCGCGGGCGAGCACCATCCAACGGAAATGATCGAGCCGATCGATCATGAAGCGGGCACCTGCCCACGGCCCCATTGCAGGTAGCACGCACCCCACGTGAAGCCGCCGCCGAAGGCCACCAGCAGGACGCGCGTGCCGGTGGTCAGGCGGCCATCGCTGGCGGCTTGGGCCAGGGCCAGGGGCAGTGTCGCGGCCGTGGTATTGCCGACCTCGGCGATGTTGACCACGACCTGCGACATCGGCACGTGCAGACGTTCGGCAGTGGCTTCGATGATGCGGATATTGGCCTGATGGGGGATGATCAGATCGACATCGCGGCCGGTCAGTCCCTGGCTGGTCAGGCAGTGGTCGGCGACTTCGGCCATGCGGCGAACAGCATGGGCGAACACCGTGCGACCATTCTGGTAGACCACCGGCAGCTGTCCCGGCGACGAGGGCGCCGAGCCGGTGCAGGGCAGAATCAGTTCATCGCCGCCAGCACCATCGGAATGCATCTCCCAGCCACGCACGCCGGTGGCAGCGTCTTCAGGCCCGGCTTCGAGAAGCACCGCCCCCGCGCCATCGCCGAAGAGGATGCAGGTGTTGCGATCATGGTGGTTGATGATCGAGCTCATCACATCGGCGCCGATCACCAGGATGCGCTTGGCCCGACCGGCCTCGATCATCGAGGCGGCGGTGGTTAGGGCGGCGAGGAAGCCATTGCAGGCATTCAGCAGATCATAGCCCCAGGCGGTGGTCGCACCCAACGCATGCTGGACGATATTGGCGGTTGCCGGCATGCGCTGATCGCCGGTAATGGTCGCGACGATGATCCCATCAAGGGTCTCGGCGCTGACTCCGGCGCGCGTCAGGCAATCACGGCCGGCGGCAGTGGCGATCACGGAACACGGCGTGCCCGGTTCGACCAGGCGCCGTTCACGAATGCCGGTGCGTGAAACGATCCATTCATCAGTGGTGTCGACACGTGCCGCAAGCTCGGCATTGGTCAGCCGGCGCTCGGGGAGAAAGGTGCCGACGGCCACGCATTGGGCGGTCGCACGAGGGTGCAGCATGGGCGCTCCGGAAGCCTGATTGCGAGGGCTATACAGGTTAGAAGCGGAATGACGTACGACAACCCTGGGGGAAGCGGCCGCGCGAGGATGATACCAGGCCAGCCGTTGAGCCCTCCGGCCGCGGACGCGGAGGCGAGGAGGAGTGGAAGAGTGGAAGAGTGGAAGAGTGGAAGAGTGGAAGAGTGGAAGAGTGGAAGAGTGGAAGAGTGGAGGAGGGCTGGCAGGAACATCGTGGAGCTTTAAATTTCCCCTCGCAGCAAGGTGATATGCGCCGTGCGAACTTCTTCCGGAACCGGTGCATATGACCATGCCTCCAGCTCAGACCTCATGCGATGCGGCGATCTCTGTCAGCCGTCGCCGTCGCCGCCGTCGCCTCTGGTTTGGCGTGACCCTCGCAGCGGCTCTCGTGGTGGGTCTTTCAGGGTGGTATGCAGGCCATCTCGCCTGTTTTCTGTTGCGATGGCAAGCACCGCTCAAAACGGAGATGGTGGTCCTGCGCGGAGCCGGCTTCGGTGGTGCTTCGACAACCTCGGCGATGGTCGTTGGGCGTTGCTCGCCGGCGACCTTGCAGCAGATCATTGAGGGCGCCAGCGGACGCTGGCTGCCGCGGATCCTGCTCCGCGATGGTCAGCAGGTCTGGGGGACCTTTACTGAGATGCCCGACGTCACCTGGCGTCTTGAGGTCGACGCTACCGCCAGTGAGCCGGTGATCACCGGTCGCCTTCCGCGGGGCATCGTCGAGCGCGAGTTGGCTAGCTATCTGACGCGTCAGCGGGCTCCGCTATCGCAGGTGAAGGTCCAGGAGATGCGGGTGAGCGGCGAACCGCGCGCGGATCGGCACGCGGTCTGGCAGGTCCAGCTCGGCGGCAGCGCGCAGTTGTACCTCTGGGAACAATCCCTGCCGATCAGCGTCGAGCACCTCGACCTGACCCTGACGACGACGCTGACGCAGCAGCCGACACGGAAGTTTGCGCTCGCGGCACAGGTCATGCTTAACGAGTTGCGCGGCACGACTCCGTTAGGTGCGCTCGCGCCGCTGATGCCGACGCTGCAATCAGCGACCAACCGCATCTTGACGCAGGAGTTGGTGAAAGTCGTGGTGCCGGGCTGGTGGCCGTCCGCTACCCACTGGGATTTGCAGGTGGTGGCGGACGGTAATATCAGTGAATTCTGAGCTATTTGACGGTTACAAGGTGTGCCAACTATGCGTCATCCATCGCTACGGACCTCTGCTAGGATGTGCAGGCCGGTTGAGCTGGAACGAGCCTTTGACCCGAGGGCAGGACGCAAAAAAACCTCCGTCACGGAGTGACGGAGGTTTGAGGCGATCGTGAACAGAGTCCGAACGCTTACTTCACCCACGCACGGGTGGTGGAACCGCCTGCTGCTGTGTATTCTGCGCCATCCGAGCCACCATCATAAATATTGTCGGTTCCGGCCTCCTTGTTGATGCAGATCCAGGTATTGGTCACGGCATCGATAGCGGTAGTCGCCGTTCCTGCGATGGTTCCCGTCGCTTTATTGACGTTGCTGACGTGACCATCGGCAAAAGCCGCCATCGCGACCGACTTATGGGTGGTCATATCCCCCGTTGCAGCTCCATTTCTAGGCCGATCAGCCGTAACTACACGTATGGATGAGCTGTTTGAGGGAGCCGTCCAATCGTAGGCATAGGCGCCGACATTGGCCAGCTCAGTTGTGGCCAAAGCCTTAGACCAGGTGGCTCCGGCACCAGCGGCACTAGCGGCGGTGATGTTTGCTGCCGAGGTGCACGCGGCGATCGGTTTCTGGGTCGGATTCGATGGGCAGGCGAATACCTTGCTAGTAATGTCGCCACCGGTGGTGTAGGCGAGATATTCGAAGGAATTCATAGTCACAGCGCTGGCAGTTATGTTGCTTGAGATAGTTGTTGCATAAGCAATGGTTGTTCCGGAGGCCGTGCCGCTTCCGTTCGTAGACGACCACAACACCGGCCATGACTGGTCGTTATCATTCGCATAGACATTCATGCCTAAAACGATTTGGCGCTGATTGTTGCTACAGTTGGCCTTGCGGGCGCCTTCGCGGACCATGTTGATCGCGGGCAGGAGCATGCCGGAGAGGATGGCGATGATCGAGATCACCACCAGCAGTTCGATCAGGGTAAAGCCCTGACGAGGGGAAGAGATACGCATGGAAGCCTCCGTATGGTAGGCTGGTTTTAATCAATTCGGCGGAATGGAATAAATCTGCCGGACGGGGGAAACCTAAAGCTTGTCAATAGATGATCCACTCTTACGGGGAGAGCCTCGGGATGGCTTCTGATACAGAACTATTATTGTGAATAGTAGTTGACAAATAATGTGATCTTGCCTCAGCTGGGGCTGGCCGAGGCTAGAAAAAGGAGACGCTTCCATGTCACGTTTCGCCCTTGTCATCGCGGCCTTCGTCGGCCTCGCTCTCGCCGGTTGCAGTTCGGATCGTGAAGAGCGCGCCAAATACGAGGAACGCCAGCAGATCCGCCACCAGGGCCAGGCGGAAGCCAATCGTGCCGCCGACAGCGGTGCCCGTGATCTGAACCAGGCGACGCAGGGAAAATGACCATGGCTGATGCAGAGAGTGCGGCGAGCCAGGTGCCGGAAGCGACCTTGTTGAACTTCCTCAGTGGTCTCGGCTCGCAGGGGCTGATGCAATTGGGCGCCTTGCCCAATCCGCTGAGCGGTGAGCGCAGTCTGAACCTGCCCTACGCACGCTACACCGTGCAGTTGCTGACGGTGCTCAAGGCCAAGACCGAAGGCCACCGAACTGCGGAAGAAGACCAGTACCTGGGGACGATGCTCGCCGACCTCAGCGATCGTCTGCTGAAGGCGTCGTAACGTAAAAGTGTGTGGGCCGTCGCCCTGGGGGAGCGGGCGACTCGCCCGCTTATCTGACCTAATCAGCGGGCGAGTCGCCCGCTCCCCCAGGAATCGTCGAATTGCATCACGGCAGCGCCACGCGCTGCTCGCCTTCGGAGGTGACCACGATCACGGCGTTATCCGCCCCGCGTAGGCTGCGTCCGACCACGGCCAGCGGCCGGCGCTGCACGGTCGAGCCACGGACCACCAGCAAGGTCCGTCCTTGATCGCTGAGCAGGGCCACCTGCCGCGCTCCGCAGCGTACCACCAGGCCCGGATCGAGGTCGGCGGGGACCTCGGCATCCACCAGGAGCTCGCCGGTTGTGGCGCTCAATACCATCAGGTGCTCGGCGCCATCGGCGATCACCAACATCCCTTGCTGCACCGCCCAGCTGCGGCTCGGTGCATCGATGAGTGGCCGGGTCGGCCAACTTCGTTGCCACCAGCGTAACCCATCCGGCCACGTCGCCCGCACGCGCACCTGCCGGGCATCCGAGTTCAGGCTGATCTGTGGCGCTTGCGCGTCGTCGCGCAGCGCCCAGGCGCGTAGCGTGGTCTGCACCGGCCATACCGACGTCGGCCAGGTCAGATCGGTGTGCGCGTCGGTGACCAGGAGCGCCGGTTCGTGCTCGGCGAAGGTCGTGAGAGCGGCGGTGGCCAAAGCCTCTTCGCCTTCGCCGAGACGGGCGCGCGCCAACCACGCGCTGACCTGCTGCTGAGGCGTGGTGGCTGCTGCTGACAGTGCTGCCGAGGTGCTTGCCGGCAGTGCCAGCGCGCAGCGGAAAGCCAGATCACGGCTTTCGCTATCGGCACTGGCGGCGGCACTAGTGGCGGCGGCACTGGTGGCGGCACTGGCGGCAGCAAAAGTCGCGGCCTGCACCGGCGCACCGGCGAGCAACCACGCCTCGCCCTGCTTCAGCGGCGGCACCGCCTGGCGGTCAGCGACCAGCCAGGAGTCCTGGCCATCGCGGATCTCACCGCCCTGCGGATGCGCGACCAGGCTGGCATAGGGCGAGAGCGCCAGGAGATGCGGCAAAGATTCCGTGATAGTGGTGCTGATAGTGGTGCCATGCGTCATCACCAGTTTTTCACGGGTCAACCACCAGGCATCGTCACCGCGCAGCAGCGGTGCGCCGAGGGGGGCCGCCGGGAGGGTCATGTCGGTGACCGCAAGGGGTGTACCGAGCACCACCCGCCAGGCATGGGTGCCGGCTACGAACCACACGCATTGGGCAGTGATCGCCCACGGTTTGGCAAAACCGGGCAAGGGCGGTAAGGCTCGGGCGCGGCCTTCGCTGTCGATCACCGCGGCGCCGGCGGTCTCGACGATCACCGCCGATTGCTCGCCGACGACGACCTGCGCCTGGCGTTCGCAGCGTCGCTGCCAGCGCACCCGTCCGGCGGGATCGAGTCCGAAGAGCCAGCCGTCGCCAGGCTGGAGGAGCCTGGGCGTGGGGGCTTGTCGACGACTGGCGACGGGCAGGGCCGGGCGCGGCAGGGGGAGGTCGAGCAGTGCGCGCGCGGCCTGCGCCCGTGGGCCATCAGCGAGCAGGCTGAGTGCCAGCCGCAGACGCCCCTGATCGAAGGCCCGGGCTGCAGCCTGCGCCACCGCCCGGCTCGCCGCCGGTGCCGGAAGATAATCCCAGGGCTGGGTGCTGGCGTGGGTGCTGTCGTGGGCGCTGGCCTGGGCGCTGGCCTGGGCGCTGGCCTGGGCATAGAGCTCATCGAGGGCTGCGAGCACGGGCGCCTGCCGCGCGGTCGGCAGGCGGGCGATGGTCAGCGGCAAGAGTGTCGTCCACCGCCGCGCCAAGGCCGCATCCTCGGGATCAGTGATCGCCGGGGCTTCGGCGAGATTATGTCCGGGCAGTGCCAGCAGCGGCTGGCTGTCGCCGCGGGCCAGGGCCTGCAAGGCGTGGACCACCGCCGCGTGCTCGCTGCCAGCGGTTGGCAAGGGCTGGGGCTGGGTTTGGGGCAGTGGCAGTGGCTGGGGCAGTGGCAGGGACAAGCCCTCGGCGGCACTGGCGAGAGATGCCCAGGCGAGCCCCAGTGCGAGCAGTCGCAATCCCAGCCGGCGGTTGGCAGGGCGATGCTTGGCAAAGGGATGCGGCGCGGCCACCATGGGATCAGCCTATGGCTGATGCCGGCCGGCGAAACGGGGGCCTCAATGAGCTGATGCATCTGCGCAGGCGGGTATACCGTCGCCGCATGTCGCCAGCCTTCGAGCCCGCCGGTTTCCGCCTTGCCGCTCCCTACGCCCCGATGGGCGACCAGCCGACGGCAATCGCCGCGCTGACCGAGTCGCTGCAGCGCGGCGACCGGGCCGCGACGCTGCTCGGTGTGACCGGCAGCGGCAAGACCTTCACCGTCGCCAACGTCATCCAGAACCTCCAGCGGCCGACCCTCGTGCTCTCGCACAACAAGACCTTGGCAGCGCAATTATACGCTGAGTTCAAGGGTTTCTTTCCCGACAATGCGGTGGAGTACTTCGTCAGCTACTACGACTACTACCAGCCCGAGGCCTACGTCCCGGGCAAGGATCTCTACATCGAGAAGGAGTCCTCGATCAACGAGGAGATCGACAAGCTGCGCCTCTCGGCGACCCGCTCGCTGCTCTCGCGTCGCGATGTGATCATCATCGCCAGCGTCTCGAGCATCTACGGCCTGGGTTCGCCGCGTTCGTATCAGGACCTGACGGTGGTCCTGGCGGTGGGCAATACCCTCGAGCGCGATGCCTTCCTCGCGAGCCTGGTGGCGATCCAGTACAACCGCGGCGACCTGTCCTTCCAGCGCGGAAAATTCCGCGTGCGCGGCGATGTCGTCGATCTCTGGCCGGCCTACGATGACAGCGCCATCCGCGTGGTCTTCTTCGGAGATCAGATCGAGGAGATCGCCACCATCCATACCCTCACCGGCGAAATCCTTGGGCGTCACGAGCAGATGAACATCTACCCGGCGAAACACTTTGTCGTCGACGAGCCGACCGTCGAGCGCGCCTTGGCCGGCATCCGCGACGAACTTGCGCAACGCCATTCCGAGCTGCTGGTGCAAGGGGCGCTGCTCGAGGCCCAACGCCTGCAATCGCGCACCACCTACGACCTCGAGATGCTTGAGGAGGTCGGCACCTGCCAGGGCATCGAGAACTACTCGCGCCACCTCACCGGCCGCAAGCCCGGGGAACGGCCGTACTGCCTGTACGATTTCTTCCCGCCGGATTTCCTCTGCGTGGTCGACGAGAGCCACGTCACCATCCCGCAGATCGGCGGCATGTATGCCGGTGACCGCAGCCGCAAGGAGACCCTCGTCCAGCACGGTTTCCGCCTGCCGAGCGCGATCGACAATCGTCCGTGCACCTTCGCCGAGTGGGAGGCCTTGGTCCCGCAGCTGCTCTTCGTCAGCGCCACGCCCTCGGTGTACGAGGCCAAGACCGAAGTCGCGCGTACCGAACAGCTCATCCGCCCGACCGGCATCATCGATCCGGTGGTTATGGTGCGTCCGACCTCCGGCCAGGTCGAGGATCTCATCGCCGAGGTCAAGCTGCGCTGTGCTCGCGACGAGCGCACCCTGGTGACGACAATCACCAAGCGCCTTGCCGAAGACCTCGCCGAATACCTCAGCGAGGCTGGCATCAGCGCCACCTACCTGCATAGCGACCTCGACGCCATCGAACGCATCGAGGTGCTCAGCGGTCTGCGCAGCGGTGAGACGCAGTGCCTGATCGGGGTGAACCTCCTGCGCGAAGGCCTGGATCTGCCCGAGGTTTCACTGGTGGCGATCTTCGACGCCGACAAGGAGGGCTTCCTGCGCTCGAAGACCAGTCTGATCCAGACCATCGGCCGCGCCGCGCGCCACGTCGCCGGCCAGGTGGTGCTCTACGCCGACGGTTCATCGCCGGGAATGGCGGCGGCGATCGAAGAGACCGCCCGCCGTCGCGAACGGCAGTTCGCCTTCAATACCGCCCACGGCATCGTCCCGCGCACCGCGCACAAGGTCGGCAGTCTCGGCGGGACCTTCGCCGAGCAGCTCTCGGGCCGTAAGGCCGCCGAGGCGGGCGTGGTCTATCGCGCCGATGGCGAGGTCAAAACCGCTGTCGATCTCCCCGATCTTACTCGGCGCATGATCGAAGCTGCCGAGAATCTGCGCTTCGAGGAGGCCGCGCGCCTGCGCGATGTGATCAAGGCCATCGAGGCCGGCGGCGAAGGCCACGACGGCGCTGCCGTCAGCGATAAACCGGCGCGTGGCGGGAAACCGCGGCGGCGCGGGGCCCGGCGGTGAGGCTGCGCGCTGCCTCTTGGCAGTAACATCTGGCGTTACATGCTCTGGCCCACCGGAGTCCGCCATGACCACTGCCATTGTTTCGTCCCCTGCCTGGAAGGCCCTCGTCACGCATGCTGCCGCGGTCAAGAAACTGCACCTGCGCGAGTTGCTCAGCGATGGTCGGCGGGCGACTGCGCTGACCATCGAGCACGATGGCATGATCCTCGATTCGAGCCGCCAGAACGCGACCGTGGAAACCAAGAAGCTGCTGCTGGCCTTGGCCAAGGCCGCCGACCTGCCGAAAAAGCTCAAGTCCATGGCCGCCGGTGCCAAGCTCAACACCACTGAGAATCGCAGCGTTTTGCACATCGCCTTGCGCGCTGCCGCCGACAGCCGTATCGTCGTCGATGGTCAGGACGTGGTCGCCGAGGTCCATGCCGTGCAGAAACGCATCAAGCGCTTCAGCGAGCAGATCCGCAGCGGCAAATGGCTGGGCGTCACCGGCAAGCCCCTGACCGATGTCGTCGCCATCGGCATCGGAGGTAGCTATCTTGGCCCGGAGTTCGTCTACGAATCGCTGAAGACTGATCCAGCTTGCGCCAAGGCTGCCGACGGTCGCCGGCTGCGCTTCCTGGCCAACGTCGATCCCATCGATGTCACTCGCGCACTCGACGATCTCGATCCCGAAACGACCCTGGTGGTGGTGATCTCGAAGACCTTCACCACCGCCGAGACGATGCTCAACGCGCGCACCTTGCGCAGCTGGCTGAGCAAGCACCTCGGGGCGGCGGCGGTGGCCAAGCAGATGGTGGCGGTGTCGACGAACCTCCCGGAAGTCGAGAAGTTCGGCATCGATCCCAAGAATGCCTTCGGCTTCTGGGATTGGGTCGGTGGGCGTTACAGCGTGTGTTCGGCGGTGGGCCTGGTGCCCCTCGCTTTGCAGTATGGCTGGAAAGCCGTCGAGCAGTTCCTGGCCGGCGCGCGTGCCATCGATCAGCACCTGTTGACCGCGCCCCTGGAGAAGAACCTGCCGGTGCAGATGGGCCTCTTCGGAGTGTGGAATTCGACCTTCCTCGGCCATTCCACCCGCGCCCTGCTGCCCTATTGCCAGGCGCTGATGAAGCTCGCGCCGCATATCCAGCAGGTCGACATGGAGTCCAACGGCAAGCGCGTGGCCCTCGATGGCAGCGTGCTGCCGTTCGAAGCCGGCGAGATCAATTTCGGTGAGCCCGGCACCAACGGCCAGCATTCGTTCTATCAGCTGGTGCATCAGGGACGCGTGGTCCCCGCTGATTTCATCGGCTTCCTGCACAGCCAGCAGCCGATCGGCCTGCCCGGCGAGCCGGTCAGCAACCACGATGAACTGATGTCGAATTTCTTCGCCCAGCCGGATGCCTTGGCCTATGGCAAGACCGCCGCCGAGCTGCGCGCTGAAGGCGTGCCTGAGGCCCTCGTGCCGCACAAGGAATTCCCCGGCAACCGGCCGTCGCAGGTGCTGCTGCTGCCGGTGCTCAATCCCTACACCACCGGCCAGCTGCTGGCGTTGTATGAGCACCGCACGGCGGTGCAGGGCTTCATCTGGGGCATCAACAGCTTCGATCAATGGGGCGTGGAATTGGGCAAGGTCCTCGCCAAGCAGGTGCGCACCCAGCTCACCGCCAGCCGTGGCGCGTCGAAGAAGCAGCCGGTCGCGGTGCGCGGGTTCAATCCCGCGACCACCCGCCTCATCGAGCGCTATATCGCTGGCTGAGGTCGGCTCATACCGGCGACCGGCTGCGCTCCTTGGGCTGCCGGGAGAGCAGCCGCAGGCTGCCGGGAGCGCTGGTCATCGGCGCCATCATCACGCAATCGCGCCCGCTCTTCTTCGCCAGGTAGAGCGCCTCGTCGGCCCGGGCGATGAGCTTGGCGCAGGCATCGTCCTGGGTGCAGGCGGCGACCCCGATCGAGACCGTGACCGGGGTCGGGAGGTCCTGTAGATCCGCGATCGCTTGGCGCAGGCGCTGGGCGACGAGGAAGGCCCCGTCCGGCAAGGTGTCGGGGAGCACCACGAGGAATTCCTCGCCACCCCAGCGGCAGACGAGGTCGTTGGTGCGCAGGGCCTCGGACAAGGTCCGCCCGACTGCGGTCAAAACGTAGTCACCGGCGCTGTGGCCGTAGGTGTCGTTGACCAGCTTGAAGTGGTCGATGTCGATCATCGCCACGGTCACCACCTTGCCGCCGTCGACCAGTTCCGCGAGGCGGCCTTCGCCGTACCAGCGGCGATGGGTGGTGGTCAGGGGATCGCTGCGCGCCAGATCCTGGAGCTCGCTGTAAAGCAGGACGCGGCGCAAGGACAGGGCGAGCTGGGCGCGGAGGATCTCAGCGATCGCCAATTGCGCGGAAAAGGAGCGACCGGCGAGGCTCGGCTGGGTGCGGGCACGGCGCAGGATGAGCGCTGCATGGCCGACGACTCCCGGAGAGAGATCGAGGATCAGGTCGCCTTCATGAGCGAGGCCGTTGGGCAGCTGCACCGGATGATCGAGCACCGGCGGCAGGCCGCTGGCGGGGCCGCCGAGGCTGCGCCAAGCGCCCTTGTTCCAGACCATCAGATCGGCAAAGCGGCCTTCCCAATAGCGGCGCACCGCCGCCGCGAAGCGTACGCGCGCGTCGTCCTCGGTGACACAGCCGACCAACTCGGTGCTGACCTCGAACAGGCCGCGATGCAGTTCGCGTTCATCGGCGAGGGTCGCGAGCTGCAACAGGACTGTCTGGTGCTGTTCGGCGAGCTTAGCGGGATTGAAGCGTTGGGCGGTCGACGGCACGGAGTCATCTTTCGCCGGGGACGCCAACAACGCCCAGGCTCCGCTGCCGATGGCGAGGGTGCTAAGTACCGCCATGCCCGCCATGCCGAGCCAGAACATGCAACCCGCGCCCAAGAGTAAGGCGACGATCACCCACGTCGCGGCCTTCATGAGTCGGCCGGGCCGCTGTGGAGGGGCACGCTGGCGGCGAAAAAATGCTGGGTCACGGTGGGCAGCGGCTGCGCCGGGTCGAGCTCCCCGATATCGTTGGCGCTCTCGACGCAGTCGCGTCCATTGGCCTTGGCGCGATAGGTCGCGGCATCGGCGCGGACGAGCATGGCGCGGCTGGTTTCCAGCGGTCGCAGCGAGGCGATGCCCAACGAGGCGCTGACCCGGCGATGGGGATGCAGGGGATCGGAAATGGCGCTGGCGATATCCATCCGCAGGCGTTCGGCGATGGCCTTCAGCGACGCCTCGGAGCAGCCGGGGAGGCAGAGCGCGAATTCCTCGCCGCCATAGCGGCAGGCGATGCCGCCGGAAATCGGTTCAACCACGCGCTGGATGGCGCGGGCTACGGTCTTGAGGGCGACATCGCCAGCCGCGTGGCCCCATGAATCATTGAAGCGCTTAAGATGGTCGAGGTCGCACATCACCAGGCCGAGGGGTTGCTGCTGACGACGGGCGCTCGCCACCTGTTCATCGAGGCGACGCAGGAATTCGAATTGGCCGAACAGTTCGGTGAGGTCATCGCGCAAGGCCAGGGCCCGTGCTCGCCCGACGAGATCGACGGCGGCCAGGCCGATGCCGCCGAGCTGCGCGAGGGCGGTCAGCATCTCGACATGCAGCTGCTCGGCCTGGATATCGTTGGGCAGGGCAACCACCAGAACGCCGCACAAGGCATCGCGGGAATGGTTGCCTCGGCGTTCGCCGCGTAAGGGCAGCATCACGCGGATGTGTTCGGGAGCACGGCGGGTGAGGATGCGCGCCTCGGTTGCAACATAGCACTCATCCTCGGTGGGCTCGGTGGGCACCGGGCTGCCCTCGGAATCGGCGCTCGCGCGGCAGCTGAGTTGGTTGGCGAGACCGATGTGCACTTGGGCGACGAGGCAATCGGGGACCACGGCCCGGATCTGTCGGCAGAGCTCTTCCGCCAAATGGTCGATGTCGCGCACCCCGGCGAGGGCCAAGCTGGCCTCCTGCAGTGCTGGGTAACGCCCCACGCTGTTGGCCAGGTGACGCTGCTGATGTTGGCTCTGGCGTAGCAGATCGCGCAGGTCGCGGGTGGCGTGGCGCCAGTGCGCGACCTCTAAGAGGTGCCACAGCAAGGCCAAGCTTCCCGAGGCCGCAGTCCAGCCGATCACCGCCAGCGGGCTACTGTCAGCATCGTTGAAAAGTGTCGGGACCAGCGTGCACAACGGAACGAGCGCCGCAATAAAGCCCGCCATGCCCAGGACCAGGCCGCCCAGCAGGCCCCAGCAGAGCACCAGGAAGGTGGTTAAAAATGCCGGAACACCGACAAATTGCAGGGTAGTGGTGAAGCCCGCGGCCAGCGCCAGGGTCGCCAACCTTGGTAACATCAAGGAGGTTCGACGGTAGTGCTGAAGAAACGCCAAGGGGGGGCCCATCCCCTTACCCTACTTCGTCGACTGCAGGGCGCCACTTGAGCCTCGCGCCGGGTGACGACTCTGCCCCGCCCATGCGTACGGTCATCCAAGCTTCCGGTCTTCATAAACACTACGGCCCTAAGGCCATTCTCGAGGACGCCGAAGTCGCGATCGGCGAGTCGCAGCGCGTCGGCGTGATCGGCCGCAATGGCGCCGGTAAATCGACCTTCTGCAAGATGATCCTCGGCGAAGAGGAGCCCGATGCCGGCTCGATCAAGTTGCATGCCGATCTGCGCCTCTCGTACCTGGAACAGAAGGATCCCTTCGGCGCCGATGAGACCGTCCTCCAGTTTCTGGTGCGCAAGAGCGGCGCCGCGGAATGGCGCTGCGGTGAACTGGCGGGAAAATTCCTGCTCAACCAGGAGCTGCTCGGGCGCACCGCGCTGGCGCTCTCGGGTGGTTTCCAGACCCGTGTGCGCCTGGCTTCGATGCTCCTCTCAGAGCCCAACTTCCTGATCCTCGACGAGCCCACCAACTACCTCGATCTGAAGACTCTGCTGCTGCTCGAGCAGTTCCTGCTGACCTTCCCCGGTGGCTACCTGGTGGTCTCGCATGATCGCGAATTCCTCATGCGCACCTGCACCGACACCTTGGAGGTGGCGCGCGGAAAGATGACCATCTATCCCGGGCGGGTCACCGAATACCTCGCCTATCAGAAGGCCCGCCGCGAGCAGGCCGAGAAGTTGAACATCGAAGTGCGCGAGAAGCGCGCCGAGCTCACCGACTGGATCGCCCGCAACAAGGCCACCGCCAGCAAGGCCACGCAGGCCGAGTCGCGGCGCAAGCAGCTTGAGAAGCTCGAAGAGGTCGAGCTCGATCAGAGCGAGGCGGTGCTCGAGATGCGCCTGCCCAATTCCGAAACGCGCAGCGGCACGGCGCTGCTGATGAAGGACATCACCATCGGCTACCCGCCGGCGAGTCCCGGTGGCAAGCCGGTAGTGATCGCCGAGGGCATCACCTTCGATCTCGATCGCGGCAGCCACGTGGCGGTGGTGGGCGATAACGGCCAAGGAAAATCGACTTTCCTCAAGACCATTGCCGGCGCCCTGCCGCCTTTGGCCGGCACCCAGAAGTGGGGCTATGAGATGCGCATCGGCACCTACGCGCAGCACGTCTTCCAGTCGCTGCCGGACAACCAGACCGTGCGCCATTGGTTGGAGAAGCAGGCCTCCGCCGCCCCCGGTCCGCACATCCGTACCCAGGATGTGCTCGACCTCGCCGGCACCTTCCTGTTCCGCGGCGACGAAGTCGACAAGCACATCAAGGTCCTCTCGGGCGGCGAGCGTTCGCGTCTGCTGCTGTGCGGCCTGCTGCTCGGACGCTATCCCGCCCTGCTTCTCGACGAGCCCACCAATCACCTCGACTTCGAGACCGTCGAGGCCCTCGCCGATGCCCTCAAGGCCTACAACGGTACCTTGTTCCTGGTCAGTCACGATCGCACCTTCGTCGAACGCATCGCCACCCAGGTGATCGAGGTCAAGGACGGTCGCGCGACCTTGTTCCCCGATGGCTACGCGGCCTATTGCTGGCGCCTGGAATTCGAAGCCCGGGCAGAGACCGGCGCTCCGGCACCGACCAAGACCGCCGATGCCGGCAAGGCCGCGGCCAAGCCGGTCAGTGCCCAGGACACCCGCGATGCCGGCAAGCGTATCAAGGGCGTCGAACGCGACCTCAAGCGTCTCGATGAACGGAAGAAGCAGCTCGAAGCAATGCTCGCCAAGAACCCCGCCGTCTATCAGGAGGCGGAAGCCCTCGAACTCGCCGAGGTCCAGGCCAAGATCGCCGCCTGCGAAGAGGAATGGCTGGGCCTGTCGGAGATCATCAACGCCTGAACACCCGTCAGGCGAAAAGCTCGGGCAGACGCACCCATTCGACGCCGGGCGTGGCATTGATGCGCGTGAGCTTGGCGTCGAAGGCGAGCCAGTCGTCCTCGGTGATGAACTCGTAGGAATGGCCCCAGAACCAGAACACGCCATCGGCGGCGCGCACGCGTTCGAACACTGCCCAGAAATCCTCGGCGAGATGGAAGGTGCTGGTCGGCTGGGCCATGCGCTCGGGCGCGGCGAGCACGTCGGGAGCCGTGAGGCAGGTCCGCGCATAGGTGTGCCCGGCAGCCTGGACCGCCGCCATGATGCGCTGATCGTATTCACCGAAAGGATAGGCGAAGCCGGTGACGGGAGCCTCGAAGAGCTGCTCGAGACGGTCGCGGCCGTCGCGGATCTCGCGCTGCACGTCGGCATCGCCGAGGGTCGGGAGATGCGGATGGGTGTCGGTATGGTTGGCGATGTCGAAGCCCGCATACACGGTCGTCAATTCCGCCCGCGACAATTTCCACACCGCCTTGGTCTCGCGATAATTCCAGCCGAAATAGCGCTCCGCACGGATCAGGCCGGGATTGAGATTGAAGCTCGCCGTCGCTCCATGTCGGCGCAACAACGCGCAGAGCCGGAGGTCGTCGAGGTTCCCATCATCCCAGCATTGGCAGATACGCATCGCAACGAGTCGAGCCGCCATCGCACCGGGCACAAGGTTGAGGTTCGCCAAACCGTCTGCGTTAACACCGCTGTCGGGGAACTCGAAACAGATATGATCAAGAGCGCAGGAAGCGCTCGAGGAGAACGTCGTTCAGATGGCGGCGGCCATCATAGACCGCCAGGATCAGGACCTCACTGGCTTTGACCTGATATAAGATGCGCCACGGCTTCTCGAGGATTTCACGGACGTTGGTAATGCCGTGCCAGGAGAGTTCGGGCACGACCCGGCCGCGATCCGGCAGCGTCGTTAAGGTGCCGATACGATCTTCCAGTCGCGCGAGTGCCTTAGCGGCATTGATGAGGTTGTCTCGGGCGAGGATGTAGTCCACGATCCCGAGGATGTCGCCCTTGGCTCCGTCACCGTAGATGACCCGCCAGCGCTTCACGCGCCGGCTTTTCTGCGGACGGGCTTTTTACCCAGGGCGAGCCGTTTACGGGCAGCGGCGAAGACTTCCGCATGGGTGTGGGTGCGGCCGTGGCGGAGATCCTCATCCGCCATGGCCACGAGCTTGAGCATGACCATGGCCTGCTGCGTGCGTTCGTAGGACTCGGGATCCTGGATGATGGCAGCGGTCGAGCCGTTTTGCGTGACGATCAGCGGGCCGCCGCCATCGCGGACCTCGTCGATCACCCGCGCGAGATGAGCTTTGACGTAGCTGATGGATTGGGTGCGGACGACCATGGCATGCCTCGGTACTGAATACGGTACTGGATTCAGTGCCGCGGCAAGGCGAAGGGTTCACCGTGAAGGGTGGTAAAAAGTATAAAAAAAAGCCGCCGGTGGTTGACCGGCGGCGAGAAGCCAATGGCAGCTGTTGCTCAACCGGCGGCGGAAAGCGTGTTGGCCACGCTGCCGGCAAGGATCTCCTTGGCCACGCGCGTGCCGCTGCGGGCGGCACCTTCCATGTAGCCTTGATTGTCGAAGTCGGTGTGTTCGCCGGCGAAGTGGAAATTGCCGACGCGATCGCCTTCGGTACCGGCGAATTTCGTATATTGGCCCACCAGGTACGCACTGTAGGAAGCGCGGTTGAAGGGCATGCGATGCCAGTTCTGACGGATCGCCTTGCCGTCATAGGCGGCGGCGGCGCCGGGATACACGCGATCGATTTGGCTGACGAATGCCCCGGCATGCGCGCTGGTCGTGCCGTTGCCTGCCGCCAGCGCCCGGCTGCCGCCGGTGTACTCGGTGAGGATGCCGTGGACCCCGGCCTGCATCTGTGCCGTATCCCAGGAATTCTGGAAGGGCAGATCGGAGAACGATTGGCCATCGGAACCTTGCGCACGCCACGGACGACTGCGATAGCCGGTCATGCACTTGCTGTTCTGACCGTAGCCGAGTTCGTTGATCGCCACCCGCTTGAGCTGCGGGAGATCGACCCTGAGCTGTACTTCGCGCAGTAATTTGAAGGGGATGGCGCTGACCACGTGATCAGCGATCACCTGCCGCCCACAGGCGAAGGCGACCACGTATTTGCCATCGGCACGTTGGGTAACGCATTCGAGGACGCGGCCGGTCTCGATCTGACCGTCGATGCCTTCTGCGAGCTTGCGCGGGATCTGATCGTTGCCGTTCTTGACGTGGAAGCGTTCATCGCTGTCGCCGAAGGGTTCGATCTTCTTGGTGCCGGTCGAGATCAGGCCGAGCATGTCGTAGGCGTTCATCTCATCGGCATCGAGGCCCCACTCGATGACGTGGGCGGTCTCGACCAGTTCACGGCCGATGCCGTGAATGCCTTCGCGATCAAACCACTGCGTGAGTGAGAGATTATCCAGCCATTCGCCACCGTTGGGGTCGGCATAGGTGATGCCATTGTCGGGCACGGTGAGGGTCGCCAATGAATCGTCGATGGCCGCCGCGATCGGTGCGAACAAGGTCAGCAGTTCGCTGTAGGGCACCTTGCGACCATTGAAGTAGCCGACGAGGTCGGTGAGCCCCGGCCGGTCGGTGCGTTTGTCCTCGAGGGTCAGGCCGAATTCATGGGCCAGTTGGCGCATGGTCCTATGCGAGGTATCGATGAACTCGCCGCCCAGCTCGCAGGTCTGTCCGCTGCTGGCGAAGGTCGTGCGGTTCGAGAGCATCCGCCCGCCGGTGCGCGCGGTGGCCTCGTAGACGGTGGCACGGAGGCCCTTTTTCTTCAGACGATAAGCGCAATGCAGTCCGGCGGTGCCGCCGCCGATGATCGCCACTACCGGCGGTCGGCACGGCGGTCGGCTCACGGCGGCGAAGGTCCGCAGATTATCGCTGGCCTGGGCCAGGGGGGCGAAGGCGAGAGCCGCGCCAGCGACCGCGACACCTTGTAGAAATTTGCGACGCGAACGTGCGCGTTCGGCCTCCATTTCGATCAATTCCGCAACCGGTAGGCCTTGCGCGCGACTTCGGCGCAGCTGCTGCAAGGCGCGTGAAAATAAGGGAATGAGAGGTGAACGAGGCATCGTAGAACTCCATGACGTTGGCGAACCACTGCATGAAATATGCCCGTTCGCGAAAAAAACAATGGCAGGCATGGTATGGAGAAGTGAATTTGTTGATACCGGCCTGCGCCGGGGCTCCCCCGCGACACCCTTGCTCGACACTCTTGCGGGACACTCTCCCTTCCCATTTTCCGGCAGTTGGCGATCCTCCTCGCCCTCATGACTGTACGCGTCCGCATTGCTCCTTCTCCCACCGGCGACCCGCACGTAGGCACGGCCTACATCGGGTTGATGAATTACTGTTTCGCCAAGCACCACGGGGGAAAGTTCGTCCTGCGCATCGAGGACACCGATCAGACGCGCTGCACCGAGGAATCGGCGCAGAACATCTACGCGGCGATGAAATGGATGGGCCTCAATTACGACGAGGGTCCGGATGTCGGCGGCGAGCATGGGCCGTATGTCCAGAGCGAGCGCGTGAAGCTTGGCCTTTACCGCAAATTCGCCGATCAGCTCATCGCCCAGGGCGACGCTTATTACTGCTTTGCGACGGCCCGTGAACTGGAGGCGATGAAGGCCCGTCAGCGTGCCGCCAATGAGCCGATCATGTACGATCGCCGCTACCGTGGCTACGATCACCAAGAGGCCCTCAAGCGCGCCGCCACTGGCGAAGCCTACGTCATCCGCATGAAGACCCCCATCGAGGGCGAGTTCGTGTACAAGGACCGCCTGCGCAAGCAGCCGGTGGTCAAGGCCTGGAAGGACATCGACGATCAGGTGCTGCTTAAGAGCGACGGCTGGCCGACCTACCACTTGGCGGCGGTGGTCGATGACCACCTGATGAAGATCACCCACGTGATCCGTGCCGAGGAATGGCTCAATTCGCTGCCCAAGCACATCTGGCTCAACGAGAAGCTCGGCTTCACGCCGCCCGAATACGTGCACGTCGGCCTGCTGCGCAATGCTGACAAGTCGAAGATCAGCAAGCGCAAGAACCCCACGTCATTGAAGTGGTACCAGGCTCAGGGCTTCTTGCCCGAGGCGCTGTTGAACTTCCTCGCCCTGCTCGGGCATTCGCATCCCGAGGGCAAGGAGAAGTTCCCGCTCGACGAGATGATCGGCTTCTTCGATCTCGATCGTATCAACGTCGCCGGGCCGGTCTTCGACCTCGCCAAGCTGCGCCATCTACAGGGCCTTTATTTCCGCGAGCTGTCTCCGGAACGCGCCAAACAGGAGGTCATGCGCGCTGTCGAAAGCCGCTTCGCCGGGCTCTTCCCGCTGCTCAACGAGCGCATGACCTGCGGCGGCGATTTCCTCGCCCAGGCCGAGCCGTTCTACGCCACCGCCGTGACCCACCACGTCGAGGACCTCGTGCCCAAGGGTCTCGACAAGGCCCAGGCCAAGGCCCTCATCGAGACCTTGCACAAGGATCTCAAGAATTTCGCTGCCGGTGAACAGGCAGTGTGGGACGCGCCCTCGCTGGAAGCCCTGGTGCGCGGGATCATCACTGATCGCAGTCAGGCGCCGGCCATCGGCGCGACTCCGGAACAGGTCGCGGCCGCGGCCCTGTGGCAGAACAAGACTATCTTCTCGCTGCTGCGCGTGGCCGCTACTGGTCGTCGCGAGACCCCGCCGCTGTTCGATACCCTGGCGCAGATCGGTCAGATGCTGGTGCTTGAACGCCTCGGCGCGGCGATGATGAAGCTCAAGTAAGCCGGTGTCGACAGTGCCCCCACCTCGCCGCCAGACGTTCGCGGCCTGGTGGGCCTGGGCCATGGTCATTGGTCTTTCCACCGCCAAGACCGTGGCCTTCGCGACGGCCCTGTCCTTCGCGTATTCGGATGCCCACAAGGTTCTCCTCGGAGCGCTGATCTGTTTCGGTCAGGCGTTGTGCTGGTGGACAGCGTGGCGCGGCCTGGGGGTCGTCGGCGTCGGCCTGGGGTGGGGCCTGCAAACGCTCTACCTCGCGCTGTGCTGGAGCTATTTCTCCTATTTCGGTCTGCACCTAACCTGGGCCACGGCCCTTAGTGTCGGCCGCGAAGGCGCCACCGCCGTGAGCTTCGGCGTGGTCCCGCTGAGCCTGGGCATGCTCTGGCTGCTTGCCGATGTGCCGGCCCTGCTGTGGTGGTGCTGGTGCGATGGCCGGCGCTGGCCAGGGCGCTGGTCGGCGGCTGCTGCCGTCCTGCTGCTGAGCTCCACTGCCTGGCTGGTGTGGCAGGTCGATGCCGCGTTGCAGTGGGCGGCCCGCGAACGCGATGATCGCTATACCGCCCAGGCGGTGTTCGTGCGTCAATATGGACTTCTGCCGCTGCAGCTGCAGGAGGCCTGGCGGGCGCCTTCGGCGCCGTCCCTGCGCTACGGCCCTGAGACCGAAATCGTCGCACCTGTCCCCTTAAGCACCCCAAGCACCTCAAGCACCTCAAGCACCTCAAGCACCCCAAGCACCGCGCGGCGCGACCTGCTGGTGATCCAGGTTGAGTCCCTCGATGTCGGCGGCATCGAGAGAGCGATGCCGCACCTCGCGCAACGCGCCGCCGGAGGCGTGTGGTTTCCGCGTTGTCTGAGCTACCACGGGCCGGGCGGATCCTCGGACTGCGATGTCGCTGTCATCGAAGGCGTCGAACCGTTGTGGATGGCGGTGAGCTTCGATCAGCCGGCCTGCCTATGGCCGAATTCATGGATCATGCGCTTGCGCCGGGCAGGATGGCAGACGGCCCTGGCGCATGGCCTGCCGGGGATGTATTTCAATTTCGCCCAGGTCATGCCGCGGCTTGGCTATGAGCTGTGGGATATCCACGACCTCGGGCTGCAACAGCATCCCGGAGAATTCGGGGCTCGCGACAACGAACTGGTAGAGGCGCTGATTCCGCGCCTGACGGCCTTGCCCTCGCCGTTCGTACTCCATGTCGTGACCATGAGCAGCCACACGCCCTTCGTACAATATCGCAGTTGGTGGCGCGGTCCCGATCGAGGCAGCGATTACGACAACGCGTTGGCGGCCACCGATGCTCAGCTCGAACGCCTAATCAGCGCCTTCCTCGCCCGCTCACCGCAGGGCGTGGTGGTGTTGTTTGGAGATCACGCGGCGGGCCTGCCCACCAGCGATCGCACCCGCGGGCCCGAAGGCCAACGCGAGTACGTGCCCCTAGTGTTCCTCAACAGCGGCGCGCCTGCGCGGCGGGATCCGCGTCTGGCGTCGTTTCTCGATATCGGGCGCACAGTGCTGCCGCTGGTCGGTTGGCAGGGCCGCCTGCGTACCTGGGGCGCGGATCTGCTACCGGCGGATCAGCCCCTGCCGCCGACGCGCATCTACGATCAGCCGTTACCGCGTTAGCCTCCGCGCCTCAGCGCGCTGGCTCCACCGCCCCACACGCGCGCATGGACGGCTGCCGGCGCTGATGGGCACTATCAGCGGCACTATCAGCGGCACTATCAGCGGCACTATCAGCGGCACTATCAGCGGCACCTCGTCGAAGTAGATGTCCGCTACTTGGCTGGGCCTTACCGTCCGAGAGAACTATTTGTATTCAGAGGACGGAGGATCGATTTTTTAGAGTGCCTTGATCCGCACCAGACGGCCCCCACTGATTAGCACGCTGCGCCGCCACACCAAATCGGTGCCTTTGCGTACTAGGGTGAATTCGATCTCCATACCGTGTTCATCCAAACGCGTCTCGGTGGCATCGAGCACGCGCCACTTCTCGGGAACCTCGCCAATGGTGTGCAGATCGCGCATTAGCAGCTCGAGATGCAGGGGGTACAGCTTACTCGGATCGACAGCATTGCTGAAGGGGTTGACCGGGGTCTTCGCCTTTTCAATCGCCGGTGCCGGCTGGCCCAAGGGCAGTCGCAAATATTGGCGCAAGTGATTGTTCATGGGTTCGATTCCTACCTCTAAAACGTTTACTTTTATCCTCATCAGGCAAATGGATTTTTAATGAATATGCCGCATGCAAATGACAAATAATCGTTGTATAATGCAATGCTGTAGATGAACGATTTGCCGCGTCAGTCTACCGCCGTAGAAATGCGGATAGGCAGCTTGGCTAAGGATTGTGCATCATGATATCGTTGCTCTACTCGCGCATCATGCGTACCTCTGCAATCGTTTATTCCCTGCTCGTGCTCGCCTGCGGTCTGGGACCTGCGGCCGAAGGCGACGGCCTGCGCGGCGCGGCGGCGATCCTCGCCGATCTCCATGCGCCGGCAGTGAAGGCCGATGCGGTCGGCAAGGCCGTGCTCACGTCCAGCGAGGTGACGGCCTTTGCCGCCAACCCGGCACGCGACGCCGCCGGCTGGTTGGAGTTCGCTCGGCGTCTGACACCCGTTCAATTCCAAGGCGAAAATCGCGATTCGCAAACCTCGCCCGCAAGCTCAGCCGAGCTGCTCGCAGCCTTGCCGGTGCCGGCGTATTGGCCGGCCATCGTCACCGGTCTGCGCGCCCACGCCGAGACCTTGCCGGCGGCTCAGGCCTGCCAGGCGGCGGCTTGGCGACTGATCGCCGCCACCCTGGCCATGGACCTTCCCGCTCAACATGAGGCGCTGGCCATGGCGCACGCTGCCAGCGGGCGCCATGGCGGCGGCAATCTGGGGCGGGCCGACGTCGCACTCATCGATAGCGAAGACGATCCGCAGGCGGTGGTCCAGGCAGTTGAGCGGCAGGTGAAGGCCGTCGCTAAAAATGTCTACGCCTCACTCGAATTGCCGGATCTGCTGCCGTTGGTCGGCGAGCCACGGACCTTGGCGGTGATCCGCAGCGCCTTGTCTTTGAATCTCCAGGATTTCAAGGTGACGGGCCGCCGCACCCGCGCATTGGCGGTGCGTGAAGCGCTCGCGCGCATCGACACTTTGAAGTTCGTCCCCTGGGGTTTGATCCACGATGCCGATTCCGTGCCCTTGTTCGAAGCCTTGGAAAAGAAGTTTCCGTCGACGACTGCCGAGCGCTCTAATCGCTGGTATCGTGAGCAGGCCGAGGCCGCCTATCTCACGCAATTGGTCATCGGCCAGCGCAACGCCGATGTGGTGGCCCGCCTCGAACAGGCCGGCAAGCGCAGTGAGCGGTTGCTGCAGCAACTGCCGTTGGACGACCTCGCCGAACATCGTCCGCAGGAACTCTGCGACCTGCTGCGCGATCTGTTGCGCAAGGAGCCCGAGCGTCCGTTATGGTCGATCTACGGTCAGCTCGCCGGCCAGCTGGGTCGCGACGAGGAGCTGCAGCAGATGCTTCATGACCACCGCGCGGCGGCGGCCCATCAAGGTCAATTGATCGAACTGCTGCTGGCCGCCGACGAGGTCGATGGTGCAGTGGTGGCGATTCGCGCTCAGCTCGAAGCGCAGCTGCATCCGCCTGTGCTCGTGACGCCGAAGATCGAGGATGCGGCGGCGGCGACGGACGAGGACGAGGATCAGTCGACAGAGAGCAGGCCCGGGGGCAATGAGTTGGCGATGCGCCTGTTGACGCTGGGCACGGTGTTGAAGCGGCCGGAACTGGTCAGCGAAGCCGTCGCTGCTTACGGCGTGCTTCCTGCAAGCCCCATAAATGCCTGGGATCAGGAAGCTTCGCGACGCACGCAGCTGCTGGTCACCAATGGCCAAGCGGTGTTGGCCGAACAGCTGTTGGCAGCCTCGTTGGCGCTGCCGGCCAAGCATGAATGGGACAATGCCGCCGTCGACGGGGCCCTCGCCGGGCTCGTCCGTTTGTATGTCGCGGTGGGCCGATCGGCGGACGCGGTGACGCTGCTCACCAGTGCCGAGGGCTGGGGCGTCGAGGACTTTTCTCAACTCCAAGATGGCGCCGATAGCCATGAAGGTCGTCCGCCCTTGGCGGTGGTTGCCGGCACGGCTTTCGCCGAGGTCGGCAAACCCGTCGAGGCTCGCCGCTTGGCGCTGCTGGCCCTCGATCAGGAGCCCGCTTGTGACGCCGCCTATGTCTTGCTGCGGCGCCTCGATGGCGCGCAAGCGGGCGAGGTCTGCGAGCGTCTGCGGCGTAGCGATGCTCTCGAGGAGCGGCCATTGATCTGGCTCGCGCAACTCCAGCTCGATGCCGGTCAGCCGGCGGCGGCCGAGAAGCTCGCGCGGTTGGCGATGGAAATGGATCCCAGTGACGGCGATCAAGGGCCGGGCGACCGCATGCGTGCGCGGGCGGTGTTGGCAGAAGCCTTGGCGAAGCTCGGGCGTGCGGACGAGGCCAAGCCCTTACATACGGTAATCGCCGCGATCCGCGCTGGCGAAGCCGCCGATGTGCTCCTGCGCGCCGGGCTGGCGACGCGCGCTGCGGAGGCCTATCGCGTCTCGGAGGCGATCCTCGATCGCACCTATTGTGTGCAATCGCGCATGGCGGTGACCCTCGCCAAGCTCGGCCGCGATAAGGAGGCCGCGGTCCATTTCCGCCGTGCGTTCGAGCTTATGCCCAAGGCTTTCGGACGGATGGAGAGCCACTGCTTCGGATGCGAGGGGGTCTTCGGCGGCGTCGATGCCAAGCGCATTGCCGAGGAGGTCTTCACCGGCCTCGTCGAGCGCGAGCCGAAGAATCCCCGCCATCAGTACCTCCTCGGTTACCTACGCTCGCAACAGGAGCGCCATGCCGATGCCGCCAGCGCATTTCGCGCCGCCATCGCCCTCGACCCCGATTACTTCAATGCCATCTCTCACCTGCTCGAACTCGATGGCGAGCTGCGCCTTCCGCGTGCCGAGCGCGAACGCTTGGCGCTGGCGCTCATGCGCCTGGATCCTGGCCACCATCATCACCAGGTAGCGGTGGACCAGATCCGCGATCTCGGGGCGCTCTTCACCCTCGTCGCGGCACATGCCGAGGGGATCCGTCTGGCACCTCGGCCGGTATTGACGATGCCCAAGCCGACGAAACCGGCGCAGATCAAGCGCTGGCATTCGTACGCTGACGAGCGCGCGTCCTTCGCCAGCCCGGGAGCGGTGGTTGCCCAGCACTCGCTGTTGCAGACGGCGATCTCCCTGCTCGACGACAGCTCCGGCGTTGGCAAAACGGTCAGATAGCTCTCGCTATCCGCCCGCTTTGCCGCCTTGGATCTGCCGCACGATCCCTTCGCCATCCTCGGGCGCCTATCTCCGACGGACTCCTAGGTGGGTTGTTTCGTGCGGCGCATGACATTTTCAGACGCGGTGCAGGCGCAGGACCAGGATCCCGAAGACCGGGGCACCGATCAGCCCGGTGACCACTCCCAGGGGCAGTTCTCCACCCGGGGCGAGGCGGCAGAGCGCATCGCAGGCGATGACGAAGGCCGCGCCGCCGATAGCGGCGGCGGGGATCAGCCGGCGGTGGCTGACGCCGGTGAAGGGGCGCAGGGCATGGGGCACGATCAGGCCGACGAAGGCCACGCCACCGCCGATGGCGGTGGCGGCGGCGGTGAGCACGGCAGTCCAGGCGAGGATCCAGAAGCGCGCGCTGCGGACCTCGATGCCGAGGGCGGCGGCTTCGTCATCACCGGCCAGCAGCACATCGAGTTGCCGGCCCCAGGCCCAGGCGGCGAGCCCGCCGATGACCACCAAGGGCGTCGCCAGGGCGACGTGGCGCAGGCCCTTGCCGTCGACGCCACCGAGGGAAAAAGCCACCAGCATACGTCCGATTTCCCAGTTGGCCTGCGCCAGCCAGGTGAGCAGGGCGGCGATGCTGGCACACGCCGATGACAAGAGGAAGCCGGTGAGCAGCACGCCGAGGGTCTGATCGCCGCCGCGCTGCTGCACTGCGCGGGCGACCACCAGCAGCAGCGCCAAGGCGGCGGCGGCACCGCTCAGGCAGCCCAGGGGCAGGACCATCTCAGCCGCCAGCCACCAGGGCAAGAATCCGGCAAGGGCGGTATGGCCGAGCAGCACCGCCTGGCCGCCGAGCGCGGCCCCGGCGGTGGTGCCGAGCACCGACGGACTCGCCAGCGGATTGCGGAAGAGCCCCTGCATGAGCACCCCGGCGATGGCCAGGGCCGCCCCGGCGAGGCCGGCGCAGACCACGCGCAGACCGCGCAGCTCAAGGAAGACGCCACGGCTCGTCGCATCCGCGAGCGAGCCGTGGCCGAGGCCCAGGCCGAGGGCCAGGGCGAACACCAGGGCAGCACCGAGGATCGCCCACAGTCGCATCAGATCGCCCACAATCGCATCAGAAGGTCGCCGTCACGCCGCCGTAGCAGGAAGCTCCCGGCGTGGCATAGCCAGGGTTCACTTCATAGGCGGTGTTGGTCAGGTTCTCGCCGCGCATGTAGACCTCCCAGATGGGGGTGAGGGTATAGCCGACAGCGGCGCCCAACAGCGCATACCCGGGCAGCTCCTTGCCGAAGGGACGGCTGCTGACGGCGTCGAGTCGCAGGGATGCCCAGGCCTTGTCGAAGTACCACGCCGGCTGCACCACCACGCGATTGCGGGGAATGAGCAGCAGGTGGGCCTCGCTGTCGGGATTCGCGTGTTGCCAGGTCCATGCCACCAGCACGCGGGGACCGCTGGCTTCGGGCTTCCAGGCGAGGGCGCTTTCGACGCCATCGTTATGGTAGGCCCCGGTGTTGACATACGCGTTGGTCGAGAAGTCGTAATCGATGGACTGCAGGTAGTCCGTGCGGAAGGCCACGTTCGAGAACGTCAAGCCGCCCGGCAGGCGGGTTTCTTGACCGACTTCGCTGCTGCGTGAACGCTGGGCGGCGAGTGCGGGATTGCCGGCGAACGGATCATACAACTCATACAGGCTGGGGGCGCGGAAGCCGGTACCGAGAGCGGCATGGAGTTTAAGCTCGTCGAGCGGAAACACCGCCAAGCCGCAGCGCCAGGTGCCGTTGTCGCCTTCCTGACTGTGGTGGTCGATGCGCCCGCTGACGCTGGCCTCCACATAGCGGTCGCCAATCAGGGCCTGGGCCCAGCCGCCGGTCAGCGAAGCGCTCTCGGAGAATTCAGGGTTGCCGTCACTGATCGTGGCCTGATCGCGTTGGACATCGCCGCCGAGCGTCAGATCGACGCGGTCGAGGGCCCAATCTCGCCGGCTGCCGGGGGTGAGTACATGCGTGGTGACCTTGCCGGCGAGGTAGTCCTCTCGGCCACGGTAGTCGGCGGCATAGCCGGCGGTGTCGTAGACGCGCTTGCTGGCGGTGTGAGCGGCGTCGGCACTGAACGACGTCTTCTCCAGCTGCACCGCACCGCCGGCGGTGCCGCGCAGCGAACGGAACTTGTTGTTGGCGCTGGCGTCCTCCGGATCGGTGGGGAAGCCGGCGTCGAAATCCTGATTCGAAAGATCCCCACGGGCACCGACGTACAGCGTGGTCCTCGGTGCCGGACGGGCTTCGACGCGGGCGGTGACCCCCAGGCGATTCAGCGGATCGCGCTCGTGATCGGCACTGCGTCCGTGGTCTTTCGGCAGACTGGCGCTGGAGATGCCATCGCTGTGCATGGCGCCCACCGCCACCGCGTAGCCAAAGGATTCACCGAGGGGACCGGTGGTGGTGCCGTTCACGCGCGCGGTGCCAAACGAACCGGCTTCGATGCGCGCGGTGGTGGTCGGTACCGCCGTCGGGCGTACCGTCAGCAGGTTGACCACGCCGCCGCCGGAATTGCTGCCGTACAGCCCGCTCTGGGCGCCATTGACGACTTCGATGCTGGTGATGCCCGAGCCATCGATGAACGCGGCGTTGGCCTGGCCCTGGGTGCCGGTCGGATCGATGACCGGGATCCCATCGAGCAGAATGCGCGTATCGTAGGAATTCCCGCCGCGGATGCGGATGCTCGAAAGTCCGCCATCGACGTTGCCATTCACGCCCAGGGCGCTGACCCCGGGAAGACCATCGATACGTTCGGTGAGGTTGCTGGTGTAGCCGCGTTCGCGGTCATCGTCAGTGGTGACGACGGCGGTGGTGGCGGTCGAGCGCCAGGCTTCTGTGGGTTGGCGATCGGCGGTGACGATGAGCGGGACCACCGTCGCGGTGGCCTCGGTGGAGTCAGCGGCGTCAGCGGCCTCGGCGGCCTCAGCGGCTTCAGCGGCTTCAGCGACAAGAGTGATGGTCGCGCTGGCGACCAGGAGGAGGGAAGGAACCAAACGACGCATGGGGCGTCTCCGGGCAGATGGCAACGACCCATGGAAGCACCGCGCTCCCACGAGCACACCTGGTTACCAGTAGAGCTGCGACCACTGCCGGCTTTCCAACGGAAAGCGGTCAGCAGTCGTGCCCCAGCTCCCGAGGGCAACCATGCGTGGCCAAGGCCGGTCTCCGGACTCCTGGATCAACCCTTCTGGCACCTTCCCGCTGATGAATCAGCAGTGGTTATTGCCAGTCAGTCCCCAGTCACCGTTGCGGGTCAGTGCCGGATTCCCTCGCATGCGAGGCCACCGGCTTCCCGATTATCCCCAGCGCTGATCAACAGCCTGGGGCACCTTGGACGGGCGGGACTGTGGGCGGCTTTGCCCAAAGTCACGACAAAGCTCACGACAAAGCTCACGTGAGCGCTTCACTCCTCGACGAGAGTCCTACGCTGTTACGCCGCGAGGTTGCCCATGCCGCTTGATCTGCCGTCGTCCTACAGTGCCGCCACCGTCGAAGCCGATGTCTATCGGCGCTGGGAAACCGCCGGTTGCTTCAAGGCCGGGGCCGGAAGACGCGACGGCAAGCCGAGCTACACCATCGCTATTCCGCCGCCGAATGTCACCGGCGTGCTGCACATGGGCCACGCGCTCAACAACACGTTGCAGGACACCCTCATCCGCTGGCGGCGCATGCAGGGCTACGACACCCTCTGGCAGCCCGGCACCGATCATGCCGGCATCGCCACCGAATCGGTGGTGGTCAAGCACATCCAGGCCGAGGGGCTTACTCGCGACGGTCTCGGCCGCGAAGCCTTCCTCAAGCGCGTGTGGGCGTGGAAGGAGCAGTCCGGAGGCGCCATCACCCAACAGCTGCGCAAGCTCGGCTCGTCGTGCGACTGGTCGCGCGAACGCTTCACCATGGACGAGGGCCTGTCGCACGCCGTGCGCGTGCAGTTCACCAAGCTCTACGAGGCGGGCCTGATTTATCGCGGCACGCGCATGGTGAATTGGTGCCCGGTGCAGAAGACCGCGCTTGCCGATGACGAGGTCGAAGTCATCGAGAAGCAGGGCTTTTTATGGGCGCTGAAGTACGATTTCGCCGATGGCAGCGGCTCGATCACGGTCGAGACCACGCGCCCTGAAACCTTCTTTGGCGACACCGCCGTCGCCGTCAATCCCGATGATGCGCGCTATCAACACCTCATCGGCAAGATGGTGCGCCTGCCGATCATCGGTCGCGAGATCCCTATCGTCGCCGACAGCTACGCCAATCCCGAAAAGGGTTCGGGGGCGGTGAAGATCACCCCCGCGCACGACCCCAACGACTACGAGCTCGGCAAGCGCCACAACCTGCCACTGATCCGCGTCATCGATTTCGATGGCACGATGACCAAGGACTGCGCGCAGTTCGCCGGGCTCGAACGCTTTGCGGCGCGCAAGGCGCTGCTCAAGGAATTCGAAGCCACCGGCGTGCTCCTCGGCAGTACCGAGATCAAACATGCCGTCGGCCATAGCTATCGCAGCAATGCCCCGATCGAGCCGATGGTCACCGAACAATGGTTCGTGAAGATGGATTCGTTGGCCAAGAAGGCCCTCGAATACAACCATCCCGGTGGCGTCGAATTCCACCCCGAGCGCTGGACCAAGGTCTATGCCCACTGGCTGGAGAACACCCGCGACTGGTGCATCTCGCGGCAGATCTGGTGGGGCCATCGCATTCCCGCGTGGCGCTGCGCGAGCTGCGGAAAATACACCGTGGCGGAGACCACGCCGACCGCCTGCGAACATTGCGCGGGGACCGCGCTCGCCCAGGAAACCGATGTTCTCGATACGTGGTTCAGCTCGGCGCTGTGGCCGTTCTCGACCCTCGGTTGGCCGGAACAGACCTCCGAAATGGCGCGCTATTTCCCGACCTCGACCCTGGTGACTGATAGAGGCATCATTTTCTTCTGGGTCGCGCGCATGGTCATGGCCTCGTGCTTCGCCCTCGAACAGAAGCCCTTCAGCGATGTCTACATCCATGGCACGGTGCTCGACGAGCGCGGCGTGAAGATGTCGAAGTCGCTCGGCAACGGCATCGATCCGATCATCATGATCGATGGCGGCACGCAGAACTACCTCGGCAAGGACTACCAGTGCCCGGGCTACGGTGCCGATGCCATCCGCTACACCCTGCTCGACATGACCACCGAGGGCCAGGACCTCAAGCTCTCGCCGGCGAAGTTCGAGACCGGCCGCAATTTCGCCAACAAGGTGTGGAATGCCGGGCGCTTCCTGCTCATGAACCTTAACGAGCGGCCCTTGCCAGCAGCGGTCCGCGCCGACGACCTGGTGCCGGCGCAGCTGGGTTTCGCCGAGCAGTGGATCCTTGAGCGCCTGGCGCAGACCACCGAGGCCTGCACCCAGGCCCTGACCGCCTTCCGCTTCAACGATTATTCCAACGGCGCCTACCGCTTCTTCCGCGACGACCTCTGCGACTGGTACCTCGAGTGGGCCAAGCGCCAGTTCAAGCAGGGCGGCAGCGAAGCCGCCGATGCCGGACGGGTGCTCTCGTTCTGCGTCGATCAGGTGCTGCGCCTGCTCCATCCGGGCATGCCCTTCATCACCGAATTCCTCTGGCAGCAGCTGCAGGGCACCACCGGCGGCACGCCGTGGTCGGGCACCTACCTGATGACTGATGCTTGGCCCGAGCCGGTGGCCGCGCATCGCAATCCCGACCTCGGCCGCGAGATGGGCGAGCTCCAGGCGGTGGTCGTGGCGGTGCGCAACGCGCGCAATCTGCTACAGCTTGGCGATGGCATCCAGCTCGCCGTCGAGATCCATGCGCCGGTGGACGCCGAGCGCCGGCTCCTCGAAGCCAATCGCGAGTTCGTCAGCAATCGCGCCAATCTCTCGGCGCTGACCATCGCCGCCAGCGGCAGCAAGCCGGCAGCGAGTGTGAGCACGGCGGTGGGGGGGATGAAGATCCACATCCCGGTGAGCGGCATCGCCGACATCGCCAAGCTCAGCGAGCAGCTCACGCGGCGCGTCACGGGTCTCGAAAAGAGCATCAACGGCAAGCTCAGCCGCCTGGAGAATGCCGACTATCTGGCACGTGCTCCGGCCACCCAGGTGGTCGAGACCCGCGAATTAGTACTTAAGGAGCAGATCGAGTTGGCCAATGTGCGCGAGACCCTGGCCGGATTGTAGGCAGATTCTGCATCCCACGGCAGCCCTCGGCATTCTCGGCATCCCTCTGTAAAGAGCCGCTCAAGCGCGGGGTTGGCAGGTGATCTAGGGGTGACATCATAGCATGCCTATGGCATATGCCTTAATTACCGGCGCCTCGAGCGGAATCGGCCGCCATCTGGCCCATGCACTCGCTGCCAGGGGGCTCGACGTACTGCTCGTGGCCCGCGATGAAGCGGCCTTGCAGACTCTACAGGCCGAGCTGCGTGCGACCTCTGCCGTGGCGGTGACGATCATCGCCTGCGATCTCTCCCAGCCGCAGGCAGCGGCGGCGCTTTATGCGCAGGTGCGCGCGACCATGCCGGTGCCCGAGGTCTTGATCAACAATGCCGGGTTCGGCGCCTACGGTGATTTCCACGCGGGTGATGCGGCGGTGATCGAGCGCATGGTGCAGGTCAACATCATGGCCCTGACCCAGCTCATGCGTCTGGTCCTGGCTGAGATGCGCGGTTGCGGCCAGGGCCGGATCATGAATGTCGCCAGCTGTGCAGGCTTCAGCGCCGGACCCTTGATGGCGGTCTATTTCGCGACCAAGGCCTATGTCCTGCATCTCAGCGAAGCCGTCGCCCAGGAATGCGCCGGGAGTGGAGTTACCATCACTGCCCTGTGTCCCGGGTCGACGATTACGAAATTCCACAGCGTCGCGGGATTTCCCGAAGATTCCTGGTTATTCACGCCCCCGATTGCCGCCAGTTCGATCGCCGTCGCCGGCTATGCGGTACGCGCCCTCTATGCCGGCAAGCGCGTCGCCATTCCCGGCCTCGCCAACAAGCTGGCGATCGTGGGTCTGCGCCTCATCCCTCGGCGCTTGGCGGTGGCGCTCACCCAACGCGTCCTCCGGCATTGAGCCGATGACGCTCAGCCGGCGAGGGATTTGTCGGTGGTTTTGTTGGCAGGCAGGGGGAGCAGGGGGAGCAGGGGGAGCAGGGGGACCGGGCACAGCGGACGACCGCTGACCGCGAGCATCTCCGCGATCGAGGTGGCGCGTAGCCGCTTTTCGACGCTCTCGAGGGTCGCGTCGAGTTCCTTGTGCAGCGAGCACAGGCCTTGGCCGTGCTCGGGGATGCCCATCGGACAACTCAGGATGCGGCGGAAGGGGTCGACGGCATCGACCGGCTCGAATAGCGAGATCGCCGCCGCATCCTTGTTGAGGACGAAGCCGCCGTGCAGGCCGCGTTGCGAGGTGGTCAGTCCGGCGCGCGAGAGCTGCTGCATGATCTTGGCGAGGTAGCTCAGCGGCACCTTGGTGGCCTTGGCGATCGAATCGACGGTGCAGGGCTCGCCCGGATGACGGGCGAGGTGGACCACGGCGCGCAGGGCGTATTCAGCGGTTTGCGAGAGCATGGATCACTTTCCGAGGTCGATGGCGGTTTCGCCCAGGCGCACGCCGACGCCATCAACGAAGCCTTCCAGACGCACATGCCAGGGCCCGGTGCGTCCTGGACGCAGGCGCAGGGGTTCTGCGGTCGTCACCCAGGCATGGCGCTGATCGGCGCTGACGTCATCTGGTCGTTGCAGGACCACCGTTATCGGTTCGGGTACCGGACCCTGCAGGGTGATGATGATCTCGTCGCCGCTGACCGCGGTCGCATAGCTGAAGCCGCGCGCACGCAGGCTGGCCACCGCTCGGCGATCAGTATCGATGGTCGACGAGACCACATACGGACGATCATCGACCTTGGCGATATGCAGGCCGCGAGCGAGGACCAGCATCACCACGCTGGGGATGATGCCGGCAAGGACCACGCCGGCGGCGAGCAGCGGCAGGGTCCGCGAGGTAAGGGCCATCAGTAGGTGATCGGGGCCGGGAGTTCGCGCGCTGGATCGATGGCTTTGCCGTCTTTCAGCCCGGAACGATTCAAGGACACCACATAGATGGTCAGGTTGGTGATGTCATCGCCAGCGAGGAGGTTCTTCTGCGCGGGCATGGCGTTGTTGTTGGCGCCATTGGTGAGGACGTCGGCGATCTGTGCCATGTTCGAGCCGTTCATCCAGAAGCGATCACGCAGATTGGGACCGACTGCGCCGAGGGCCTCCGGGCCATGGCAGGTCGCGCAATTGGCTGAGAGGTACAACTTCTGACCGAGAGCGATGCGCTCTGGGTTGTTGCTGAGACCGCGTAGCTGCTCTTCCGTGAGCGGACCGCTGGCGTGCGCCGCCTTGCGCTCTTGCAGGGCGATGTCGTCGCGTTTCCACGCCAGGGCCCCGCTATTGCCGGGTCCCATGGTGAAGTGCAGGAAGTACACCGCGCCCCACAGGACGGTGACCCAGAAGACCACCGTGAACCACAGCGGTACGGGATTGTCGGCTTCGCGGATGCCGTCGAAATCATGCGGCAGCAGCGGTACTTCGTCATCTTTGGCAGGTGGCTTCGGTGGCAGCTCAGACATGGCGGGACTCCTGGCCATCATCAAGAGGAAGGTTGCTCATGCGCTCACGGTACGGCCGGCGCCGATCACTGGCCACATACCACAACACGAGGCCGAACACCGCCGAGGAGAAGACCGTGACGATGGTCGCCAGATATCCGATCCACAAGGGTGCCTGGGGGCCGAGGAATTGGCGGAACATCACTTGTCTCCTGCGGTCGGTTCACCCTTGCCGAGATCGGTACCCATGCGCTGCAGATAGGCGATGACGGCGATGATGTCCTTGTTCTCAAGGTCGGGAACGTTGGCGTATTCAGGTTGCTTGCGCAATTCCGCGCCAACCAGCTTGGCTTGGGCGCGCGCCAGCTCGACCGCGGTGCTGATCTCGACCTTGGTGTAGGGCGTGTACAGCGGCGGTGCCGCCAGCACGTCGAGCTTGGCCGAGAGCGTCGACAGATCCATGTCGTCCTGGGCCAGCCAGGGGTAGGCCGGCATCATCGTGCCCGGCGAGACGGCATTGGGTTTGACCAGATGCGCGTATTGCCAGGCCGCGCTCGGGCGCAGGACGCCTTCGCGGGCGAGATCCGGGCCGGTGCGTTTGCTGCCCCATAGGAACGGACGATCGTAGACGTGTTCGCCGGGCATGGTGTAATGGCCGTAGCGTTCGGTCTCGGCGCGCAGGGTGCGGATCAGCTGCGTATGGCAGCCGCTGCAGCCTTCCTTGATGTACAGGTCACGGCCGTGCAGTTCGAGCGGGGTATACGGTTTCACCGAGCTGATCGGGGGCGTGAAGGCGCCCTGCACGAGATGCGGAACGATCTCGATGACGCTGCCGATCGACAAGGCGACGGTCGCCAGCACCAGCATCGCCACCGGCCAGCGCTCGATCATGCTGTGCACGGATTCGCGGGGGGCTTTTTCGCTGGCGGCTTTTTCGTTGGCGGCTTGGGCGTCCTTGACGATCAGCGGCTCGGCCGGCAACGGCGCCACGAGCACCACATCATCGGCGATCTTGGGCGCGGCGGCGATCGTCCGCAGGAGGTTATAGGCGCAGATGATCATGCCCAGGAAGTACAGGATGCCGGCGATCAGGCGCACCCAGTACCAGGGCACGGTGGCATGGACGATGTCCATGAACGAGGTCGTCGCGAGATGGCCGGTCTCGGTGAAGGCCAGCTGCTTGACGCCCTGGATGATGCCGGCGATCCACAGCGCCACGACATAGCCGACCAGGCCACTGACCGCCAACCAGAAGTGCACTTTCATCAAGCGCGTCGACCACAGCGTGGTCTTCCACATCCGCGGCACCAGCCAGTAGAAGATCGCGAAGATCATCAGCCCGACCCAACCCAAGGCCCCGTTGTGCACGTGGCCGATGGTCCAATCGGTATTGTGCGACAAGGCGTTGATGTCGCGCAGCGAGAGCATGCAGCCCTCGAAGGTGGTGATGGCGTAGCTGGTGATGCTCGCCAACCAGAACCAGATGATGGGATTATGGCGGATCGAAGGCGCGCCTTTCGCGAAGATGGTCATGTAGCCGTTCACCGCCCCGCCCCAGCTGGGGATGATCAGCATCAGGCTGAACATCACGCCCAGAGTCTGGGCCCATTCGGGCGTGCTGGAGTTCAGCAGATGATGCGGACCGGCCCAGATGTAGATGAAGATCAGCGACCAGAAGTGCAGGATCGACAGGCGATAGCTGTAGATCGGCGTGCCGGTGGCCTTGGGCAGGAAATAGTACAGCAGGCCGAGGAACGGCGTGGTCAGGAAGAACGCCACCGCGTTGTGGCCATACCACCATTGCACCAGGGCATCCTGGATGCCGGCATACAGCGAATAGCTCTTGGTCAGGGTCACCGGGATCGACGCCGAGTTGACCACGTGCAGCAGGGTCACCGCGATCCACGTCGCGATGTAGAACCACAGCGCGACGTAGAGGTGCCGCTCACGGCGCTTGAACAGGGTGCCGATGAGGTTGGCGCCGAAGATCACCCAGATCACGGCGATGAGCAGCTTGATCGGCCATTCCAGCTCGGCGTATTCCTTCGAGGTGGTGATGCCCAAGGGCAAGGTCACTGCCGCCAGGACGATGATCAGCTGCCAGCCCCAGAAATGGATGTTGCCCAGGGCGTCAGAGAACAGCCGCGTCTTCAGCACGCGCTGCGCCGAGTAATAGACCCCGGCGAAGATCGCATTGCCGGCGAAGGCGAAGATCACGGCATTGGTGTGTAGCGGGCGCAGTCGGCCGTAGCTCAGCCAGGGGATGTCCAGCGTCAGGCCGGGCACCAGCAGCTGGCTGGCGACGATGACCCCCACGAGCATTCCGACCACGCCCCAGATGAGGGTCGCGATGAGGAACTTGGCGACGATGGCGTTGTCGTAGGCCACGGTGTCGAGAGCCACCGGGTTAAAAGCCGGTGGCGGGAGCGGAGACGTCGTGGAGTCGGTCACGGCTGGGGTACCTTCGGAGGTTTCGGCGCGGGTGGGTCATCGCCGAGCATGCGCTCGGCAGGGGTATCGAGATCATCCCACTGGCCGGCCCGCACCCCCCAGGTCAGGAGCAAGGCTCCGACCAGGAAGAGGGCGCAGGCGAGGCCGGTAAGGAGGAAGACGGTGCCCATGCCTGCCAATAAATAAGGTTGTTATAAATGTAAATGGATATGTTTGTCCTGAAATGGTGTATTGCACCGCAAATTCGGCGTATGGTGTTGCCCATGGATGCTCTGCAGGCGCAGCTCTATGGCGTGCTCGCCACCCAGGGTCTGATCTGGGTCCTCGGCCATTGTCCGGCGATGTGCGGTCCGTTGGTAGTGGCCTTGCGTTTTCATGGCCTCAGCGGCGTGCTCGCCTATCAGACCGGCAAGGCTGTGACCTACGCCCTTCTGGGAGCCCTCGCCGGGGGTGTGGGCGGAGTCGCCATCCTCGCCCTGCGCAGCTATGCGCCCTGGGTGTTGGGGTTGACGGCGGCGCTGATGATCGGACTGGGACTGCGATCCTTGTTCAGTCGGGGAGTGGTCGGCGCCCAGGTGCCGGGATGGCTGGCGCGGGCGGTGCAACGCTGGAGCGCTGGGGCTGCGGCCTCGACCAGCCACGGGCAGGTCTTTTGTCTCGGGGTCATCCTGGCGTTGCTGCCTTGTGCCGTCGTCATCTGGGCCCTGGGCCTGGCAGTGGCCTCAGCCAGCCCGCTGCACGGTGCTCTGCTGATGGTCGGCTTGGTGCTGCTGAATACCCCGATCCTGATGGCGGCGCATGTCCTGGGAGCGGCGGCGTGGTTGGCGGGCGTGCGCCGACGCCTGCGCTGGCTGCCGGCGCTCGGCCTGCTGGTGGCGGGCGCGTGGCTGGGGTGGCTGGCGTTCTCGGTCGGTGCTCCGGGTTGTCGGACATGAGCGCCTGCGTTCATTGCGGCACGCTCCTGAGCCAGGATCAGGCGCGCTTCTGCTGTCATGGTTGCGCCATCGCCCATGACTTGTTATCGCGTTGCGGCCTGGGTTCCTACGTCGCCCTGCGCGAGGCCGCCCTGGCGGCAGGAGCCGCGCCCCGGCCGGTGCCGGCGATCACCGCCGAGCACCGCGCTTGGGCCGCGCCGGAGTTCCTGGCGCGGGTGGCGGCGGACCTCGGCGGCGGGCGTCACGCCATCGCCTGGGCGGTCGAGGGCCTGCACTGCCCGGCCTGCACCTGGGTGCTGGAGCGCCTGTCGTTTATCGACCCCGGCATTGAACGCGCCGAGGTCGATGTCGGACGCGGCGTGCTGCGGACCGTGCACCACGCCGCACGCACCGATCCGGCGCGCATCGCCACGCTCGCGGCGCAGCTCGGGTATCGCCTACGGCCGTGGACGGGCGCCGTCGATGATCGTCAGCGGCGCTTGGCGGCGCGGGCCGAGGCCCTGCGCGCGGCCATTGCCCTGGCCTGCGCGGTGGGCTCGATGCAGTTGGCGATGAACCTCGCCGCCGGCGAACTCACCGGTGACCTCGAGCCGCGCTTCCGCTGGTATTTCGGCCTCGGGGCTCTACTCCTCGCCCTGCCCGCCGGGACCTGGGCGGTGGGGCCGTGGTGGCGGGCCCTGGGACGGGCGCTGCGCCACGGGCGCTGGTCCTTGGATGCGACGGCGGCGGCGGTGGTGACGGTCGGGCTGGGCGCTTCGGCGGCGAACCTGGTGCGTGGATCGAATGCGACCTATGCCGATGCGGTGGCGATGTTCTGCGCTCTGCTGCTGGTCGGGCGCCTGGCTTTGCATCGCATCCAGGATCGCTTGGCGGTGCAGGCCTCGCACCTCGGCGGGATACTTCCCGATGAGGTGCCGGCGCTCGACAGCGATGCTCCGTATGCCCGCGGCCAGCGTCTCGGTGGCGATGGCGTGGTGGTCGCGGCGAGCCCCGAGGCGGCCGTGGATGTGGCGGTGCTCACCGGCGAAAGCCGACCCCAGCCGCTAGCCATCGGGCAGACTGTCTACGCCGGGACGCTGCTGGTTACCGGCACCTGCACGGTGCGCATCGCCGCCACCGGGAGTCACAGCCGGGTGGGCAAGATGCTCATGGCTGCTGAGGTCAACAAGGCTGCTGCGCCCGGCGTCGAGGATGCCTGGTGGGAGCGCTGGTACGGCGCGGCCCTGGTCCTGCTGGCGGTGGCCGCCGGCTGGTGGTCGGGAGTCGATCGCGCGGTGGCGGTGGTGATGGCGGCCTGTCCCTGCGCCATCGGCCTGGCCCTGCCGTTGGCGCGTGCACGTCTGCTCGCCGCCGCCCGTCAGCGCGGATTGCTGATCCGCTCGGGTGCGGCGTTGCTGCGCCTGCGCGGGATCACGGCAGCGGTCTTCGACAAGACCGGGACCTTGACCACCGGACAGATGACCGTCGTCGCTTGGCGCTGGCTGGTCCCAGAAGCCGAGCGTCCGTTATTGGCGGGCGCGATCCTGGCCATCGAAAGGCAATGCCGCCATCCGCTGGCCCTGGCCATCGAACGCCATGTGCGCGAGCAGTTCCTGGCCCCGGAGGTCAGCGTCGAGGAAGTCGTCGAGTTGCCGGGGCGGGGAGTCACGGCGCGCTGGGCGGGCCGCGCGATGTCCTTGGGGCCGGGTGCCGGCGGCATCGTGGTACGCTGCGCTGGCGAAGTTGTGGCCGAGATCCGCGTCACCGATGGCATCCGTCCCGATGCGTCGACGGTGCTGGCGGCGATGCGCCGGCGCGGATGGCGCCTGACCCTCGCCAGCGGTGATGCTCCCGAGGCGGTGCGGGCGGTGGCCCAGACCCTCGCGATCAGCGACGCACAGGCGGCGCAGTTGCCCGAGGACAAGGCACGCCTCGTGGATGCCCGGACGCTGATGGTCGGCGATGGCGTCAATGACGCCGCCGCCCTCGCCGCCGCCGGCTTTTCGGTGGCGGTGCGCGGCGGCCTTGCCGCCGGGCTGGCCTGCGCGGATGTGGTGGTCACCGATGAGGCGGCGCCGCTGGCGGCGCTCAGCGATCTGCTTTTGGCCAGCGAACGCCTGCAGCGTCGCGAACGCCTGCTCTTGGCCGCGACCGTCCTCTACAACGCCATGGCGGTGGGCGCGGCGGTAGCTGGATGGTGGGGGCCGCTGATCTGCGCCGTCGGTATGCCGGTGAGCTCACTGCTGGCGGTGGTGATCGCCACTGCCTGGCAGCCGTTCAATGACAACGAGGATCAGATCAGGCGGTGAAACCGCGTCAGCGCCGGATGATCGGGGGCGACCTCGCCATCGAGGATCACGCCGACGACATGCCCGTCGGGATCGAGCACCGGGCCGCCGGCCATGCCCGCGTAGCAGCGTCCCGTGAGGTAGCCGTCTTTGGCTGAAAAAAGCGCCAGATGACCCTGCATGACCCACGGGCAGAGGTAGGGGAAATAGCGCTCGGCATCGAGCGAGCCGCGGTGCAGGCGGAAGGCCGGATGATCGATCATCGACGGATAACCGAGGGCCCACAGCTGATCGCGTTTGTGCAGATCCTTGCCGCGGCGCAGAGGAAGCGCCGGCACGCTGGTAGCGACATGGGCGCGGAAGCCGGCGATGCCGTCTTCCCACTCCCAGCCTTGCACCTGATCAACGGCGCCGGTGTTGGTGTACAGCAGGCGGAGGTCGGTGGACGGTTTATCAGCGGGCCAAGCGGTGACCCATTCATCGGGGCCGACGCTCCAGGCGGTGGCCATATGCTCGAACTGGCCGTCCTCATTCTGGCCGAGGAGCACGCCACAACTCGAGGCGATGGTGGAGAGATCATGCATGGTGGGCTCGGCAGCGTAAAAGAGGGCGCTTCAACTCATCCAGGTGAGCATGAACACGCTGCCACCCGGCCCGGTGCTCTCAAGCAGGAGGTCGCCGTCCTGGCGTTGCTGACAGCGTTTGGCAACGGTCGCACCGATCCCCAGGCCGCGCGTGCGGCCGGTGACGAAGGGCTCGAACAAGCGCTCGCGCAGGGCCTGCGGCACACCCGAACCGGTATCGGTGACGCGGATGGCATTGCCGGCGACGGTGATCGTGACTTCGCCGCCACGGGAGCAGGCCTGGATGGCGTTGCGCACGACATTCAGCAGCGCTTGCCGCGATAGTTCGCTGTCGCCCTGGCCGCGCCCCTGGCCATGCCAGTTCAGGCGGATGCCGGCGTTTTCGGCCTCCGCGACCGAGAGCTCGCAACTCGCCCGGGCCAGCCAGCCGAGGTCGAGGAGCTTGCGCTCGGCGACGCGCTCGCGGCTGTAGTACAGCAGATCGGTCACCAGCCGGCTGAGGCGTTCGACCTCCCCGAGGATGATGTCGACCGATTCGAGATCGTCGCGGTTGTCGAGATTCTCGCGCAGCAGCTCGGCGTTGGCGCTGATACCGGTGAGCGGATTGCGGATCTCATGGGCCACGGTCGCAGCCATGCGGCCCATTTCCGCCAAGGGCTTGAGCCGCTCAAGTTCGGCCGTCAGGGCCGCGGCATCAAGAATCGTAGGGACGGCAAGCATGATGCCGCAGTCTACCCTATGATCCCATGTGCTGGCAAGGCCCTAGCCCCTGGTTATTCGAGCGGCGGCGGGGGGATGGCGTTGCGATCGAAATCGGTGCTCCCGGCCTTGCGCGTGAGGTTGACCACGAACTGCACTGTGATCTCGGCCTTTTGCGGATGGTTGGTGCGGATGGTGACGGTCTCGTCGTAGAGTTTCTCCGCCAATTGCGCCTGCGGATCCTTGGCGGAGGCGGTGATCAGCCACGAACCATCGCTCTGCTTGAGCGGGGTGAAGGTCCACAGCGGACCTGTATAGTCGATGCCCAGGACCGCGAAGTCTGTCTGCGGGCTGGTCAGCAACATCCGCTTGGAGAGACGCTGCAATTCATCGGGACGTTCGTTGGCGACGAATTTGTAGATATCGCGCCAGACGATATCGGTGGGCCGGCCGAGGGTGGTTTCGGAGCGCGGGGCGATGGCATCGACCGTGACATCGGGAGTCACCGTCCACCACAGCTGCACATCGATCGCCTCGAGGTCGGGATCGGTGAGATAAATGGTCACGCCCATGCGCTGCGGGCCCGAGCGCTTGCGATTGTCGACGCTGACCGCGAGGGTCGTGCTCTGATGCGGGAGGACGAAGCGCTCGCCGATCTCCAGATGCATGCACGCGCAGCTGGCATCGAGCCGTTCGATGCGCACCGCCCGATCATGGGGATTGCGGACGGTGATGGTGGTCGCGAAGGGGGTGTGCTCGGCAAACACCGGCGCGGTCTGCGGATCGCTGACGTTGGCGTTTTCGAGTTCTGCAGTGCTGACCAGCACCGCGCACAGGAGTAAGAGAAACCAGCGCATCAGGCATGCTCCGCCCGGAGAACGTCGTTACCCGGCGGACGTTCACAAGTCAGGGACAGGGATAGGCTGCCAGTACCGTGTGCGCCATGTCGGGGTTCAGGTCCATGCCCGCGGCCATGCCGTTGGCATGGGGGATTTCGGCAAGCACCGCCAAACCCGTCAGCGTCGATAGTTCGCGGGCGGCATAGGCGATCGCCGGGCTCGCGCTTGGTGGCCGGGCGTGGGAGATGATCAGCCCAAGCAGGGGGATGCCGGCGGCGCGCGCGCAACGCACGGTCAACGCCGTGTGGTTGAGCGTACCGAGATCCGGTCGCGTAACGATCAGCGCTGGCAGCTGCCAGCGTGGTAATAATTCGGCGAAGCTCAGCCGATCATGGGTCAGCGGCGCGAGCAGGCCGCCGGCACCCTCGACGAGCAGGTCGTGGTCGCCAGCGACGCGCGCGAGATGGGCGGTGAAGGCCTCTGCCGTCAGCTGCACGCCGGCGGCGGCAGCGGCCAGATGCGGAGAGATCGGTTCAGCGAATTCGTACGGACAGACGGTGGCCGGATCCTGGCCATCGCCGACGACGGTGCGCAGTCGCCGGCCATCGTCGGCGCTGGTCCCATCCCAATCCCCGCAAGCCACTGGCTTGTGCAGCCAGACGCGTCGCCCGAGGGCCCGCAGGCTCGCGGCCAGCAGCACGGTGACGTGGGTTTTGCCCACGCCGGTATCGGTTCCGATGATCGCCAGGCGCATGGCTGGGCGCGGTGCCAGGGTCTTACTTGCTACTTGTTGAACGCGATGATCGAGCGCTCGTAGTCGCTGGGCGCCTGATAGCCCATCAGGGCCAGGGCGGTGGCGGCGACATTGGCGAGGCCGGGCTGGGCGACGCTGGTGTCGATGGCGTATTCGCCCTTGAATTGCGGATCGTAGACGATGAACGGCACGTGGTTGAGGGTGTGGCTGGTCTTGGCCTTGGGCCTGCCGTTCTCGGTTTTAACCCCGCCCTTCTTGTCGATCTCATACATCTCGTCGGCGTTGCCATGGTCGGCGGTGATCAGGGCCACGCCCCCGAGTTCCTTGATCACCGGCAACAGCCGGCCGAGCGACAGATCGACGGCTTCGACCGCCATTCGCGTCGAGTTGAAATTGCCGGTGTGGCCGACCATGTCGCCGTTGGGATAGTTAAGACGCGCCAGCCCATAGGGATTGGCGCGCAGCTCGGCGGCAACGGCGTCGGTGATCTCAGCCGATTTCATCCACGGACGTTCGTCGAAGCTGACGCGGTCGCTGGGGACTTCGATGTAGCGTTCAAGCTTGGGGTCGATGTAGCCCGAGCGGTTGCCGTTCCAGAAGAAGGTCACATGGCCGTACTTCTGCGTCTCGCTGCAGGCCAGCTGGCGCACGCCCGAACCGGCGAGGTATTGGCCGAGGGTGCGATCGATCACCGGCGGGGCGACGAGGATGCGCGGCGGCAGATTGGTGTCGCCGTCGTAGGTCATCATCCCGGCATAGCAGACCTCTGGGAGGTGCTTGCGGTCGAAGGGCACGCCCTCGGCCTTGCGCTCGAGAAAGGCTTTGCTGATCTCGATCGAACGATCGCCACGGAAATTGAAGAACACCACCGAATCGCCATCACCTACCGGCGCGAAAGCCTGGCCGTCGCGCTCGACGACGAACGCCGGCAGATCCTGGTCGATGACCCCGGGCTTCTCGGCACGGAAGGCCTTCACCGCCGCCGAGGCCGAGGGGAAGCGCCGGCCTTCGGCGAGGACGTGGGTCTGCCAACCGCGTTCGACCATCGACCAATCGGCGTCATAGCGGTCCATGGTCAGCCACATGCGACCGCCGCCGGAGGCGATGCCGTAGCGCGGATCGACGCTGGTCAGCCAGGCTTCGAAGGGCTCGGTGAATTCGAGAGCGGTGGTCTCGCCGACATCGCGGCCATCGAGCAGGGCATGGACCGCGACCTTGGTCACGCCGCGCTTCTTGGCGTCGAGGATCAGGGCCTTGAGGTGGTTGATGTGCGAGTGGACGTTGCCGTCGCTCAGCAGACCGATGAGGTGCAACGTCGACTGCTTGGTGGTCGCGTTGGTGACGATGTCGGTCCACCCGGCGCCGCCGAACAGGGCTCCCGAATCGATGGCTTCCTGCACCAGCTTGGCGCCCTGATCGAAGATCCGTCCGGCGCCCAGGGCGTTGTGGCCGACTTCGGAATTGCCCATGTCGGCGTCGCTAGGCATGCCCACGGCGGTACCATGCGCACGCAGGGCGACGTGGGGATATTCGGCCATCAGCTTGGCGAGCACTGGGGTGTGCGCGGCCTTGACGGCATTGCCCGCGTAGTCAGGTCCGATGCCCACGCCATCCATGACGACGATGACCACGGGGCCTTTGCGTTGACCGTGAAAAGCGGACGTGGCGAGCGAGAGCGACATGAGGACTCCAAGCGAAGGCGATGAGAAGACGTGGCGGAAGTTATGCCGTGCCCGCGAGGGGCAAGGCAGCTCAACGAAGCACCGGCAATGAACTATTTCGGCGGTTGCTCGGCTGGTGCTGGAGCTGGAGCTGGAGCTGCGGGTGCCGGATCTACAGGTGCCGGATCTACCGGCACCGGCTCTGCAGCTACGACGGGCGCGGGAGCCGGGGCGATGGGCTCGACGGAAGCGGCGGTCACCGGGGCTGCGCCTTCTGCGGTGGCTGCGGGAGGGGTGGTGGCCGCGGCGGCGTGGGCGGCGAGGAGTGCGGCTTCGAGCTCAGCGATACGCGCCTTGGCCGCCAGCTCACGGGCGGCGGTGACTTCGGCTTCGGCGGCGGTGGCGCGTTGCGCCTCGACCAGGCGCTGGCGTGTTTCGCGCAGGGCCAGGGCATAGTAGGTCAGGCCCGCGCCGAGGGCGATGGTCAGCACCAGTAAGCCACCGGAGATGGCGATGAACTTGACCGTCGACGGTCCGCGCGAACGCGCGCGGATGGCGAGCGAGGCCGAGGCTGAAGTCGCAACGTTCGCTTCCACTGGCGAGCGCTTGATGGCCTCGGTGCTGAGGTTGCCACGCGAGGGGTGGGGCTTGACGGGAGCTGCGGCGGCGGGTGCGGCATCGGCGACGATGGCATCGATGTCACCCGCGAGATCCAAATCTGGGGCCGCCGGTTCCGGGGCTGCGGGTTCGATCGGTGGAGGCGTCGCCAGCGGCTTGAGCGCGCCTTGCACGGCGGTGGTCGGCACGGTCATGGCCGTCGGCAGCGGCGTCGGATAGGTCGCCGGCAGGGGCGTGATGCGTACGCGCATCCCCGTCGAGGTGCCCGGTATGGGTGACGCCGCGGCTGCGATCGAACGCGTTGTATCCATGGGCACGGTGAGGCTTGTCAGCAGCACCTTCTGCGGCTGACTACATTTGGGGCAGAGGATCGACTTGCCGGCGTATTGTCCGGGCAGGCGCAGGCGGGCGGTGCAGGCCGTGCAGGTGAAATCGACGGTGCCGCCGCGAACGGCCTTGGCCAAGGGTGCGGCTTCGGAAGGAACCGTCGTGTTCTGCTTGGTGATGTGGTCGGTGCTCACACGGACGGCTCCCGGCAAGGGCGACGGGAAGCTCTTCGCGGCATGCGTCGCGGCATGCGTCGCGGCATGCGTCGCGGCATGCGTCGCGGCATGCCTCGCGGTCTGCGGCCTGGTATCGACGGCGGGCACCGGGGCGCCGGTGAGCGCGTCGATCTGCTCCTGGGGCATGGTGAACGGCATGGGCGTCGCTGCGACGCGGATGAAAGAGGCGGTTTTATGCTCGTTATTGAGCGGGGCGGTGGCGACTTGCGGAGTCTGACAGCCTGGGCATTTGATCGAGCAGCCGGCAAATTGATCTGGGACACGGGCCTTGTAGCCGCAGGCGGGACAGATGAAGATGAAATTTCCGGAAGCCGTCATGGGCGGAAGTATGCCCCTAGGCTCATAAATGGTAGGTATCTATCAAAAATGGAGGCTGCCAGCGGTGTGCCACACCACGCCTCAATAAGAATTACCATACGTGTTGTTGGAGCCCGCCGGCTGTCCGAGGGTCGTCGCCAGAGCGAGGGCGATGATGATGATCAGCGACGTCACGGCGAGCTGCCCGACCGCTCGACGGCGGGGAGTGCGGCCAATCCGGCCGGCGGCTAGGCCGAGGGGCAGGGCGAGGGCGAAGACCGGCGCATTCCACCACGGCAATTCCGAGTACGAGGCGGCCAGCAACAGATGCCAGCTCGAGATCATCGCCGTCACCAGCACGCCACCCGACCACGGACCGCGATCCACTGCCCAGGCGGCGAGGCCGCCACCGAGGATCGCCAACGGCAGGATCCCGGCGAGCAACGCGAGATCCTTCGAGCCGGTGGCGAGAATCCCGGCGGCGATGCCGGCGCTGCTGAGCAGTGCGGTCATGCGCTGCAGGAGGGGTGATGCGTCGAGCGTCGGGACGCTGGCGAGGCCGGCGACGACGCTGATGACGGCTGCTGCAAGCGCACCACCGAGCAGGTGGGCTGGGGTGAATGTGGTCGAAAAAGGGAGCGGCTGCAAGAGCAACCAGGCACCGCCGGCGGCGACGAGGGCCACTGCCGACCAGCGCCAGACTTCGGCAGTCGGGGCCGGGGTGTACGAGAGGGTTGCGAGGCGACGTGGCAGGGCCACGAGCAGCAGCGGTACCGCCGCCAGTTCGGCCCACGGCAACCAGTGCCAGCCGAGCAGCGGCGGCACCAGGCAGGCATCGACGGCGACGGCGGTGGCGGCATGCGCCACCATCACCGTCACCACCAACATCAGGCCCCCCACACCGCCGCGCGCCGAGCCGCCGAAGGGCGCACTCAGCTCACGGGCCATGCAGGTCAGCAATGCCGCCAAGCCGCTCGATAGGAGCAGGGCGCACAGCAGTTGGGGGACGGTGAACATTATTTCTTGAGGCCTTATTTCTTGATGGCTTATTTCTTGATCCCTTCGAGGGCGAAGGTCAGCGTCACGTCATCGCCTACGCCGGGGACGCCCTTGATGTTGAAGTCGCTGCGCTTGAGTACGAAAGTGGTCTCGAAGCCGATGCGGTAGCCGCCCCAGGGATCCTTGCCTTCGCCGATCTTCTTAACCGTGGCGGTGACCGGCTTGGTGGTGCCGACCAGGGTCAGGTCGCCGGTGACGGTGTAGGTCGCATCATCGACCTTGGTGAAGGACTTCGAGACGAAGGTCGCCGTCGGCATCTGCTTGGTGTTGAAGAAGTCCGAGCCACGCAAGTGCTGATCGCGCTTTTCGAGGGCGGAATCGATGGTGTCGGTCTTGATGATCACGTTGATCGAGGATTTCGCCGCCTCGGCGGCGTCCCAGGTCAGGCTGCCATCGATGCCGTTGAATCGGCCGTGGGTGTTGCTGATGCCGAGGTGCGAGACGCTGAACAGCGCCGCGCTGTGCGTGGGATCGACGGTGTAGCTATCGGCGCCGAAGGCGGGAACGGCGACGATGGCGATGAGGGGAATGAGAAGATGACGCATGGGCAGGCTCCTAGGGGTGGCGAAGATTTTCGAGAAGGGTGATGAGGATTTGGCAATCGCTGGAGGAAAGTGCCGCGAAGTGCGTGGCGAAGGCTTCGGTCGTGCGGCGGTCGAGGTCGCAGGCCTCAACCAGGGCCGAGCCCGCGGGCGTGATGCGGACCATGACCACGCGCCGATCGCTGTCGCCGCGGGTGCGCTCGACTAGGCCGCGCTTTTCGAGGCGGTCGAGCAGGCGCGTCACGTCCGGGTCGTGGGTGATCAGGCGCGCGCCGATCTCGCTGCAGGGCAGACCGCCACGACTTTGACGACGGTTGGCGCTCTCTTCAGTTCCTGGTCCAGCAGTTCCCGGTCCAGCATCGGCGGCGGTGCCGCGCAGGATGCGCAGGACATTGTACTGGGTGCCGCTGAGGTCGTAGGCTTTGAGCAAGCCGCTTGCCGCCCGGCTCAGGACATCGGTGGTGCGCAGGAGATTGAAATAGACCTCAAGTGGCGTGCTGAAAAACGGCTTGGTCTGCTTGATGTCCTTAGCGAGTCGTCCGGTCATGGCGGGAAATTATTCGTTAAAACAAAGACCGTCAAGACGATGACTGCAATTAGCGCCCTGCGCGTTGCCTGATAACCCTTCAGCGATCTTAACCACAAAGGTTCCCATGGCCGAAACTCCAAAAATTCCCGAAGTCGAAGATCCTTTCGGCAAACGTATCGCCATTTCCATCGCGCTGCTGGCCGTGTGTATCAGTTTTATCGGGGGCGCCGGTGATCAGCGCCACGCAGTACCAAGAGGAGGCCGCCCACGGCATCCGCATCAACGATCGCTGCGATCTCGCGAGCCTGCTGCTGTGTGGTTTGCGGGTTTGGCAGTCGGTGTCGGTGGCGCGATCGTGGGCGCTACGGCATTTCTGATGTAAGTCGTCTCGCTCTTTCTTCCCGGCTGCTGGCCGCCTACTATGGGCTGCCAGCGGAGGCGACATGGCGACCACGACAGATCTGCAGCTCCAGGATCGAGCCTTCAGCGAACGCCGCCTGGGGTTGATGATCCTCGAGAACAAGGACGGCGCCGCGCTTGCTTCCGGGATTCCGCACCTGCAGGCGGCGCTCGACATCTGGCGGCAGCTGTCGTGGCCGACGCGCATCGCCGAGCTGCACGTCGATCTCGGACAATTGCATCGCAAGGCCGGTAATTGTGCGGAAGCCGCGAAAGCCTTCCGCGAGGGATTCAGCATTTTCGCCGGCGCCAATGACGAGCGCGCCATCGATGCCGCGATCCTCGCCGGCACAACCTGCCTTGAGGTCAACCAGCAGGCCGAGGCCCTCGAGATTCTCACGCGCGCCGCCGGCTTGGCGGATGAACGCAATGATCATCTGCGCATCGCGGCGGTGCAGATCGACCTCGGCCGGGCGCAGGTCGCGGCCGGCAATGCCGCCGCCGCACTGGCCGCCGCCGCGCGTGCGATGCAGATCTTCGAGAGCTTCAAGCGCCGTGGCGAAGTCGCACGCTGTCATGAGCTGTTCGCCCATGCCCACACCATCAACAGCAATCCCCAGGAAGCGGTGCGCCATTTCGAGGCCGCCGCCCAGCTCTACGGCGAGCTGGCGCACCCGGTCGAGGCCGGCGAAGTGCTTGGGCGATTGGCCAACTGGCATCGCGATCACAACGATCTACCGGCTGCCGAGGCAGTGCTCGAACGGGCATTGGCACTCTATACTCAGACCGGCAAGAACGGCCTGGTCGCGCATACCCTGCGCCGCCTGGGGACGATCCATGCCAAGCGCGGCGAGGTCGACAAGGCCGCGCAGCGCTATACCCGCAGCCTCGAACTCTGCCGCAGTCTGAACGATCACGACGGCATCAGCCGCACTTTGTATCTGCTGGGCGCCGCCGACATCCGCAGTGGACGTATCGATGAAGGCCTGGCGCAGCTCCAGGCGAGCATCGCCGCCGCTCATCAGGCCAATCTCCCGGGTCTGCTCGAACCGGCTTACGCGGCTATCGCCCGCGTCCATCGCAGTCGTGGTGAACATGACGCCGCCCTGGCGGCGATGCAGCAATGGGTCGAGGTCCTCAAGAAGCAGGGTGATCGTAGCGACGCGCTGCAGGTTCTGGGCTCGATCGCCGAGATCTATCAGGACAAGGGCGCCTGGGAGGAAGCCGAGGCCCATCTTCAGCGGCTGGTGCGCGTCACCACCACGCCCGCCGATCGCGATCTGCATGCCCGGGCCTTGCGCCAGCTGAGCACCGCCGAGGCCCGGCGAGGGGCCTGGGCCGAGGCCCGCGCGCACCTCACCGAAGCCGTCGAAGCGATGGCCGACGCCACCGTCGAAACCCGTGCCGGATTGGTGGCGCAACTCGGGCACATCGGCCTGCAGCAGGCCGATGCGTTGCTGAAGGTCGGCGAGACAATGGCCGGCAGCGCTCCATCTGAATGTCTGCAGTTCGCCATCGGGCACCTGCGTCAGGCCGAACGCCTGCTGATCGAGGTCGGCGATGAGTCGGCCCTGGCCAAGGTGCTGGTCGATATCGGCAATGCCAAAGCCATGCTCGGCTTGACCGAGGAAGCCAGGCAGGCTTTCGCCCAGGCTGCTGAAGCCTGTGAAAAACGCGGAGATGTGCGGGCGACGATGATCATCCGCCGCGCCGTCGACAAACTCTGAGCCGCTATGCGAGGGTCAAAGTCAGGAGCACCGCCAGCTCGACGAGCTGATTCCCGGCTCCGAGCAGATCGCCGCTCTGGCCGCCCAGGCGGCGCTGCAGGTAAAGGCCCCAGATGCCACAGGTGGCGATCGCGACCACGGCGGCCTGCCACCACTGGGGAATTTCCCACCACCAGGCGGCGGCGGTCGCCGCCATCATCAGCAGCGAAGCGCCCGCCAACGGCGCCAGGCTGGCCTGGCGGGCGATGTCCTTGGCCAAGCCATCGCTGAGCGGCGGCAAGGCGGCGAGCAGCGGTGCGGCGCTCCAGCGGCCCCAGGCGCAAGCCAAGCCATAGGCGAGCGGCAGCTGCCACGGCGGCAGCTGTTCATAGGCCCGGCACAACAGCCCCAGACGCAAGGTCAGTACCACCCACAGGCTCATCGCACCGTAGGCGCCGATGCGCGAATCGCGCATGATCGCGAGGACTTTTTCGGTGGTGAAGCCACCGCCCAGGCCATCGGCGGCGTCGCTGGCGGCGTCTTCGTGGAAGCCGCCCGTCAGCAGCAGTCCGACCGCGATCGCAAGCACGGTCGCGAGGGTCACGCCCCACCACGGCACCAGTCCGACCACGATCAAGCCGACGGCGGCGCCGACCCCCGCGCCCACGAGTGGAAACCAGGTCAGCGCACCGTGCAAGTGGTGGGCTTCGCTGGCCCGACCAGGCATCGGGATGCGGGTCAGGAAACGCACTGCTGCAATCAGGCTACGCATGCGCTTCCATGAGCAGCTTCCGCGAGCAGTTTTCCTGAGACTGCGGCCTCGCTGAAGGTCGCCATCTCGGCGAGGGTTTGACAAGCGGCGCGCAACAAGTGCAGGGCTAGGACTCCGCCGCTGCCTTCGCCGAGACGCAGTTCGAGATCGAGCAGCGGCTGGGCCTGGAGGTGGGCCAAGGCCAACTGATGACCGGGCTCGGCCCCGCGATGGGCGAAGATCAGGTAGGGCCGCAGACGCGGGTCGATGGCCGCCGCCGCGAGCACGGCGGCGGTGCTGATGTAGCCATCGACGACGATCGCCAGGCGCAGTTCCGCCGCCCGCAAGGCGGCTCCGGCGAGGGCCGCGATCTCCAGGCCGCCGAGTGCCGCCAGGGTCATCAGTGGATCGCCGAGGCAGTTCCGATGCCGCGCCAAGCCGGCGCTGACAGCAGCGATTTTTCGCGCCAAACCGGCGTCATCGATGCCGGTGCCGCGCCCGCAGATCGCGCTCGCCGCCTGACCCGTGAAGGCCGCCGTCAGGGCGGCGGCGGACGTGGTATTGCCGATGCCCATCTCGCCCAGGACCAGAGCATCGCAGGTCGCGGCATGGACGGTGGCGCGGGCGGCCCCGGCGGCCATCGCCGCCCGGACCTGGGCGAGGGTCATCGCCGGTGCGGTGGTGAAATCGGCCGTGCCGCGAGCGACCTTGGCGGCGATCAGGCCCGGCAGCGCCGGCAGATCGCCGGCGACGCCGACATCGAGGACCTCGACCTTGGCCTGGGCGTGGCGGGCGAGGACATTGATCGCCGCGCCCCCGGCGCAGAAGTTCACGCACATCTGGGCGGTGACGGCGCTGGGAAAGGCGCTGACGCCCTGGGCGCAGACCCCGTGATCGGCGGCGGCGACCAGCACTAGCGCTCGTTCGCAGCGCGGCAGCGCGCGATCCTGGATCGCCGCCAGGGTCAGGGACAGGTCTTCCAGGCGACCGAGCGCGCCGGGGGGCTTGGTCAACTCCAGCTGGCGGGCGGCGGCGGCGGCGCGGGCGGCGTCTGAGGGCAAGGGGATCATCGGTGATGTGCGAGCCGCGAGCGCGGTTTCAGCGACAGGGGGAGGCCGGCGACGAGTAAGGTGACGTGCGCGCAGGCCGCCGCCAGGCGCTGATTGGCGAAGCCCTGCAGGTCGCGGAAGGCGCGTCCCTGTTCGCTGACGGGGACGATGCCGTGACCGACTTCATTGCTGACCACGGCGATATCCACGGACGGATACGCGAGCACGGCGCACAGCAGGTCGACCTCGGCGAGCACCGCTCTTTCATCCCAGGCGTGCTTGAGCGCGAGGTTAGTCAGCCACAGCGTGGCGCAGTCGATGAGCACCGCGCCGAGGACCGCATCGCGGACCAGTTGCATGATGTCCAGGGGTTCTTCGACGGTTAGCCAGCCCTGGTGGGCGCGATCCTGGCGATGATGTGCGATGCGTGCGTGCATCTCCGGGTCGCTGGGCTCGTGGTGGGCAGTGGCCAGGTAGGTGTGCGGCCCAGGGTGGGCGAGCACCCACTCGGCGGCATGGCGAGACTTTCCCGAGCGCGCGCCGCCGAGTACCAGATGTGACGTAGGCATGCGCACAGCCTGTCCATGGCCGGCGGCGGGGCAATCCGACTCGTTCTTTCTTCTCGCCTTGGCGCTGCTGAAGGCTCTCATATGCGCCGATGCTGACGATCTCCCAACTCACCGTGCACCGTGGGCCGCTGACGGTGCTCGCCGACCTGTCGTTGACCGCCGCCGCCGGCGAGATCGTGGCTATCGTCGGCCCCAATGGCGCCGGCAAGTCGACGGCACTCAAGGCCGCCCTGGGGCTCATCCCGCATCGCGGGACGGTACGCGTCGGCGGGCAGTCAGTGGCCGATATGACGCCCCGTCAGCGCGCACGCAGTCTCGCCTACGTCCCCCAACGTAGTCAGCTGGCGGCGGAGATGGACGTGCGCAATGTCGTGGCCTTGGGGCGCTTCGCCCATCATGGCGATCTGGCGCGACTCTCAGGCGTGGATGCGCAGGCGATCGAGCGCGCGCTGCAGCGTTGCGCGGCGAGCGAATTCGCCGCCCGGCCGTTTTCGCAGTTGTCGGTGGGCGAGCAGCAGCGCGTGCTGCTGGCGCGGGCCCTGGCCACCGAGGCGCCGGTGGTCCTGCTCGATGAGCCGACCGCGGCCCTCGACATTGGTCATGCGCTGGATTCCCTGGCCCTGTTGCGCTCCCTGGCGGACGATGGCAAGGCGATCGTGGTCGTGCTCCATGATCTTGAACAGGTCGCGCGCATCGCCACCCAGGTGATCCTGCTCCATCAAGGATTCGTGCATGCGCGCGGGACGGTGGCCGAGGTTTTTACCTCGGCGCATCTGCGCGCGGTCTTTGGGGTCACGCCGGTGGTCGGCGGGGCGCTCGGCTTCGTGAGCGCGACGGCATGAGCACCTCGCTCAATCTCGGAGCACTGCTGCTCGCACTGGTTTTGACGGTGGTGGCGGTGGCCGGCGCCGGCGTCCGCCAGCCACCGCTGCCGGTAGCCATACCGGAGCTCGGCTTCCAACGCATCGTCAGTCTTGGTCTGGTCGCGGATGCGGCCTTGGCCGAGCTCTGCGAGCCTCCGCGGGTGGTCGCGGTCAGCGCCTGGTGCACGGGGCCGGTGGCCCGGCAGTGGAGCGCCAAGCCGCGTCTGTCCGGACTCGACGATCTGGAGGCGATCATCGCCCTGCACCCCGATCTGGCGCTAGTGAGCACCGCCACCGCTGACGGCAGCGGCGGCACTGAAGGAGAGCGCATCGCCCGTCTGCGCGCCGCCGGCGTGCGCGTCGAGACCCTCGGCCCGATGCGCGGTCTGACAACGTATACCAAGGACCTGGCGCGCATCGGAACCCTGCTCGGACGCGGTGACGAGGCCCGGCTGATGGGGCAGCGCTTGCATGAACGCCTTGCTCGTCTGCGCGCGGCGCATGTCGGCGTGCGGCCGAAGGCGATCTACGTCGGGGCTTTCTCGGGGACGCTGTTCGGCGGTACCATCGGCACCAGTTACCATGAGGTGCTCGAAGCCGCCGGCTGCGAGGATATAGCGGCCACCGCTTATGCCGGTTGGCCGCAGTACAGCGTCGAGCAGCTGTTGACCCTCAACCCCGAGATCATCGTCACCAAGCGCGGCATGGCCGACGGCCTGCGCCGCCTCACCGGGCTCGCGGCCTTGACGCACACGCGTTATCTGGAGATCACCGGGGACCTGCTGGAAGATCCGGGGCCGCGTCTGCTCGAGGCGGCTGAGGAGCTGCAAGCGGCGCTGGTGCAGGAGAAGGTTGGGACTGGGGCGGAAGGTTCAGGTACAGCCACATCCCGCTGACGTTGACCTGGAAGCGTAGCGGTGTCTGTTCGGTGAACGGCCGGGGACCGGGGAGGAAGGAAAAGGCCATCGCCGCCACCACCGGCTGATGGTCGTCGCGCAGCGAAGTCCCTTCCAGGCGATAGCGCCACAGGGCGCGGATCTTCCCGTCGTGCAGGGCCAGTTGGTTGGGCTGGCCGAAGAGCGCCACCAGGGCGGCGCCGGTGGGCAGCGGTGTCGCCAGGTCATGCAGATCGACGGTGCTGGCGGCGCTGCGCGTCGTGCGATCGATGGTCGCCCGGCCCAGCGAACGCATCGCACGCAGCACCAGCTCGCGCGGCAGGACGCGGAAGATCTCCTCTGGCAGGTCGACGAAGGTCAGCTTCCCGTGCACGATGCCGGCGGTGAGCACGAGGATGGTTTCGGCGCTGGCGGGATCGGCATCGGCGGCCGGCACGTGCGTGAAGGCATAGCTGCGCACGGTGAGCGTCTCGGCGCCGCTGCCGGAGGTCGCCGTCGCCGTCGGTTGGGCGCGGATCAAGGTGTCGAGATCCTCGGCGAACAGCAGCGGATGGCGGAAGCGCAGTTCGATGCCCGATCCGGGAGGGACGTCGATGAAGCGATCGAAATCGGCAAATTGATTCTTAAGGTCAAGTAGGCGCAGCCACACGCAGCCGCTGAGCAGGAGGCTGGCGGCGAGCAGCGCGGTGATGGCATGGAGGCGGAAACGTCGCACGCTGCAGGCATGCCCAAGCCTGGGAAAATACCAGCGGTGAACGCTGACGTCGCCGGCTTCCTGGCGTATTGCCGGCTCGAACTCGGGCTCTCGTCCAATACCCTGACCAGCTACAACCATGATCTGACCAAAGTCCATGCGGCCTTCACCGCCTTGGGGCTGACCATCGCCACGGTCGGCCCGGATGAGGTCGGACGGATACTGGGGTGGTTGCGCGATGAGCGCGACAATGCCCCGGCGAGTCTCGCGCGGACCCTCGTCGCCTTGCGCATGTTCGTGCGCTGGCTGGTGCTTGAGCGCCGGCTCGAACGCGACCGGGTGGCCTTGGCCCCGCTGCCGCACATCTGGAACGAGCTGCCCGAGGTACTCTCGCCGGCCGAAGTCGAACTGCTGCTGGAGTCGGTCGGCGATGGCCCGCTGCGGCTGCGCGACCGCTTGGCCCTCGAACTGCTTTATGCCTGTGGCGGGCGGGCCTCTGAAGTCTGCGCCATCGGCGTCGGTGACTTCAAGGAAGGCCGGGCGCTGGTGCGTCTGCAGGGCAAGGGCCGCAAGGAACGCATGGTCCCGATCGGCGACAAGGCGCGCTATTACCTCAAGCGCTACCTCGTTGAATTGCGTCCGACGTTGTTGCGTTCACCGCGTCAGGACGCCCTGCTGCTGTCGGCTCGCGGACTGCCCCTGTCGCGCCAAGTGCTGTGGTCGATCGTCAGGCAGACCGCGGAATTGGCCGGCCTCGGACGACCGGTGTATACCCATCTGCTGCGTCACAGCTTCGCCACGCACCTGCTGCAGAATGGCGCTGATCTGAGGGCGGTTCAGGAATTGCTGGGCCACGCCAATCTCACCACCACCCAGCGCTACACGCATGTCGATGGCAAGCGCCTGGTCGAGATCCATCGCCGCTTCCACCCGCGGGCGTTGGTGCGCGCGCCCGTCCCGCCGCCGCTCGGCTGAACGTCAACCCACTAACGCGTACGTTGCCGCCCTTGATGAACCCGTTCGGCAGCGTCCGGCAGTGCAAGCGGTGCAAATGCTTCAAGTGCGCGGGAAGTCGAGTTTCTCTGCTGATTCCGGCGCTGGACTACCGTCGTAACACGGCAATTTAGCGAACAGAACCGGGATTGCGCAAGACACCATTACCGGTGTATGTTCACCCCACTGCGATGCTTGCCCGTGCTTAATCCAACGCCCGATTCCCTCACGCTCGATGTCCTCCAAGCCAATGTGCAATTGTTGGCTGAAAAGGAGCGTCTCGAACATGAGAAACAGCACCTGCTGGAGATCGATCATCAGCGCACCGAGTTCCTCGCCCGCATCAGCCATGATCTGCGCACGCCGCTGTCGAGCATCATCGGCTTCAGCGACCTGATCCTCACCGGCGAGGGCGGTAAGGTGAACAAGCGCCATCAGGACTTCATCCAGGCCATCAATCGCAATGGCCACCAGCTGTTGGCGCTGATCAACGACCTCCTCGATCTCTCGACCCTCGATGCCCGGCAGATGGCGATCCGCCGTAGTCCGATCGCCTTGACCGAGTTGGTCGCGGATCTGCGCGCAGCGACCGAGCCGGTGCTGCGCCAGGCCGGCCTGCAGGTGGGCTGGCAATCGGATGCGTCGCTGGCCGGCAAGATGGCCAACCTCGATCGTCGGCGCATCCTCCAGGTGCTGATCAACCTCGTGGACAATGCCCGCAAATTCACGCCCAAAGGGGGACATGTGGCGGTGACCATCGACGCCGATGAAGAGGAAACGCGTTTCACCATCAGCGATACCGGCCCCGGGATTCCGGAAGCCGATCGGGCGCGCATCTTCCTGCCCTTTGCCCACCGTGGACTGGCCGCCGCCCGTGGCGAAGGCGTGGGGCTGGGCCTGGCGATCGTCAAGGCGATCGTCGATTTGCATGGCGGCTCGGTCGCCTTGGTCGATGGCTCGCACGGATGCGGCTGTTCATTCCGAGTCCGCATCCCGCATCAAGCCGAACTCATCTCGGAAGCGATATCCGCATGACCAAGCTCATCCCTGACTACCGTCCAGAGCAGATCGCCCGCGTCCTGGTGGTCGAGGACATGCCCGCGCTGCGCCGCCACACCGCCGAGACCATCGCTGAAATCAGCGATCAGATCAAGGTCACGACGGCGGTGGATGGCCTGGATGCGATCGCCAAGATCGAGGCCAATCCCGAGGGCTTCCATCTCATCGTCAGCGATATCATCATGCCTCGTCTCGATGGCGAAGGCCTGCTCGCGGAATTGAATCGCCGTCAGTATCAAGCGGCAGTGATCATGCTCACTGCTCTCGGCCAGGATGACACCATCATCCGCTGCCTGCGTCTGGGCGCCTGCGATTATCTGGTCAAGCCGGTGACCATAGATGATCTCGTCCAGTCGGCGACCAATGCCCTGCAGCATATGCCGTTGCTGACCACCCATCTGGATGTCGAATTCGATCCTCATGGCTGGTTCGAGGTCAGCGGCGAGACTGATGCCTCGGTGCTCTTCAAGTATCGCAAATTCATCGGTCTGCTGGAAAAATTCAGCATGCCCGAGCCGGCCGCCAGCGAAGTCCGTCTGGCCCTCGAGGAGCTCGGTCGCAACGCTATCGAATGGGGCAACCGCAACGACAAGTCGAAGAGGGTGACTTTCGGCTGCCGCATCCTGCCGGGTAAGGTCATCGTCTATATCGAGGACGAAGGCACTGGCTTTGACCCGGTGGCGGTGCCCGATCCGAGCCAGGATCCCCTGGGCCACATCGATCAACGTCGTTCCAGCGGCAAGCGCATGGGCGGCTACGGCATCCACCTCATCCGTCACCTCATGGACAAGGTCGTCTACAATGCCCGCGGCAATCGCGTCGTGGCCATCAAGTACCTGACCCGCGAACGCGCCGAGGCCTCGGGCTATTACCGTTCGGTGAACGATTTGCCGTCGTAGACGGCTAGTCCGGCCGGGGGCTGAGATTCTTGGCCTCAGATGCCTTTTTTGCTGAAGGCGCGGGCGATGACCCCGTCGAGGTGCTCCTGGGCATTGCGTAATTCACCGGCATCCCCGTGCACCGAAGTGAAGAAATCGGCGCCCCGCTCGGTGGGCTTGATGCCGACGAGGACGAAGGTCATGCCGCTGAGGATCACCTGGATCGCTTTGCGTTGGTCGTCGGTCAGGCCGTCGGCACCGATTTCGGGGGCTTTCGCGGTTTTCGCCGCTGGTTCGATATCCGCCTTGCGTCCGCCAAGTCCAGGGAAGCGGATGACCTTCGGCGAGTCGTTCATGGGGCACAGTCCTTGGTGGGGCACCAGTCCTTGGGAGGGCACAGTCCTTGGGGGGGCACAGTCGAGCACCTGAACGCGCCACGGCAAGAAGGGAGTTGGGAGGTTGCCCCAGATCATCCCCGCGCTCCAATGTACCCACCGCATGAAGGCAGTCCTCAAACCTACTATTTCCGCCACCATCCCTGTGGTGCTGGTCATCGCCGGCTGCGCGCATGAGCGCGAGCTGGAGGCCGACCGCACCCAGGAAATGATCAGCCTCCTCGATACCGCGGGCAGGACGGTGGTGGCGACGATCGCCCAGCATCTCGCCAAGCCGGTTGCCGGCACCTACATCGGCAGCGGCAAGATCGACGAGATCAAGGCCCTCCTCGCCGGTCACGATGCCAAAGAAGTAGTCTTCGATGTCCAGTTGTCGCCGCGTCAGCAGCGCAACATCGAAGAGGAGACGGCAGTCCGCGTGCTCGACTACGACGAGCTGATCCTCGAGATCTTCGCCGGCAATGCGCGGACGCATCAAGCCATGCTCGCGGTCGAGCTGGCGAAAATGGAATACACCAAGGGCCGCTTGCGGCGGATGTGGACCCATCTCGACCGGCAGACGGTCGGTGGCAATTCCGGTTCGGGCTCGGGCTTCTTGTCGGGCACCGGCGAAAAGCAGATCGAGATGGATCGCCGGCAGCTGAAGAAGCGCATCCAGGATCTCAAGGGCAAGCTCGATGAAATCGCCGAGCGTAGCGATCGTACGGTAAAGGCGCGCAAGGATGCCTTCACCATTGCCCTCGTCGGCTACACCAATGCCGGCAAATCGACGTTGATGAACGCTCTGACCAATGCCGGCGTCTTGGCTGAGAATCGGCTCTTCGCGACGCTTGATACGCGCACCGCGCGGCTGCACATCGAGGCTCACAAGAACGTTGTGCTTTCGGATACCGTCGGCTTCATCCGCAATCTGCCGCACAGCCTCATCGCCAGCTTCCACGCGACCTTGTCGGAAGTCCGCGAGGCCGACCTGCTGCTGCATGTTGTCGACAGCGCCAGTCCGGTGATGGAAGAGCAGATGCGTGCCGTCGACACGGTGCTCTCCACGATCGCCGCCGGCGACATCCCGGTGGTGGTGGTCTTCAACAAGGTCGATTGCTGTCCGAGCAAGACGGTGCTCTCGGCGGTGCGTCGCCGGCATAAGCACAGCGTGGCGGTGAGCGCGCTCAGCGGCGAAGGCCTCGACCAGTTGCGGACGATGATCGCCGAGGTCATCCAGAGCGCGATCAAGAAGGTCACCATCCGCTATCCGGCAACTGATGGAGCCTTGGATGCGCACATCCGTTCGCGGGCGGCGATCCACGCCGAGGACTTCGATGGCGATCAGGTCCTGTTGACCATCGCCGGCGATGAGCGATTGCTCAATGAACTGGCGGCCCATCCGCAGGTGAGCTTCGACCGTTCCTAAAGATCCGGTAACAGCTCAGGCGGCCTTCCGATAATCCTTTGAAGACTTGGCTTTTGTCGTCATCGGCACCTTCGGCAACCACGGCCTCCCGGCCAGCGCCAGGGCGATGGCAGCGCACGGGTCGACCCCGTTC
>JBIILZ010000166.1:0-6241 GCA_044338255.1 Planctomycetota bacterium | reverse complement strand
CCGGGGGCACGGCGCTGCGCGGCCTTGACCCCTGCGCGCGGTCAGGCTGTGGCGCGGCGAAAGGACACCTCCTATGCCGCGTTACTCGAATCTCCTCGTCTGGAATCATGCTCGGAAACTCGTACAGGAAGTTACTTCCGCTACACGCGGGGTGCGCGGTGAGGGAGACCTCATCTCACAGATCCGCCGTGCTAGCATTAGCGTTGCCGCCAATATCGCCGAAGGTGCCGAACGTGGCAGCGATCGTGATTTCGTACGGTTCCTCAAAATCGCCGACGGCTCCAATGCCGAGACCCAGGCGCTCACCCTCATCGCCGGCGATGCCGGGATCTTCAGTGCTCAACAAGTCACTGAGATCGTCAGCCACACCAATCAAATCGGACGCATGCTGAACAACCTGATGCACCGGTGTAGTGGATGACCGCGTGCCGATAACTCCGGTGACGACCAGCACCATGTACACCGGAGTCGAGCTTCGAGCTTCGAGCTTCGAGCTTCGAGCTTCGAGCTTCGAGCTTCGAGCTTCGAGCTTCGAGCTTCGAGCTTCGAGCTTCGAACGCTGGTCGCTGGTCTCTGGTCTCTGGTCGCTGGTCTCTGGTCGCTGGTCTCTGGTCGCTGGTCTCTGGTCCCTGGTCCCTGGCCCCTGGTCCCTGGTCCCTGGTCGCTGGTCCCTGGCCCCTGGCCCCTGGTCGCTGGTCCCTGGCCCCTGGCCCCTGGTCCCAGGACCCTGGTCACTGGTCCCTGGTACCTAATCGCTTGCCGGTGCCCACTAAGCATCGACCCCTCTTTATCCCCATCTACTTTATACCTACTACATTCATCCCCTCAAAACCCTCCTCGCGCCGCTGAGGGTTACAGTGTAAGCTGTGGTTATGGCCCACGATTTCGCTCCGGACATGATTGAAGAACTTGCCGATAACCTGTTGCAGGCGGAAAGCAGTTCGACGCTCATCAAACGGTTGACGGAATTGCTCGAATTGTTCGGAGCCACCCCCGCCATCTTGTACTTGGCCGATAGCCAGTCGCGGGTGTTCTATCCGGCGGCGGCGTTCGCCTGCGAACGCCAGGCCGCCGACATCCCCTTCGGCCTGATTCCGGAAGCCCATCAATTCATCCTCCATAGCCGCAAGGAGCCCGTGGGGCTGCTGACGGTCAATCCGGCGATGGCCGAACCCGCGAGCATCGGCCGGCTGTGCGCGATCCTCGGTCCGGTGCTAATGCACATCCATCGCCAGGAATCGACTAGCCGCGATCTGCGCATGGCCCGCGAACAGATCACCCACCTGCTCACCGCCGGCGATCTGCTGCGCCATCTCGAAGTCGATGTGCTGCTGGTGAAGATCCTCGAGACCGTGCTCACCGCCGTGCGCGCCGAGGTCGGCGCGGTGCTGGTGCCCGATGAAAAGGGAGTGCTGGTGACGCGCGTCACCTGGGGCCTGCGCGAATCGCACCTCGATCACATCCTGATCCGCGCCACCGGCCAGCGCGTGGTCGATGTCGTCCATGCCGCCGGCACCCTGCTCTGCGTATCCGCCGAGGAACAGGCCAGCGTCCTTGATCTCACCGGTCTCAATGCCCAGCTCAGCGGACTGCTGGCGCTGCCCTTGACCACCCGCGACGCCGCGAAGGGCGTGGTGCTTCTGGGCAATCCCGCGGAGACCTTCGGCCCCGGCCAACAGCGTCTGGCGGAGACGGTCTGCTCGCTGGCCGCGATCGCGCTCGACAATGCCCAGCTGATCAAGGCCATGGTCGATGGCGAACGCATGAAGCAGGAGATGGATCTCGCCAAATCGGTGCAGGCGAGCATGTTTCCGCTCGGCAACCTGAGCCCCGGCTGCACCCTGATCGAGGGCTGTTCGCGGCCCTGTTCCGAGACCGGCGGCGATTACTACACCTACCTCGATCGCGATGGCCGGCTGGTGACCATGATCGGCGACGTCAGCGGCCATGGCCTGGGTGCGGCGCTGTTCACGACCATGGCGCATGTGCTCCTGCAACAGCAATTCCGCGCCGGAACTCCGCCCGAACCATGCTTCCGCTTGTTGAACGAAGGCCTTTATCATACCCAGAGCGGCCGCTTCATGACCGCCGCCCTGGTCGAGATGGATCCCCTCGACGGCTCCTTCAGCTATGTCTCGGCCGGCCACACGCCGCTCCTGTGGCTGCACCAAGGCGAGCCAAAGTGGCTGGAAAGCTGCGGCATGCCCCTGGGGATCATGGATTTCGGCGACTGGCCAGTGTCAGAGGTCTATCATCCCAGCGCCGGGGATTACCTGATCCTGTACACCGACGGCTTCACTGAAGGCACCAATGCCGCCGGCGAACCCTATGACGAGTCGCGCCTGGGGGCGATCGTCCAGCAAGGGGCGAAGCTCAACCTCGATCCTTCAAGTTTGATGGTCCTCATCAACGCCGACATCGATGAGTGGACTCGGGGCCATGCCCACGACGACGACCTGACCATCATCGTCATCAAGATCAAGGGCCCGGGTGAAATCGTCACCGCCAGCAATCAGCCGTGATTTCCGGTAAGGTGTACGGGGACTAGTGAGGGCTTCATGAGCCGGTAGGCTACGTCCCATGCGCGCCTCCATCCGCCTCGTCCCGACCCTCTTGTTGTTCTCCGCATGGCTGGTGGGGGCCGACGACCCGGTGCCGTTTCCGGACATGGCGCCGACCATCGGCACCTATCTCGAAAAGTATTATTACGATCCCTCGCGCTTCCATCCGCGGCTGATGGTTGAACGCGCGCTGCGCGCGCTCGAGACCAGTGAAGTCACCATCGACACGCGCTGGCTCAACGACCGCATCAGCGTGGTGATCAAGGACACCACGACCGATATCCCGGCCAGCGAGCCCACGACCCTCGATGAGGCCATGCTCCTCATCGAGGCCGTGCGCAAGGTCGTGGACACCGCTTCCTACACCAAGGAACGCCGCCGCGAATTGGCTTATACCCTGGTCAACGGCGCGCTGTCGAGCCTCGACCCGCATACCGTGCTGATGTCGCCGGAACCGGCGCGGGAATTCGGCGACAGCATCAACGGTGAGTTCTTCGGCATCGGCGCCTGGCTGACCCAGGACGAAGGTCTGATCGCCATCGATCGCGTCATGCCCGGCTTGCCGGCGGATCGCGGCGGCGTCGAGGATGGCGACGTGATCCTCGCCATCGACGGCGAAAAGACCGCCGGCCTGTCGCTCGATCAAGCGGTGAAACGCATCAAGGGGCCGAAAGGCACCAACGTCACCCTGACCCTCGATCGACGCAGTGCCAACCGCACCCTCGATCTCGCCATCACCCGTGATCTGGTACAGGTCATCACCATGCGTTCGCATCGCCTGGGGGAGATCGGGTACGTGCGCATGGACGAGTTCAACGCCAACACCGCCCGTGATCTCAAGGCCTCCATCGACGACCTCGTCAAAGGCGGGCCGCTGAGCGCCCTGGTCCTCGATCTGCGCTTCAACGGCGGCGGCCTGCTCGACCAGGCCAAGCTGGTCAGCGATCTGTTCCTCGGCCGCGGCCAAGAGATCGTGCGCACCGTGACCATCGATGGCGAGCCCACGATCACCAAGAGCGACGGGCGCAAGGCCTACCAATTCCCCTTGGCGGTGCTGACCTCGGCCGGCAGCGCCTCGGCGGCGGAGATCCTTTCCGGCGCCCTGCAACGCAATGATCGCGCGGTGGTCTTCGGGACCACCTCCTTCGGCAAGGGCTCGGTGCAGACGGTGCGTCCGCTGCGTGATGGCAGCCGCCTGAAGTTGACCATCCAGGAATACCAGCTGCCGGGTGGGGTGAGCATCCAGGACGTCGGGGTCGCCCCCGATGTGCACCTCGTGCGCCACAGCCTGAAGAAAGACGGCTCGCTCGATCGTCTAAGGCCGTTCTCACGCGAACGTGAGGAAGACGACGAATTCGCCCTCGCCAACAACAAGGCCTATGCCCACGACAGCGCCTATCACCTGGGATGGGTGGCGGCCTATCGCACCAAGGATGAGCTCAAGCAATCGGGCATCTCGGCCCGCGAATTCGCTCCCGATCAGGAGGCCATGCTGGTCCTCAATCTGATGGCGGAAACGGTGAAGACCCCGACCTTCGCCGCCGATGCCGCCGAGGCCTTGAAAAACGGCAAGCTGCGCCAATTCCTCATCGAACGCCTCAAGACCCCGGTCCACGAGGCGACGGTGCGCGAATCGCAGACCCTCGCCTCGACCCTCGCCAAGCAGACCAAGCCGATCATCTGGGGTGACGATGGCATCCCCGGCAAGGATACTCTGAGCCTGGCCTACACCGGACCCAACGAGATTGCCGCGAGCCCGCTGACGGGGACCTCAGAAAGCGATGTCCCCGCCGAATTGACCTTCACCGTTACCAACCACGGCTCGACCCCGATCGGCCATCTCTACGGCAGCGTCCAGGCCGACAAGTACAGCCCACTGTGGGAGGATGAGATGCTCTTCGGCGCGGTGGCGCCCGGACAGACCATCACTGGCACCTTGCCATTCCACATCCCGCCACGGGTCTTCTCCGGCGAAGAACGCTTCACCCTCGACCTGCGCAGCGACCTCACCGATGCGCCGCTGGCGAGCCTGCCGGTGATCATCGCCGTGCGCGCCCAGCCGCGTCCGCATCTGTCGTTCACCTGGCAGATCGATGATCCAGCGGAATTGAAGCCCGGCGTACCGGCCCTGGTCACCGTCAACATCACCAACGATGGCGCCGGCCCACTGTCGGCGCCGATTGCCCGCGTATTCAAATCCGATGATCCGTTCGTGCAGTTGGGCGACACCCGCTTCGAATACGGCAGCGGCGAACAGGCGGCTGCGAAAATCGAAAAGAGCGTCGAAAAAAGCACCGAAAGGAACGCCAAGCGCCCGAACCTAGCAGCGGGTGCAACCTGGTCGGTGAAGATCCCGGTGACCATCGCTCAGACCATCAAGGGCCAGAACTTCACCGGCGATCACATCACCCTCCAGCTCTCCTGCCAGGAGACCTTCGGCGATGAGACCAGCCACGTCGACAGCCGCTACCGCGCCGGCATCTTCGACACCATCACCATCCCGGTGAACGAGAAGATCAAGTCACGTACGGTCCAGGCCCCGATGATCACACTCGGCAAGTTCGAACGACTCAACGGCAATGAGGTCGCCCTGACGGTCACCATCACCGACGACAATCCGCAGTTCATCACCGTCTTCCAAGACGATGACAAGGTCGACCTGCGCACCGTCGGTCAGGACTCCAGCTTCCGCTTTCCGCTGACCCTCAAACCCGGCATGAACAGCATCCGCGTCGTCGCCACCGACAAGGACGAAGTCGATCAGATCCTCCCCATCCGCCTCTGGGGCGAAGGCCAGCCGATCGAGAAGCGCAAGGTCACCATCGCCCCCACCCTCGAGACCTCGACGGTACCGTAGGGGTTACGCAGTCCATGACCACGCCTTGATAAACTTCCTCACATCCGGGTTGGGCATCATTGGATATTTCCCGTCACGATGCTTGCAGGCCATCTCCCATACGGAGATGGCCTGCAGAAACCGGATCTCCGTGCTCTCGCTCACTTCCCGCGCATATGCTGGAATGGTGCCGGCGAACCAATGATACAGAACACACGTATCCAGGAGGATCACCGATAGGCCTCGATATCTTCCGGATCGACGGCGGGATCATTGAATCCCGCAGGATCACCCTGGATACGCATTTTCTGGGGACATGGCCTGATCGGAAAACGGACACCGGCGGACACCGGAACCAGACGAATAGCTGGCTGGCCACGTCGAGCGATGAAGACCTCCTCCCCGCGCTCCGCAGCGGCCATCAACGACGTCAGATGTGCTTTGGCAGCGGCGACATTTTCGGTAATCATGATCACATCGTACGCCAGACATGGACCATTTAAACCATAGGCATCATTCGGCCACCAAAGCCCAAAGACGCCTCAACAAGATGCCATATCTCTCCCGTTTCGCTCTCGTTTCGCTCAGCTTTATTATGACCCCTGTACCTCAGCACCCCGTCGCAAGGACTCCCCAAGCGTGGAGTCCGACCGCCCTCGCCCCGAGCACGGCAAAGCCGCGCGCAGGCCTAGGTCTTGTATGGGTAGGTAAGCACCTGTGACACGGCTCGCCCCGAGCACGGCAAAGCCGCGCGCAGGCCTGGCGGAGTCTCCCTCAGCGTCCCCATTTCAAAACAAAAGACCCCTGGGCTCACGCCCAGGGGTCTTTTGTTTTGAAACTGGTG
>JBIILZ010000165.1:0-6360 GCA_044338255.1 Planctomycetota bacterium | reverse complement strand
GGCCATTCGACGTATCGAACGATGGAAAAAGAAGACTCGGGCTGGTCGATCAGCTTCGCGAAAACCACTGCATCCCTATGCTCGGAAAATCGTGAAAAAATGAGTGCTTAACGCAATGCCATTGGGCCACGATCGCCCTCGACGATTGGATCGTACTCGCGGCCAAGAGCGCGGTGCAGCCCATCCAAGCTTTCGCCGCATCACTACGACGCAGTGCCGCAGAAATCATTACCTACGCCAAGCACCACATCACCAACGGAAAGATGGAGGATTCAACAATCTGGTCGCACGACTCATCAACCGCGCCAATGGCATCAGATCAGTCACCTACCAGTTCCGGCGAGCCAGGGCGGCGGTTATCCCATCGCACCGTCAAGCTGTCTGCGGACCTGCATGAGATCTCAATTTTATTTAATAGCGCATAAAAATTCGTCATTTCGAACAAGCGGCAGTTGATGCCGCCGATAATCAACAGTGCTCGAAGTCTCTAAAAGTCACCCTCATCAGTATCTCTGATGGCCGACGAATCTCCGTGAGATTATTTTATCTTAAAAAATAATTTTAAGTTTACATTATTTATTTTAAAGTCGTGTCACAATTATTGTGACACGACCTGTTAAAAATTACTGAGGGAAATTTTGTTAAAATGTAACTTTTATAGGCGGCCAATTGAAGGGGCCCTTCAAGAAAAGATGGCTTGGACTTCATATAGAATTTATCAAGTGAATCACAATTAATTCTGTCCCGCGAATGTATTTTGGCTCGGTGTTTTTCCGATCCAAAAGATCACTTTTGTATCATTCCCTTATTAGGAGAGCCCCATGATATCATTCCGTACGATAAATATTAACACCCTCCACAGTCTTTTATGGTCTGAGTGCGCTTGTCCCGATCCATTGATCGAACGAGGATTGTCTTCACCACCATCTGGATGGACTAGCGCATCCCTATGGACCTGCCTTGGTCGTTTCCTGGCGATGATCGCGGTTCTGGTAACGACCACCGCATCAATTCAGGCCCTGGACTACTCCACCGGCTCCTGGGACGTTGATCTGTATAAGCGTGGGGCCACCTATACTGTCAGGGGGGAATCAAGTGGTGGCGATACCTATGAGTTCACACGTAAGCCTACCCTGAATGCGGATATCGGAGCTCTTATCGGACAGACTACCTACGTTGTGCCACAAGATGGTAGGTATGACTTTAATACCGGGGTTAAGAATGGGTACTGCTCTCTCAACGTCAGTGGTGTCGGCGGTGTTGCGGCTGCGGATTCGCCTGGGTCTGGCTCTAGCGATATGCGGTACGGTCATTGGCATGGCGATTATCGTCAGGGAACGCAAATTCGACTGGGATTCCACGCCACCTTTGGTGATGGATCTGACTACGCCTGGGCCAAGGTAAATGTCCGGCGGATCGGTCCAATGACTTCGGGCGGTTCGACCGGCGGCGGTTCGACCGGTGGGGGTTCAACCGGCGGCGGTTCAACCGGCGGCGGTTCGACCGGCGGTGCCCCCGCTGCTGCGGTCAACTCTGGATTTGTGTGGGGCGAAGTGGCTCAATCAGACTTTGGTCAGGGTAATTACCATACCAAGACGTGGACCCCCTCGGGCGCGTTCATTGGAACGGTGTACGGTGACGCCAACTTGTCCCGGACGTCGAGTCAGAACACCAACGTCGGAATCGTTGGCTGGCGTCGTCTTCTGGTCGCCCCAGCTGCTGGTACCTATGCCTTTTCTACCAATGCCTCCAATGCCCAGATATGGCTGCGGATTAATGGCCAGGGTGTGGCACTGCCCTACACGATGACCGTTGTTCAGGGTCAACAGGTCAAGATTGACTGCGTCGCCTCATTTGGGGCTGGTTGGAATGCAAGTGCCGGTCTGACAGTCGGGTGGCAGGCCAATGTTCCTCCGGCCAATACTGCACCGTCTGCTGCCGTCGACGCTGGATTTGTCTGGGGGCAAGTGGCTCAATCAGACTATGTCCAGAATAATTATCACACGAAGACCTGGACCCCATCGGGAACGTTCATTGGAACGGTCTACGGTGACGCGAGCTTGTCCCGGACGTCGAGTCAGAACAGCAACGTTGGGATCGTCGGCTGGCGTCGTCTTCTGGTCGCACCTGCTGATGGGACCTATTCGTTTTCCGCCAATGCCTCCAATGCGCAGGTATGGCTGCGGATTAACGGTCAGGGTGTTCGAATGCCTCACACGATGACTGTAACTCAAGGTCAACAGGTCAAGATCGACTGTGTGGCTTGGTTCGGATCTGGATGGAATGCTAGTGCGGCTTTATCATTTTCCTGGCAAAACAGCGGTTTCGATGGAAATCCTTTGGCTGATCTCGACAAGGAGACTTGTGATGCCATCGGAGCAGCCTTGATCCAGGCGACCAGTGAGCATCAACCGGAGAATGAAGAGGAGAATATTCTGCCCTTCGAGCTTCCACAGGTGTATATTGATAGCAGGGAGTCGGCAGTCGGCGCATGGCCTTGGTCAGGTTCAATTGAAGCGGATCTGGGGGAGAAGCTACTGACACCAGAAAGTCTAAGCATTTTTAAATTAACAGCTAACGCCAAGATCAAGGGTGATTTTACCGGTCGAGGCCCATTCACCACTTTAGAATCAACTCCTTTCGACTTAAGAGGCCGACTCGGTTTTGAGGTTGGATTGAAGGGAGCACTAAATTGGCCCGGGGTCGTAAATTTCGAAAAAGTGGTACGCCGTGAGCGTATTGCCCCCAATAGGAATAGGGAGTACCGAATCGGATCCAAGATCACCATAACGACGGAACTGTCTGGTAACATCCTCGGATCGGGCGCTTTGGTGTATAAAGGACCACGTTATGCTGGGCGGCTATCCTTCGCCGGAAGCATCGAAGGGAAGGGCAAGCTAGATGTGAAGGGGACTTTTGCTCCGGGTTTCGTTGAAGTACGGGACGTCAATCTCATCACTAATGCAGTCGTGCCGAATAGCACTCGTCGCCATGACTTGATCAAGGTCTCCGTTGGAGCTTTCGTTGGGCCAACTATTGGAGGATCATTCGGATGTAGCGAGACTTGGGGTGATCTGGCCAATTCCGATGTCTATGTCGGATGGAATGCCTTCACCTTGGAGTGGGGTGGTGAAATAACCTTCCACGTAGGGCCATTTAATTATAAATACACTCCGACTTGGAGAAAAGAATTCTGGAAGGGCACCGGAAAGAAGGTCATCTGGCAGACGGATCTTCGTCAAAGAGTGGGAACGAATTTCGTTCGAGGTTCATCCGGTTGATGGGTTTCCCACTGCCCGGAGCGGTATGCCCGCTCCGGGCCTCTTGTCGTACCACCCGCCCAGGACATCCCCCATGCACGCTATTCGTCTGGCCCCAGGCCTTATGCTCCCCCTCCTCGGCATGGCCGCACCCCTGTCCGCCCTGGACTATACCGTCGGCTCCTGGTGGGTCGATCACTACAGCCGGTCCGGATCCCATGCCGCGACCGTCCATGTTCCGGGGACGATGTACCAGATGATCCGCAGCCCCCGTGAGCAGACCGGCGTCGGCCGGCTGGTGGCGGGACAGACCATCGACATTCCTTCGGCTGGGCGATATGCCCTCGTCACCACCATCAAGAATGGCGCCAGCTTTGTGACGGTGAACGGGGTGCGCGGAGGGGACGCCCAGGAAAGTGGCAGCGGTCCAAACGACATGCGGTATGCCACGATGGCATTTCCCGGCAGTTATGCGGCTGGGGATCGGCTGCAGGTGTCATTCCATGCTACCTTTGAGTCGGATTCGGACTGGGCCCTGGCCAAGGTCGAGCTGAGGCGCACGGGGGATCCGGTGGTGGTGCCCGGGACCGGTGATCTGCCGACCATCGCGGAACGGTTGCGGGCGCCGCTCCTGGCGACGACGGTGGAGGCTCCGGCAGTGCTGACTGAGTGGGTCCGGCGCCTGGGGAGTGATGGGCGTTGGTCGGATATCAGCTATCCGGCGGCGACCTCACCCTCGGCAGCCTATGCGCCCCTCGCCCACCTCACCCGCCTGCGCAGCCTCGCCATCGCCTATGAGCGTGGGGATGCGCTGGGCGTTGATCGCGCAACGGTCCTTGGTGCCCTCAGCCGGGCTGTCCGCCAATCGGTCGCGAACCGGTCGCTGCCGTCCACGTTCATCTGGGACGACTGGTACAACATCTACATCGCCTGCCCCTGGAAGCTGCTGGAGTCGCTGCTGCTGGTGGCGGATGATCTGCCAACGGATGTCGCCACCCAGGCCATCAACTACCTGCGGGATGAGCTGGCCATGCCCTCCCGCGATCGTTCCCGCTCATACCAGTCCATGGGGAGTGGTCAGAATGTGGTGTGGGTGGCGGCCAATACCGTGCGCCTGGGGGTGCTGCGCCGGGATGCCGCCATGGTTGCCAAGGGCTATGACACCATATCTAGGACTATGGTGATCAATGCCCCGGGCGAGAAGGAGGGGTTGATGGCGGATGGATCCTTCCATCAGCATGAGATGCAGATCTACAACGGCGGCTATGGCCTGTGGTACGTGGGTTCGATCGTCCAGGCGCTGGAGCAGACCCGGGGGACGGCCTTCGCGGTTCCCTTCAACGCCGAACGGCTGGGAGTGTTCGGGGACAATCTCCTGCGCGGCCATCGCTGGATGGGTTTCCGTGCGATCATGGATTTCGGGGCGCGGGGGCGAAACATTGCCCGGCCGGGTCAGGATGGCGGCGTGTCCTCGGACCTGTTGCAGCGACTGGCGGTCGTGGATCCGGCGCGGGCCCCGGCCTATGACGCCTGGCGGGGCCATGTGGCGGGTGGTGCCTTCCCGGAGCCAGGGAACCGGCATTTCTGGCAGTCGGATTTCATGGTCCACCGCGGCGCCGACTGGTACCTGTCGGCGAAGGTGATCTCCATCAGGACCACCGGCACCGAGTCGATGAATGACGAGAACCGTAAAGGGCGCAATCTACCCTTGGGGGCTACCAATTTCGTGCTCCACGGCGAGGAGTACCGGGACATCTACCCGGCCTGGGACTGGTCCCGGATCCCGGGAGTGACGGCGCGGCTGGGGATCGAACAGCCCGCCGGCCACACCTTTACCGGCACCAATGCCTACGCGGGCGGGGTCAGCGATGGCAGGAACGGCATCCTCGCCTTCCAGTCCGACTATGACGGTGTGACGGCGCGGAAGGCCTACTTCTTTCTGGGCGACCGCCTGCTGTGCCTCGGGAGTGGCATCACCGGTGCCGTCGACGGCGTCATTGCCACCACGGTGAACCAGTGCCGCGAGCGCGGACCGGTGGAGTTGGGCCGGTGGGATGGTCGGCGGATCACCAATCCGAATGGCGCCTCCACGGCCCGGTGGGTGTGGCATGACGGGTTCGGATACGTGTTCCCGGGTGGCAGTGGTCAGCCGGTGGTGCTGCAGCGGCAGGTGCAGCGCGGAACTTGGAACGCGATCAACGGCCTGCAGTCCAGCACCGTGCCGGTGGAGGTGCCGATGTTCGGCCTGCGCCTGGATCACGGCAACCGGCCGGTGAATCGCACCTACGCCTACATGGTGGTGCCGAATGCGTCCCGGGAAGCAATGCCCTCGGTGGCGACCAGCTCGCTCAACCCCGTGGTGCGGTCGAACACCCCCCTGGTGCAGATGGCGACGGTGGGATCGGTGGCTGGCATTGTCCTGCATCAGGCCGGATCGGTGCGCGTCCTGAACCATACCGTGGTCTCGGACCGGCCGGTGGTCGCCCTCATCGACTGGACAGATGGTACCGCCCGAATCGCTCTATCCGACCCAATGGGAACGGCGGCCGTGATCACCCTGACCGTGGATGGCCAGCAGGTAGCTATACCCATGGGCCAGGGCAATGATCGGGGGCGGACAGTGACGGTGACCCTGCCGCAGCGGATGCCCAGTAATTCTGGTTGAGCTTTTGGTGTACGGACAGGTGTCCTCACCAAGCCTTTAACCTCAAGAACGCACTTCCCCACTCGTAGAACGAGCGAAGTAACGAGGCCCTATAGGTGGTGTGTTGCCTACGCGAGACGCTGCGGCCCAGCCCGCGCGGCGATCAATGGAGCAAAAATGGCGGCCACCATGTCGTCCCAGGGTTTTGCTTGGTCCAACTGTTTCAACTGCGACGCAGTCTTGGCGATGGTATTTTTCAGGCTCTCATGCAGGTCCGCAGACAGCTTGAAGGGGTCGGTATGATCCCTCATGAGCATTCAAGTCGTTGGAATTCAAAACGTAACAGCTCAGGCGGCCTTCCGATAATCCTTTGAAGACTTGGCTTTTGTCGTCATCGGCACCTTCGGCAACCACGGCCTCCCGGCCAGCGCCAGGGCGATGGCAGCGCACGGGTCG
>JBIILZ010000164.1:0-6379 GCA_044338255.1 Planctomycetota bacterium | reverse complement strand
CCTGGTATGCGGAAGCAAATCACCCAGGGCCATGTCCAACACCCGTTTCTTCAACCCGCGGCGCAATCGCGCCTGGAGCGGGATCGGCATCGATCGCGCCGCGGCTCGAAGCAACGCAATGCATTTGCGGGATTCGGGCCGCCGCCGACCGCCGCCTTTCACCTCAGAGCCCATCGAGCCCACCGAGCCCACAGAGACGGCCAGGTCTTCCCTCTGTGCGCTCAGCGGCTTTGGCGCCACCGTCCTGGCCAGTTGCGAACGCTACGACGCGCAAACTGCAACCTGGAGCGCGGCCGCAGCGATGACCAGTGCGCGCCAGCGCCACACCGCGACGCTGCTCGCCTCGGGCCGGGTGCTGGTGACTGGCGGCTACGGCGTCAGCGGTCAGCTCTCATCGAGCGAGATCTACGATCCGCAGACGAACAGTTGGAGTGCCACCGGCGGTCTGGCGACCGCACGCTATGACCACACTGCGACGCTGCTGCCCTCTGGCGAGGTCCTGGTTGCGGGGGGCACCGTCGTCAGCGGGCGCCTGGGCAGCAGCGAGGTCTACGATCCCATCGGCGCCGCGCCGTATACCCGGCCCGTGATCACCGGCGTGGACAGCGTGACCAGCAACCGTCTGACCATTACCGGCTCCGGTTTCATGCCGGTGATCGACACCAGCAGCGGCAACTACAGTGCCAGTCCGGCCAACGCGCCGCTGGTGCTGGTGGAGGACCTGACCAGTGGACGCATCTGGGCCGCTGCTCGCGATCAGGATCAGCAGGCGACCGACGGCGCGGTCACGGTGATCGCGACGCTGACGACGCCGCTGCGAATCCGCGCGGTGGTCAATGGCATCCCCAGCCGTTCCTTCGGCGTCCTGCCGACGGGACTGGCGCAGAGCATCACCTTCACCGCGATCAGCGACCAGACCTACGGCGCGGCACCGTTCACACGGGCGGCGACGGCCTCATCGGGACTGGCACCGGTCTTCAGCGTGCTCAGCGGCCCAGCGACGCTGGTCGGCGCGCAGCTGACCATCACCGGCGCCGGTACCGTGGTGGTGGCGGCGGATCAGGCGGGCGATGCCGGCGTCGCTCCCGCGCCGCAGGTCACCCGTTCGTTCACCGTGGCGCGGGCGGCATTGCAGGTGACGGCCGATCCGGCGACGCGGGTCTTCGACCAGGCCGATCCGGTGTTCACCGGCGTGTTCACCGGCGTGCTCAGCGGCGATGCGATCACCGCGACCTATGTCACCAGCGCGACCAGGGAGACGCCGGCCGGCACCTATGGTCCGACCTCCGCAGAGACGATCACGCCGGTGCTGGCCGATCCCTCCGGGCGTCTGACCAACTACACGGTGACCAGTGGCAACGGAACCCTGACCATCACCGCTGCGACCGCGACCATCAGCTGGCCGACACCGGCGGCGATCACCTATGGCACGCCGTTGTCGGGCGAGCAATTGCAGGCGACGACACAGACAGCTGCACAGACGGCAGTACAGACGGCAGTACAGACGGCAGTACAGACGGCGGGAATCGCGGGCGCGGGTAGCGTACTGGCGGCGGTGTCTGGGACCTATGTCTACACCCCGCCACTGGGCACCATCCTGCACCCCGGGGCCGATCAGCTCCTGTCGGTGACCTTCACGCCGGATGATTCCGTGAGCTACGCGCCGGTGACCAGCACGGTGCTGCTGACCGTATGGCCCAAGGCGCTGACGCTGCGGGCGGTCGATCAGGCCATGGTGGTCGGCGAGGCAGTGCCCAGCCTGACCGTAGATGCGGAGGGACTGGTGGCGCCCGATACCGTGGCCGGCCTGGAGACTCCTGCGACCGTGACCACCACGGCCACCAGCACCAGTCCGGCTGGCAGCTATGCGATCGTGGTTGCGGGCGCGACCGATCCCGACTACGTCATCACCGCTGTTGACGGCGTCCTGGTGGTGAGCGCGCCGGCTGACAGCGGCACGGGAGCGACGGATTGCGGCTGCAGCAGCCATCCGTGTGGTCTCGGCAGCGGCTTTGCTGCGCTGGTGTTTAGCGGCCTGTTGGCGCTTGCCGGTGGCCTGCGTCGTCGCGCCGTGGCAGACGAGGGGCGTGGCGCCAGCCGGTAATGCTGCCGGTCGCGCCCCCGGGTCTGGCGCGCGCCGAGCATACGCAGGCTTCGTCAGCGCGTCCCCGCCGCATGGACATCTCGCACCAGGCGCAGGGCCTCGCAATGGACGCGGTCGATGGTGATGGTGATGGTGATGGTCCAGGTCTGGGCCCCAAAGCGGTAGCCAGCCTGCGGCTCGCCCTGGTCGATCTCCTTCATGGCATCCTTTATGGTACTCCATGGTGCCTGAATGGGGTTGCTACGAGGCCTACCTACGTGTGCGCCGGTCACGTTTCATAAGAGTTACACCCGCCAAGAGCGCCATTCCCAGCCCTCCCAATCCGCCAGCACCACAACCACTGTTATTGTTATTGCCAGGCTTTGGTAGCGAACTCAGGTCAACAGGCGTTATGGTCACCGTCAGCGACAGATTGGTCGATACCGTACCGCTACGGCCATCATTCGCCGTCACCACCAAGGTGACAGCGGCAGCCGCGACCGTCGGCGTGCCAGCGATCGTTCGGGTGCCAACCGTGAACGTCGCCCACGACGGCAGACCCGTCACCGACAGCGTCAACGGATCGCTATCCGCATCCGCAAACGTGGTGGTTGGAATCACATAGCTGAACGCGGTGCCCACCTTCGCCGTCTGCGCCGGGATCACATTCGCCACCGTTGGGGCACGGTTGGCTGCCAACGCCGTCAGCGACAGATTCGTCGATTCCGTACCGCCACGGCCATCATTCGCCGTCACCACCACCGTCACAGCCGCAGCCGCGACCGTCGGCGTGCCGGTGATCGTCCGAGTACCCACCGTGAACGTCGCCCACGACGGCAGACCCGTCACCGACAGCGTCAACGGATCGCCATCCGCATCCGCAAACGTGTCGGTTGGAATCGCATAGATGTAGGCCGTGCCTACTGTCGCCGTCTGCGCCGGGATCACATTCGCCACCGTTGGAGCGCGATTGGCCATCGTCACCGTCAGTATCTGGCTCGCGTCAGTGGGCTCATAGCGGTCATCGCCAGCCTGCGTTGCGGTGATGATGGCAGTCCCTGGCCCCACCAACGTCACCTGATTCCCGACGATGGTCGCGACCCCTGGTGCGGAGCTGGTGTAGGTCACCGGCAGTCCACTGGAGGCGACAGCGGCCAAGGCGAAGGACGGATCGCCGACCTGCTTGGCAAGGATGTCGTCGAAGGTGATGGTCTGGTCCAGTCCCGCGACGGTCAGGGACGCGGTCTCCTCGGCGCCCTGATACCAGCGGTCCGCGGCCTGCTGGGCGGTGATGGTCGCGGTCCCACGCCGGAGGAAGGTCAGTACCCCATCAACGACCAGGACCACGTCAGGAGCGGATGAGGTGATAGTGACCGGGCGGTAGACAGAGCTGTTCCCCGTGACCGCGAGCGGGGCATCCGTGACGAGCACACGGGCCGGGATCGGGGTCAGGCTGACAGTCGCCGGCTGGGGGCTGTCGACGGGGGCGATAGCGGAGATGCGGTGGATTCCCGGAACAATCGTAGGTGGGAAGCCAAAAAACGTGTAATCGCATACCAGGAGGTTGCCGTCCTGGTCCTCAATCGCGTCGATCGGTGTACCAAATCCTTTAGCGATCACCTGCACGGAACCCGTGTCTGGATCGACCATCACGACATCGGCGTAATTGATAAAGGCTGGTTTACCTGGCGCAGGCGTAACACCATCATTTACCGGCGTCGCCTTGGGTACCAACCTGGTGATAAACAGTTTGTTCCGGTAGGCGGCGGGGAACCGACTCGCCCCGTACCAGGCGAAGCCATCGGCAGAACAATGGGGGCCGAGGCCTTTCAATTCTCCGGGAAGATCCGGATTGTAGATAACGTTGTCCGGCGTCACGGATCGCACAGCCCGTTCCGGAAGGAAGAATCCCGCCGACATCGCGATGGTGTTGTCACGCCATTTCGCGTTGGGATAGCCTGCATCCGCATATTGCGGCAGCAGAAATAGCTGGTCGTGGCGGTCATCCGTCATATCCGCATCGTACTTATCGTTCGGCGCGGGGTTCTTGTAGTTGTTGGTCGCCCACAGCCGGCCTAGGGGATCCAGTGCAATGCCAAACGGGTTCCGGAGTCCGCTGGCCCATACCCGCAACTTTCCCGGATCTAGACTGGTAAACGGCGCCCCGGCGACCACCTCCGCATCAGTGAACCCGGCTGCGTTCTCGCTGTCCGGCACTAGGTTCAGATCATCAATGCTGCAGACGTTGGCGGTCCAGGCGGTCTCGCCATCCACCGTCACCGGACTTCCAGCTGAACTCTTGTTGGAGTCGCTGATACCGTCGCTGGTCCGGGAGCCGATGCTGACAAACAGACGATCACCGAGGACCTGCAATTGATCGATATGGTGGGATACATTGGTGATGCCGCTGACGATCTTGATCCTAGTCTCGCCGGTCTCGCCATAGATTCCGTTCCCATTGCTGTCCCCCAGCCGCCAGATGCAGCCGACTGCGGGTCCGGGGTACACGTATTTGGTCTGCTGGGTCACGTACATGTTCCCCCCATGGAAGGCGATGCCCAGAGCGGTTCCACCCGGGGCTTCGCTGGCGATGTCGGCTGCGGTGCGGGGATCCGCCAGGGGTCCTGACGGAAGATATTGGAAGCTCTTGACCGTGCCCCCATCGATGACCACATACAATCGCCCATCTGGGCCAAAGACCATTTGGGTAGCTTTGGAAATGGCCGTCGGATCACTGAGAAAACGTCCGCTGATGCGGGTGATGGCGAGGTCGCCGGTATGCGCGGCGGTGATGGCAGGTTCACTCCCCAGCACTGTCACTGCATACTGAATGGTCGCAGTGGCATAGGTGGCATTGCCCGCCTGGCTCACGGTGATGGTTGCCAGGCCGGGCTTCTTGAAGGTTCCGATGATGCTGGACCCGCTTCTTAGGGTAGGGAGACTGATTACATTCGCATCGCTGGTGCTGAACGTGAATGCCGTGAGCCCGCTCGATGCGACTGGCTGGAAATTGAACGAGCCGTCGGCCATCCGGACGTCCTTGTCGACCTTCGCTCCCGAGGCAAATCCATCGATGGTCTGGTCCACCGGAACCGTGGCGGCTACGACCGGGATCGCCGTCAGGCAAAACAGGGATGCCAGCACTATCAGGGACCATCCGAATCGGCGAACCGCCCACATCATGTTAGTACCCATAAATTCTCCGGGGGAATGGCTCATTCGCATGAGCGGAAAGGCAAAGTTAAGTTTTCCTGGACGGTCAGTCGATCTACCGTGCGATCGGCATCTTAATTTGGGGACTACAGAGGCCGGCACTAACGGGGACGCACCATGTGCACCGTTGGTTCTCCACCGTGTTCGAATTGAGCCACAATCATCCATGCTGAATTCCTGACCGTTTACGGTTCGACCCTTGGTTTCCACACGCATGCTCTGAGACCCTCAGATCAAGAAGGAATAGAAAACGTATCAAATGATGCGCCAAAGATTGCGCCATTTGCTCCAACCGGTGCAAATTGCCTTGAACCGTTGTTTTTCTCGTTGAATCCGACATCCCTGGGGGATGTGCTCCGGAAAAGTATGGCTTCCGGCTGAACTTATGGCCATCCTACGAGAGGTCAGGAAGGCCGCCGACGCCATGTCGGGCGGCTGGCGACGGGTTGCCAACTACAGAACGTGTCGACGACCATCAGCCTGATAGACGGTCATCAAGGCAAGGGGGCGAGATATACTGAAATTACTTCGCGTATTTTCTGGGGTAAGTTCTGGGACTAGGACGATTTTTTTCGAGACGGATTATGGCGCGGCACGTTACAAAAACTGATTGATTCTGTGCTATCAGATTGCGATGCATGAAGCTGGGAGATAATGTTTCTTCATCTGATTGCATTGTGCAATGCCTGATCTGTGTCGATCGTGCACTCCAACGGATTCGAAGTTACCGGGCACTTCCGAACCCCGAATCTATCGTGGTGTAGTGACGGTATTCTATTGGCATGGTCGAGGCTGTTGTATGGATAATTTTCGTGTATTCAGCTGGGCTGATTGCGCGATCTCACCAATAAAGCAGAGAACGACATGGCCATTCCCCCAAACGCCTATCTGGTAGGTGGCGGCATCGGATCCATGGCTGCCGCCGCATTCATGATCCGCGACGGCCAAGTACCGGGCCAATGGCATTGCGTTAAGCACTCATTTTTTCACGATTTTCCGAGCATAGGGATGCAGTGGTTTTCGCGAAGCTGATCGACCAGCCCGAGTCTTCTTTTTCCATCGTTCGATACGTCGAATGGCCTC
>JBIILZ010000069.1:0-21850 GCA_044338255.1 Planctomycetota bacterium | reverse complement strand
GTGCGGCAGATCCAAGGCGGCAAAGCGGGCGGATAGCGGGAGCTATCTGACCGTTTTGCCAACGCCGGAGATGCCGTACGAGACCGAGTCAGCCGACCGAATCAATTCCCGACAGGCTCCTAGACATTCGGCAACGCCGCAGATGCGCCGCAATCGTGGTTTTGAGCTGGCGCTCCCGGTTGGACTCGAACCAACGACCCGCACCTTAGAAGGGTGCTGCTCTTCCAGCTGAGCTACGGGAGCATTCCATAAATGGCGCTACGGATGTTCAGGCGCCGCCGTCACTGAGCAAGGGATCGGCGATACCGGCCTCGGCAAAGCCCTTGGCGCGCAGCAAACACGCCGGGCAGGTGCCGCACGGCGGAACACTGCCGTTATAGCAGGTGTGGCTCAACGCCAACAGGTCGAGTCGCCCGAGATCGCGCATCAGCAGCACCGACTCGGCCTTGGTCAGGTGCATCAACGGCGTGTGAATGACGAACGGCGAATCCATGCCCGCGCGCAAGGCCGCCTGCAAGGCGGTGATGGTATCAGCCCGGCAATCGGGATAGCCGCTGTAATCGGTCTGGCAGACGCCGGTGACGATCTGGGTGATCCCGCGCTGGAAGGCGAACGCCGCCGCCAGGGTCAAAAACAGCAGGTTCCGTCCGGGCACGAAAGTATTGGGAATGCTACCCGTCGCCGGCACCCCCTGCGGTACGCTCAGGGTCCCAGTCAGGGAACTGCCGCCCAGCGCTCGCAGGCTATCGCACGGCACAACCGTCAGGGCGACGCCGGCAGCCTTGGCGACGGCCGCCGCCGCCGTCAATTCGATGATGTGGCGCTGGCCGTAGTCGATGGCCACGCATTGCACCTGCGACCAGCGCGCCTGCGCCCAGGCTAGGCACGTCGTTGAATCCTGGCCACCGGAAAAAAGGACGACTGCGCTCATGGGCACACGCTAGCGCAGCCGACCAGGGGCGGAAGTGCTGAACCACGCACCTGCGTATTCACGCGGGATCGCGGGTTTCGCCGGCGCGACGCAAGGCCCAGCTCAAGGCCACCGGCACCCATAATTCGTGCAAGGTGACCATGGCCACGATCAAGGTCGCGAGACTCTCGCCCCAGCCGGGGTAACGCACGCGCACGATCTGCGCGAGGGCCAGGGTCACCCCCGCCTGCGAGACCATGCCGATCCAGAGCCAGCGCCGCACCGCCGGCTCGACCTCGGCCGAGCGCGTACCGAGACGTACCGCGGCCACGATCGTGGCATCGCGCAAGACCAGCAGCACCAGGACCACCAGCCAGCTGCTGACCAGGGTGCCGATATCGACGTGCAGCCCGGCGGCGGTGAAGAACACCACGAACACCGGCATGCCGACCTGCGCTAAGGTCCGACGCAGCCGTTGGCGGGCGGCCTCGACCCGCGAGGGATCCGCCGAGGGCAGATTGCCGAAGGCGAAACCCGCGGCCAGCAAGCAGAACAACGGCTTGATGCCGAGATGCACGCCAAGTGCTGCCACCGCCAGCGCAATTCCGAGCACCAACCAGCCCAGGCGGTGCTCGGTATGCTCGGCGTAGCGGCGCAGTCCCCAGCCGATGGCCACGCCGAGAACCACCGATGAGCCAAGACCGGCGAGCACTGTGCCGGCGGCGCCCATCAGGGCACCGCCATCGAACAACGCTCCCGCGAGGTGGCCGCCGGCGGCCAGATCGAGCAGGGTAGTGACAATCGAGAAGAGCAGGATGACCCCGGCATCGAGCACCACCGAGGTACCCATAAGCATGCGCGTCAGCGGCCCGCTGGCACCGGTCTCCTTGATCACCGTGATGATCACCGTCGGGCCGTTGGGCAGCAGCATGATCGCCGCCAGGGCCGCCGCCAAGACCAGCATCGGTCCGTTCATCTCGTGCAGAAACGGCACCCCCGGCAGCAGCAGCAGCAGGCAGCCCATCAGCAGCGGGGGGACGAGCAGCGTCTCGGCCCCGGCGATGGCTCCCAGGCGCCGCAGATGGCGACGCAGCCAACCAGCTTCGATCTCGACGCCGGCCATCAAGGCGATCACGCCCACCGCCAGATCATTGGCCGGGTCGAGCGTCGCCAACGAGGCCCGCGGCACGAACAGCTCCGGGAGCTTAAACATTTCCCATAAGCCCGGGCTCAAGGCGACGCCGGCGAGCAGATAACCGGTGAGGCGCGGCAGGCGTAGGGCCTGGGCGCAGCGTCCGGCGAAAACCCCGATGACCAGGACCATGCCCACCAGGATCAGCTGCGAGGCGGCCTGGCTTTCCGCCTCGCGCGCGAGCAGCATCAGTCCAGCCAAGGCGGCATTGGCGCTGAGCAGCGCGAGCAGGGGCGGAGCCAGCCGTCGCCACCACGGCTGGGGATCGGCACCGCGGACGGCGATGGTCTGGCGATAGATCTGCGAGTGGCTGGAATTCATCAGTCCTCACGCGCTGCCGGTACCGGCCGGCGTTCGGCGACATCAGTGACATCAGCGACATCGGCGACATCAGCGACGAGAGTCCCGACCGCGAACATCACCGTCAGCGGTACCACCAGCTCGCTGAGCGGCGCCGGCGCCAAGCTTGCACCGGCGACCAGCAGCACGCCGGTGGCACCACTGGAAGCCAGTCGCCGATCGCGTCCGCAGACCACCTCCGGGCGGGTCGGACTGCCCGCGAGACGCGTGCTGCGCAACCACCAGCGGGCGGGCAGGATCAGCAGCACCAGCCATGCCGCCGGTGGGGTCGACAGCGGCTCCAGGCAGAGACCTGCCAAGAGCCCGGCCGCGATCGCCACCGGCTGTTCGAGTTCATCCATGGCGCGCTCGACGAGCACCGCCCGGCCGCCGCCGGCATTGGCCAGCAGGCAGCCGATGACCATGCCGGTGAGCAACGGCGCGCCACCGACCGCCAGCGCCAGTCCGCCAGCCAGGGCCAGCACCGCCGGCAGCAGGACCAGCGCCTCGGCGCGGGATGGCGCGCTGGTGGCGGTGCGTCCGAGCAGCAGCCCGAGCACCGCCGGCAAGACCATCGCCAACAGCAAGCCGCCGAGGCCCTGGCCCGGACGATCGCCGACGCCGAGGGCCAGGGCGCCGAGGCCGCAGGCGAGCAGATTCCACCATCCGGCGGGGACCACATGGCCCATCACCAATTGATGATGGGGCAGAGATTCCACCTCCGAGGGCAGACGTTGCGTGGTGGCGACGGCGGCGGCACCGGCCAAACCGCCGACCGCCACCGCCGCCCATGTGCCGAGATCATTGGCTTGGTGTGGCAGCAACCACCAGGCGACGGCTCCCGCGGGCAGCGCCAGGGCGGTAAAGGTGATCAGCGCATGCATGCTCTCGCGGCGAATAAACGGCCAGCCGGCGGCGTTGAAATAGGCCGGCCGTATCTGCGTGCCAAGCAGCACTCCCGCCGCCGCCAGGGCCACGGCCAGAAATGGCTGCAAGGCGCGCGCGGTGTCCGGCGACAGCCAGCCGTCGCCGAAGGGACTTGCCGGACCGAGAAGGATGCCACCCAGCAAGGGCAGCAGACCGGTGTTGATCCAGGGGTGCCAAAAACGTCGGCGGGTGCGGGCGGTGACATGCGGCAGACCGAGGGCGAGGCCGCCACCGACCAGCAACAGGATGAGGGTATCGGTCGAGCCTGCCAGCCGGCCGACCACGCTTACCCCATCCACGATCGCCCTGCCCACGGTCACCCCGTCCGCGATCACCCCGTCCACTATCACCCCGTCCACTATCGCCCCGTCCACTAGGCCTCACGCGCGGCGAGGCCGACGACGCCGGCAACGTCGATGGCGAAGGCGATGCCGGTGCCGGGTTGATCCAGACCGGCGACCTCGGCGGCCAGGCGCAGGACCTCCGAGCTGCGACTGGCAGCGACCAGGGTCATCACCACCTGGCTGTGGCCGACGGCGGTGAAGGCGGCCTTGAAGCCGGCAAACAGGCTGAGATGCGCTGCCAGCTGCTCGGCCATGCCCCGGCCATCGAGCACCGTCGCACCGTGCACACCGCACTCGGCGAAGCGCCCGAGGAGTTGATCGACCGCGCCGGCATCCTTAAGGATGACCACCACCAAACGGTGGCCATCGCTGGCAGGAGACAGAGAAGCAGTCGTGGAATGGCTCATGAGCGGGCGCAGGTTGCCTGCGCCGGCGGGCAGGGCAACGTCAAGACGTGCAACGTCATGATCTTCTCGGCTTGGATCTGCCGGCATTCACCGCCTGGAGCCGCGGTCTGGTCGGACATGCCGACCGCTTCCATTACCAGCTCTATCGTCGGATGATGAACGACGGCCGCCTGGCGCCCTTGGAGGCCCCCCTGTGGCGCGAGGCCGAGCACGCCCGCCCGGGGGTCTGCGCCGCGCTGCAGGCGCAGGCGGCCTGCGATCAGGTGCCGCCGATCACCGAGACGCTGCAAGCCGAAGACGAGCAAGGCACCACGACCAAGGTCTTATGCCGCCTCAACGACGGCGCGGCGGTGGAAGCCGTGCTCATCCCCATGCATGCCGGTGGACACCACACGGTGTGCGTCAGCAGCCAGGTCGGCTGCAAGATGGGCTGCTCGTTCTGCCATACGGCAAAAATGGGCCTCATCCGCAATCTGCAGGCGCATGAGATCGTCGCCCAGGTGCTCGCTGTGCGTCGGGCCACCGGCAAGCGTCCGCGCAATGTCGTGTTCATGGGCATGGGTGAGCCGCTCGACAATCTCGACTCAGTGGCCCAGGCAGTGCGCGTGCTCACCGGTCCCGCGGGGCCGGCGATCGCCCATCGTCATATCACCATCTCCACCGTCGGCCGCATCGACGGCCTGGCACGCTGGCGCGAATTGGGACTCGAACGCATCAACCTCGCGGTGAGCCTGACCGCCGCCGACGATGGACTGCGTTCCGAGCTCATGCCGGTCAATCGGCTGTATCCGTTGGCGCACTTGAAACAGGCCCTGCACACCATTCCGATCGCCGAAGGACGCCGCATCCTCATCAGCTGCGTGGTGATTCCCGGAGTCACCGACGGCCCGGCGCATATCCGCGACCTCATCGCCTGGCTGGCGGGGCTGCCGGTGCTGGTCAACCTCATCCCCTATAATCCGATTCCCAGCCGCAGCTGGCGGGCCCCGACCGTGTCCGAGGTCAATGCCGTCGTCAGTCAACTCGATGCCGCCGGCATCCCCGTGCGCCTGCGCCTGACCAAGGGCGATGCGGTGATGGCCGCCTGCGGCCAGCTCGGTGATCCGACTCGGCGGAAGACAGCACTGACAGCAACCAACCCAGCCACAGTTACTTGAACTGCGTCTAGGAGTCTGTCGGAGATAGGCGCCCGAGGATGGCGAAGGTATCGTGCGGCAGATCCAAGACGGCAAAGCGGGCGGATAGCGGGAGCTATCTGACCGTTTTGCCAACGCCGGAGATGCCGTACGAGACCGAGTCAGCCGACCAAGCCTATCTCCGAGAGACTCCTGGCGGCCTGGCGATTTGAGGGGTACACTTTGGCACCTTTCTATGTCAGACGATCTCTTCAGTCGATTCCGTGGTGCGCCAGGAGCTTCACCGGCGGTGCCCAGCGCTGCCGGTCCGACGGTGACGCCGGCCCCGGCCCCTGATAAAGCCGCCGACGATGATTCGGGCCTCGCCTATCGCCAGGCCGGCAGTGCCTTGCGACTGAGCGAAGTCGAGGTCCTTGGCGCCATCGAGCGCATCCCCTCGATGCCCATCGTGGTCCAGAAGCTCCTCGCGCGCAGCGGCAACCAGGCCGCCAGCACCGCCGGTCTCGAAGACCTCATCAAGCAGGACATGGGCCTCGCCGGGCGCCTGTTGAAACTGGTCAACAGTCCTTTCTATGGTCTCGGCAAGCAGATCTCCTCGATCAATCAGGCGGTGGCGATCATCGGCTTGGCGAGCTTGAAGAGCCTCGCCGTCGCGGCCTCGACCAGCAACATCCTTGCCGTCGATCTCTCGGGTTATGGTTACGCCGACAAGGGCCTGTGGGTGAATTCCTGCGCCACCGCCGCCCTCGCCAAGGCCGTGGCCCAACGCAATGGCGCCACCCGTGACGACGCCGAGGAATATTTCGTCGCCGGCTTGCTGCGCGACATCGGCATGCTCGTCCTCGGACCTTTTCTGGCGCAGAAGAAGATCCTCCTGCGCAAGATTGTCGATCCCAAGGAAGACTCCGACATCCTCCGCCGCGAACGTGAAACGTTGGGCTTCGATCACTGCTGGGCCGGGGAAAAAGTCGCCGAGAAATGGACCCTGCCGGAGGGCCTGCGCCTGGTCATCGGCCATCACCACCGCATTCCGCCCGATGCCTCGATGCAGGTTCTGCGTCAGCTGGCCGGGGTCCGCCTGGCCGAACGCCTGATCTACAATCTCGGCGTCGGCCTGCTCAAGGACCATCCCTTCAATCATCAGATCGACGCCTTGCTGATCCAGGCAGCCGGCTTGAACTCGGCGAAGTTCCAGGACCTCCTCAAGGACATGCCTGAAATCATTGCCAAGTCCGACCTCGCCAACGTCTGAGTTGCCGCCAGCGGTGGCAAGCTCTGCCGCACGCGTTAGCACCAGCCGCCATGCGCATCGTCTCGTTGCTCTCCTTGACGCTGCTGGCGCTGCTGACCCTCGGCCTGTGCGGTTGCGCCGAGGCCATCGCCCGCCGAGTAGTCGCGGCCCCCAATGCCGCCCATGCCAGTTATTTTCCGTGGCAGACCACCGTTCCCGGTTTGCTCGGCGTGAGCCTCAGCGAAAACGTCCGCGTCCAGCGCCTCATCGTCGCCAGCGGGGCGGTGAGCCTGCGAGCGGTGATCCTGGAGCCGAGCGCGGCACCGTGGCAGTTCACCTGGGTGCGCAACCGTGCCGAGATGCCCAACCTCCCGCAATGGCAGCACGCCTGGTCGGGAGCACCAGCCCTCCCGCCGTTGGGCACCGTGGTCATCCTCCATGGCCTGAACGGCAGCAGTGAGGCGACCGTCGAACATGGCCTGGCCCTGGTCAATGCCGGCTTCCGCTGCGTGCTCATCGACACTCGTGGACATGGAGAAAGCACCGGCACCACGCTTTCCTTCGGGAAATCCGAAGCCGAGGATCTGCGCGAAGCCCTCGACCGCCTGCAGCAATCGCACACTATCCAGCCGCCGTTGATCGTGCTCGGCTACAGCTTCGGCGGCGCCATCGCGCTGATGGCCGCCCACGAACCGACGCCGATCACCACTGTCATCGCCGTCGCACCTTTCGCCCGCTTCGCCGAGGTGGCTCCCAATTTCGCGCATACCTTCGGCGGCTGGATGAGCTGGTTGCTCACCGATGGCATGACTCGTGAGACCATCGCCGCCATCGGTCGCGCCGGCAATTTCGATCCGCAGAACGATAGCCCGTTGGCCTGGGCCCCGCGAGTTCACGTCCCGGTGCTGCTCCTCCATGGCGCGGATGATGACCTCGTGCCGCCCGAGCAGAGTGCGCAGCTCGCCAAGGCCCTCAGCGGACCGGTTACCCGCCACGTCCTTCCCGGACACGAGCACATCCTCACCGTGCTCGATGCGAATATCACCCTGCCGACCATCCTGCCGTGGCTCGAGAGCTGGACCGGTGGCGCCTATCGTAGCGTCGATGGGCCGTTGCTTGGCTGGCCGGGAAATCCGGCCAGCGCCAACGCTCCGTTCGCCGCCACCTGGGCCTTCCGCGCCCATCCTGCAGACATCGCCGGGGAGTGGCCGCGCCCGGTAGGCGGCCGCAATCTACGCACCTGGACGCGCCTGCCAGTGGCCTGGCTGGGTCGCGATTTGACGCTCGACCTCGGCAGCGTCAACGGCGCCGATGAGACCTGGTGCGGAGCCGCGCGCATCGGCGGACATCCCGCACCCGGCGGCAGCTTCCCGTCGTTCTTCCGCCGCTATGTCATCAGCGGCTGGATGACGACGCCCGAGCTCGAGCTCAGCGTGCACCTCACGACCACCACCAAAGATGGCGGCCTGACCCTACCCGCGGGCGGCCTGCCACTGCTGCGCCTGCGCGACGACGCCCGCCTACCCCAGGGCAGAAACTAGGAATCTGTCGGAGATAGGCTTGGTCGGCTGACTCGCCATCCTCGGGCGCCTAGCTCTGAGAAACTCCCAGGGCGAAGGTCAACCACAAGACCGCCTCGGCGATCAGCAGCCGATTGCGCCACCGCCACCCTGAGTCGGTTCCGGCGCAGCATACCAGCGAGCCCCACAACGCCGCCAGCCACCACGCCGTCGGCGGTTGGCCCCATACCGCCAACCCCAACGCCGGCAGCTGGGCCACGTGCACCAGCAGCAGGCGCAGACGCCACGGCGGCGGCAGCTCAGCCGAACTCATCAGGCACCATGATCGTCAGCAGTTCAGCCGCCGCGCGCTGCGGATCGGCAGCCCGGCAGAGAGCCCCGGCGATCGCCGCGCCATGCGGCAGGCGCGGCAGCAACTCACGCAGACGTGTGGCATCGAGACCGCCGATAGCGTAGCTCGGACGGTCGATGAACGGACGTACGGCGTCGAGCAGCTGGGCTCCGCGCGACGGCTCCAAGGGTTTGGTGGTGGTGGGAAACATCGGCCCCAGGCCAAGGTAATCGGCGCCCACCGCGAGGGCCTCGCGGGCCTGCTCGGGCGTGTGGCAGCTGAGCCCGATGGCGCAGCCCGGACCGACCACGGCGCGCACATCCGCCACCGCCAGATCATCCTGGCCGACGTGGACGCCGTCGGCCTCCAGAGCACGGGCGACGGCGACGTGATCGTTGACGATGAACAGCGCGTGGTGCGCGCGGCAGGCTTCCTGCACGCGCGCCGCGAGCTCGCGATAGTCGCGCTGGGCGAGGCCCTTGGCGCGCAGCTGCACGGCGCCCGCGCCGCCCTGGGCCACCGCCGCCGCCACCGCTACCGGCTCGCTGGTGAGGCTGGTGTCGACCAAGGCATAGAGACGCACGCGCAGTAGCTGCCAGGCGGGAAAGCGCGCCAACAGGCCGCTTTCCAGCTGGTACAGCTGATAGCGCACGTTCTCCAGGGTGCCCGCCAACGCGGCGTTGCCGAGGAGCTTGGCGGCTTCTTCGGCGGCGCGCACGGCTTCGGCGACGCGGGCGGCATTGGCGCGAATGAGGTCCAGCGGCCGCGCGCGCTGCATCTCGCCGGGCGCGGTCAGGGCCGTGCCGACATCACCCGCGGTATCGCGCGCAAACACCGCCGACGGCGGCACGCCCTGGCGCAGCGCATGGCGGAGGTTTTTGGCCAGACCCGCCAGGCGGGCATCGTTCAAAACGAAGCGCGCGACGTCCTCGAGAACCCGCAAGCCCTCGGCAGCGCGATTGCCGTTGGCATCCAATAAACGGAGAATCGCCGTGCTCATGCTGAATTGTCGTTCCGGAGATGCTCTGCTGGTACCGCCGGCAGGTCGCTGGCCGGGGCGGGCAGGGCCCATGAACCATGCGTGGCCCAGGCCTCCATGCGCGGCCAGAAATATTCGCGCAACAGGATGCGGAAGCTGGCCGCGATCGGCACCGCCAGGATCAGGCCGAGGATGCCCAGCAGCTTGCTGCATAGCAGCAGGGCCACTATCAAAGTCACCGGATGCAGCTCGACCTCGCGACCCATGATCACCGAGATCAGGCAGGCTTCGAGACCCTGGACCACGCCATAGACCGCGACCACCGCCACCAGATCCATGAGGCCGGCATTGGGTGCCATCAACGTCAGGGCCACGGCGGGAATGATGAAGAGCAATCCGGCCAGCGGAATCGCCGTCGCCATGCCGATGCCGATGCCCCACAGCATGCCATAAGGGACATGTACGCCGAACCAGCTGATGATGAGGAAGCCCAGGCAGCCGACCACCGAGCAGATGGTGCAGATGAGGAGGCGGCCGCGGAAGAATGCCGCCACGACCTTTTCGATCTCACGGGTGATGCGCACGATCTGCGGCTTGTGGATCGCCGGCAGGAAGTGCTTGATGAAGGTGCGGATGCGCGGCATGCCCAAGAGCAGGAAGAAGCTGTAGATCGGAATCAGCATCAGGTTGATGGCCAGGGACAGCACCGCGTCATAGCTGCTGAGGCCGGCCTTTGCCCACCCGCCGAGCCGCGTCGGGAGATCGTCGACCGATCCGCGCACGGTGTCTTCGACCTTGGCGACGACGTCAGATAAGGTCTCGCCGCTGATCGTGCTATCGGCGCTGACGCCAGCCACACCCAGCAATTCATGAGCGGCGTTCTGCCCGGCCTTAGCCTGGCTTTCCAAGGCCAGGGCGAAGATCAGCGCCTGCTTGCGCTCCTCCAGGCTCAAAGTGCTGCGCCAGGCGCGCTGGATCTCGCCGACCAGCGGCGAGCTGGCGTTCTTCTCGTTGTCCTTGGCTTGGCGGAGGGCCGCGATCCATGCCGTGTGCTTGCGGAACAGCGTCAGTCCGCCACGGGTCATGAGCTCGCGCCAGGCCAACTGATCAGCGGCCGGAATATAGGCTTCGGCATCGACCACGTCACGTACCTGCGGACCCGGCCAGGCTGGGTTCCAATCGGTCTCGGCGGCCGACAGCTCGCTCAATGAAACCGGCGGCAATGGCCACTCGGCAGCCGCGCGCCCTTGCTGCGCGGCCATGATCATTTCGTCGAGCCAGGCGTGCAGCGCGTGCGTATCACGCTCATAGACGGTCAGGAAGGCCAACGACTGTTCGCCTAGACCGAGGCCGAAATTCACCCGCAGGCGGTCTTGCGATTCTTCAAGAAACGTCGCCAAACGGGTGAGCAGGGCCGGATCGCGATGGCTGTTGTGATTGGCGTCATCGAAAGGTTCGCCGGCATCATAGCGGCCGTTCTTGTTGCGATCGACGTAGCTCTCGCCCTGGAAGACCTGCACCGAAAGATCGACCGTTTGACGGACCACCGCCGGGACCACCAGCACCAGGGCGATGATCAACACCAGCGAGCCGAGGCCGAAGAGCATGCCTGCCGCCACCAGGCGGTTGACCCCCAGACGGGTGATCTGATCGACGACCGGGGTGACCACATAGGCCAGGGCGAAGGCCACCGCCAGCGGCACCAGGACCTCGCCGAGAGCGATGACCACCGGCTGGGTGATGGAGGCGGTTTCGCGCAGCGCGAAGGAGCACATGGCGATGGTGGTAGCGATAAGCAGCACCTTCAGCCAGGGATGGTCGAGCAATTCCTTCATGATCATTCCCGGCGCGCCGAGCGCCTCATCCGTCCAGACCGACCCGGGCCCGCACACGCGAAGCTACCGCCACTCCCAACGTCGCCGCCGCCTGGAAATCTTCCAGGCAATCGGTCGGTTCCTTGCTGAACACGCCATGCTCGATCAAGGTGAAGGTGATCGCGCCGATGTCCTCGGCACTGGCAATGCCCCAGCTCGCCAACACCAGATCGCCGAGCAGCGACCAGCGTTCGGCGGCGAGGTCCACGGCCCCGGTGACCAGCTCGACGGCGGTCAGATGCCGGGCGGTACCGACCAGCTGACGTTTGCCGTAGAGATCGGCGGCCCGCGCCAGGGCTTCCGAGACGAACTGAAAGGCTTCGACGTGAAAGCGCCCATCATCGCGGGCAATACGCACCAGATCAACGTGACCGACCATGCACCGACTGTACGCCCGACCCGACCGGGGAAAGGCTCAACGCCGGCTCCTGCCGCGGAAATCTGCGCCGGGCTTTAGCGCACGACTTTGGGCGAGACCCGCACGCACTCGACTACGGCATCTTTAGGTAGGGTCAGACCGACGACCGCCGGGGCCTCATCGCGCAATCCACGCAGGGAATAGCTGGCGACGACCCCGCCAACCCAGCTGCGCACGCTTCCCGCCGACAGTTCGAAGGCGGCATTCACGCGCCCGCCGAGGACCCGTTCCTGGCGCAGGACCTGCATCGGCTTCTCGTCTTCCTGATAGATGAACTGCAGCACGCTCTGGCCCTGGCCGTCGGCGGAGGTCGCCGCCGGGACTAAGCGATAGGCCGCGAAATGCTGATGATCCTCGACTTCCTGCGCGGCCAGGAGGTAGCCGCCATAGCCGGTGGGGACGTTGATGATGAGGTGCGCGAAGAGCACGCCCTTGCCGTACGGCTTCAAGGTCGCCTGCTGCAATTCGCTGATCTGGAGGCCGATGCGATCGACCAGATGCCAAGCCGGCGAGGTCCCGCTGAGGGTGTTGCCGGAAGCCAGCTCGAGTTCGAGCTTGCTGGCCTCGGGTTGCTGTGCGGGATCGGTACGCCGTGGATCGGGCACGAAGAAGGCGCTCAGACTGCGGTACTGCAGGAGTTGTTCCTGCAACCCCAACAGACGCTCGCGGAGGTCGTCGTATTCCTTGGCAGCACCGAGCGTCGAGCGCAGCTTGTCGAGGCGCTCGAGCCCCTCCTTGTCGAGCTGGGCGCGCCGACCCTCGCGGATCTCGGCGATGCGTGGCTCGAGGGCGTTGAGTGATTTCTCGTAGCTGCGACGGATCGAATCCACGAGGCGGGGAATGAACACCACGCTCAGCAGCAGGCCGGTGAGGGCGATACCCGAGACCACCCCGACCACGAACCGCGGATGGAAGCGCATCTGCGCGCGAACCATGACCCGCACCGGAATGCGCTGATACCAGCCGATGCGCTCGCCACGCGTGAAGCGATCGAGATCGGTGATGAACTCGTTCATCGTTTGATAACGGTCTTCGCGACGAAATGCCATCGCCCGCAAAATGATGCGCTCGAGCTCGACGGGGAATCCCGGACGGTGCTCACGCGGCCAGTGCGGCAGGTAGTTCTCATTGCGGATCGCGGTCAGGCAGCTCTCGCGATCCTGCTTGTGCTCGTAGGGCAATTTCCCCTGGGTGGCGAACTCGTAGAGGACCACGCCCAGTGAATAGATGTCGCTGCGATGATCGACATTCTTGGCGTCGGTAGCCTGCTCGGGGCTCATGTAATCGAGCGTGCCGATGATCTGTCCGGTGCGCGTCAGCCCTTCGCTGGCGTCCATTTCCTTAGCGATGCCGAAATCCGTGAGGTACGGATGATCGATCGAGCCGAGGATGTTCTCGGGCTTCAAATCGCGATGGATCACGCCATTGCCGTGCGCGTGGTCGAGGGCGGTGGCGATGCAGCGGGTGATGTGCACCGACTCGCCGATGGTCAGGCGATAGCGATCGAAGGTGCACTTCTCGAGGTCCATGACCATGAACGCCAGATCGCGGTGCTTGCCGCGATTGAGCGCCAGCTTCTGCATCACGCCATCAGGACCGTCGTCGCCGTTGATCCAGTGTACGGTGACGATGTAGGGATGATCACCGAGGCGGTGCGCGAGCTGGGCCTCTTGCAGAAAGCGCCGATAGCCGGCGGTATTCGAGCGCGCATTGCAGATCTTGATCGCGAAGCGCTGATCGGCAGGGAGCTGCAATCCCAGCAGACGGCCGGCGAGACGCGCCTGTTCGAGCCGTGGCAGACGCGCGATCTCGGCCTTCAGGGTGGCTTCATCGTTGGGAAAATGGATCGCGAAGAGATGCTCGAAGTCGTACTCGGCAGCGTACACCTCGCCCATTCCGCCGCGTCCGATGCCTTCAGTAAGTCGCCACATGCCGATGGTATCGCCCACCAGCGGGTAGCCGTGGTCATCATCTCGGCGGACAACCGAAGGTACGATAGGCTCAGCCATTATTGGGCCGGATTATGGATAGGGCGGAAGATTCGTCGAGGGGGATGGGTGCTCACGGCCCAGCCCGGTCGACCCGGTCACCGGCAGAAACCCCTTGGTCACCTCAGCCTAGCCGCCAGGATGCCTAACCGGCCTATGAACTCGAACATCCAGACCCTCCTCGACCTCCAAGTCATCGACAAGCAGCGTTTAACGCTGAAGCGCGCGCGTGAAGCCAAGCTCGCGAAGCTCGTATCGGCCGACAAGGCCCTGCTCGCAGCTGACACCGCCGCCGCATCCGCGCACAACGAAGTCGACCGTCTCGGCGCAATGATCCGCCAGTACACGGCCGACGTCGAACGCTGCGACAAGACGGTAAGCGAACTCCGCGGCAAGCAGCCCGAGTCGAAGACCAACAAGGAATACATGGATCTGATCAACGGCATCGAAGCCGCCAAATTGGAAAAGGTGAAGCGCGAAACCTCGCTCAAAGAACTGACCGCCCGCGTCGACGCCCTGACCGCCAAAGCCAGCGAAGCCGATGCCGCCGTCGCCAAGACCAAGAGCGCCCAGCAGTCCACCGCCGTCGAAGCCGAAAGTTCGAAACAGCCCACCGCCGAGGAATCGGCGCTGCAGGCCCAGTACGATGACGCCAAGATGACCGTCGACCCTGCTTTCATCGAGCACTACGAACGGCTGATCAAGGCCCATCACAAGACCCCGCTGCTGCGCGTCGACCCGGCCACCCGGGCGACCCCCTTCGGCTCGCTGCTCTCGCCCAACCACCTTGAGCAGCTCAAAGCCGGCAAGCTGGTCATCGATCGCGCGACCAACGGCATCCTCTACCTGGGCTGAGACGGTCCTGCGCAGCGCTGCGCTTGACACCCTTGGTTTTCTTCTACTCTACCCGCCCCGTATTCGCCGGCGCTGTGCGCTGGCCTCCTGACTGAGGTAATTATGGCTGTTCCTAAACGCCGCGTTTCACATGGCCGCAAAGCCCGTCGCCAGAGCCACCAGGCCTTGGCCGTGCCGGCCCTCTCGGTCGACAAAGCCACCAAGAGCGTGCACCGTCCGCACCACATCGACCTGCGCACCGGCATGTACAACGGCCGTCAAGTCTTGTTCAAAGACGACGCGGCGGGCGAAGCCCCCAAGTCCGAGTAAGCAGACATCGCCTTGAGTGCACACCGCATGCGGTTGGCTCTTGATGCAATGGGTGGTGACGACGCGCCCCGGGCCATGGTCCAGGGCGCGTTTGATTATTGCTCGGCGCATCCCCAACAGTCGGTCATTCTTGTCGGTCGCGACGCCGACATCCGGGCGGTCATCGCCAGCGAGTTCAACGGCGTCATTCCGAGCAATATCGTCATCGAGCATGCTCCCGAAGTCATCGGCATGGCGGAGAAGCTCAAGGCCCTGAAAGAGCGGCCTGACGACAGCATGAACCGCTGCGCCCAGCTGATGAAAGCCGGCCGCGCTGAAGCCATGGTCCTCTGCGGCAACACCGGTTGCTCGGTGGGCGCGGCACAGCTGCACCTCCGCCGCATTCCCGGGGTCAAACGCGCCGGGATCCTCGTGCCGATGCCCAACCCCAAGGGCCATACCTGGGTCTGCGACATGGGCGCCAACGCCGAATGCCGACCTGAGCATCTGGCGCAATTCGCGGTGATGACCTCGGCCTTCCTTGAATCCGTCTACGGCAAGCTCAACCCCAGCGTCGGCGTCTTGTCGATCGGCGAAGAGGACGACAAGGGTGTCGCCCTGACCCAGGAAACCCTCGACCTGCTGCGCAAGACCGATCTCAACCTGATCGGCAACGTCGAAGGCCACGATATCTTCTCTGGCGAGCTCGACATCGCGGTGTGCGATGGCTTCACCGGCAACGTCGTGCTCAAAGCCGCCGAAGGGGTGTTCGACGCCATCGTCACCATCCTCAAAGAAGAAATCAAAAGCAGCGTCCGCAACATGGCTGGCGCCGCCCTCATGCGTCCGGCCTTCAAAGCCTTGAAGCGTCGCGCGCACTGGTCGGAAGTCGGCGGCTGCCCGCTGATCGGCGTTGACGGCGTGACCATCATCGGTCACGGACGCAGCGACCGCACGGCGGTGTTCAACGCCCTCAAGCAAGCGTCCCGCTGCGTCGACGGCAAGTTCGTCGAACGCCTGCGGGCGCATTTCAAGATGGCGCAGGCGGCCCCTGCGGCGCCCCCTGCGGCGGCCACCTCCGCCACCTCCGCCACCTCCGCCACCTAGCCTCAGCTCATGCAGGCCGCCCCCCCGGCACTGTGGCAGATCCAACGTCGCGCCCACGGGCGCATGCTCGCCTGGAGCATCGTGCTCGGCGTGCTGCTGGCCACGGCCTCGGCCCTGCTCGTGCAGATGCTGATGCTGCAACCTGATTCCATCACTGCCGGAGTGGTTGGCGGCCTGTTGGGCCTAGCCCTCGTGGGCACCCTCTACCAGGGTGCCGGAGTGCGCATCGAGTCCGATGCCCGGCTCATCTACAGCCTGCGCGGACATCCCTCGGTGGCCGTCGACCTGCGCCGGGTGACCGGCTTCCGCTTCGTGCAGACCGGCGTGCTCAGCGGCATCGCCGTCGAATGCCCGCTCGAAGCCCTGACCTTTCTCTCGCGCAAGGGCGTGACCCGGCGCCAATGCGAGGCTTGTGTCCAGCATCTCGGTGCGCCGCTGGTGATGGAGTTCCTGCACCGGGAAGATCTCGATCCCCTGCTATCGGCGTGGCGGCGGTCACTCGCTCACGCGGACTGATCAGACAAGGTCAGTCGCTACCCGTGCCAACGACACCGACGCGACGCTGGTGTTCTGTGTGAACAGAGCATGGACATTCTCAACAGGAGCGGGTGATGACTGGACTCTGGTCTCTGGACTCTGGACTCTGGACTCTGGACTCTGGTCTCTGGTCTCTGGTCAACGCCCAATGACCCGACACTGGCAGGATGGCCGTGCTACTTCGGATACAGCATGGGCATCCTGCCCATGTGCAGCGGGTGATGGCTGTTCGTCACGATACGTGGACACCGCTCTCCGCTGGCGCACCAAAAAAAATGACGCGCCCGTAAAAGCCCGTCACCATATGGCGACCCCGACTGGATTCGAACCAGTGACCTTCGGTTTAGGAAACCAACGCTCTATCCAGCTGAGCTACGGGGTCGTGCTCGGGCATCGTTGCGTGTGCCCCGCGGAGGGCAAGACCGCTGATTTCCCTACGAATGCCTGCTCGCTCGCGATAATGTTTTACCCCCTGCAAACTGATAATCCACTTCTGCACGCGATTTATGATTCTGGTAGCTTAGGTCGGAAAAATATCCTTCTCCCCATCACAGCTGGCCCTTAGCAGGCACTTTACGAGTGCTGTTCGTGGAAGCCTTCCGTGCGGACTCGGTACCGGCCTTCGCGGCCATGCGCGCCTTCGATCTGCTGCGTGGGAATCATCCTGACTATACCTACCGCGAGGCGGCTTTGAACTCCACCAACATCGCCAGCCTCGGTGCGCCCTTCGTGCGCATGAAGGTCAGTCTGCAGAAGGCTATCAAGATGCTCGACGACTGAGCCGAGTGCGCCGCCCGCAGTTCACGCCCGCAGCCATTACGGCGCGGTGGTCGCTTCCGCTGCCTCAGCGTTGATGAAGACATCCATCTGCTGACCGGCATAGATGCGCAGGTTGCTGCGCTTCACGCGATAGATGACTTGCAGGACGCGCGTATCGACGCGCTCAGAGGAGGCGCCGGTGAGCGACTTCTTGGGCACCACATAGGGTTCGATGCGCACGAATTCCAAGGGCGTACGGAGATCGGGATTTCCACGCACGGCGCCTTCGGCGGCAGCTCCCGGCACCACCCGCCAACTGTCATTTTCATCGATGTCGACACGCAGCTGGAGCTGGTTGAGATCACCGATGGTGAGCAGGGCCGGCTCGATCCGCCCGGCGGGCGCAAATTCTCCGGGCCGCGCGTCGACGCGCAGAACCGTGCCGGCGCGCGGGGCGCGCACGATGCGCCGCTCGCACTCCGTGTGCGCGGCGCGGAGGTTGGCCTGGGCCTGATCGACCGCGGCCTGGGCTTGGGCATAACGGGCGTCACTCACCGCCGCCGCGAAACGCCGCCGCGAACGCTCTTCAAGCGACATCACTCCTTCGGTAGCACGGCTGGCGTTGTCCTGGGCCTCGTCGCGGACCTTGCCGGCAGCAACCAGTCCCGCCTGGGCCGCCAGCAGTCCGGCCTGCTCGACGGCTTCCTTGGCCTTGGCGGACCGATCATCCAACCGTAGCAAGGGTGCACCGGCAACCACCACGCTGCCGGGCTCGACCAGGACCTCGGCGATGATGTCACCGATGGGCGTGCCGATGTGCACCACATCCCCGGCGGGCTCGACCAAGCCCGAGCCGGCTACAGTCACCGCAAAACCGCTGACCGCCGGCGCCACCACCGGCTCGGCCACTGGCGGCGCGCGATGTCCCTGACGAATGCTCCAGGCGGCGAAGACGATGCCGAACAGGGCCAGGGAAACCAGGACGACGAGCTTGTTCATGGCGATGGGCTTTCAATTTTTTCGGCTGGATGCGGGCCGTGCTCAGCGCTGACAATCACACCGTCGTCCATGCGCACGATGCGATCGGCAAAGCTGAAGATGCGGCTGTCATGCGTGACCACCACCAGGGCCCGCTGCTCCTGCAAGGCGACCTCCTTGAGCAGAGCCATGACGCTCTGACCAGTGCTGTGATCCAGGGCGCTGGTCGGTTCGTCGCAGACGATCACCTGCGGCGCGTGGACCAGAGCGCGGGCAATCGCCACGCGCTGCTGCTGGCCGCCGCTGAGCTGATTAGGCCGTGCATCGAGCCGCTGGCCGAGCCCCACCCGCTCGAGAAGCTCGGCTGCCTTGGCCAAGGCCTGGGCCCTGGGCGTCCCGAGGATGAGCAGGGGAATGGCAGCGTTTTCACGCGCGGTCAGGGCCGGCAGCAAGTGGAAGGCCTGGAAGACGAAGCCCAGATGCCGGCCGCGGAAGGCCGTACGCCGGTTGTTGCCGAGGGCTTTGAGATCCTGGCCGAGGACGCGGACCTCGCCCGCATCCTGGTTGAGGATGCCCGCGAGCACCGAGATCAGCGTCGTCTTGCCGCATCCCGACGGCCCGACGAGCATCAGCATTTCGCCCGCCGGTACGGTGAGGTCGATGCCGCGTAGAGCATGCACGGCATTGGCGCCGCTGCCGAAAGTCTTGGTCACGCCATGGGCTTCGATGATGAGGTCCACGATCAGCTCCTGAAGACCACGGCCGGCTCGAGCCGGATCACCGCGCGCATCGCCAAGGCCGAGGACAGCAGCACCACCACCATCACCGCGATGCCGGAAAAGATCAGACGATCAGTGGAAAGCAGGAATGCCAGTTCGGTGCCGTTCACCGCCATACCGAACAGCGCCGCCACCCCGACCCCGAAACCGTAGCCGATCACGCCGGAAATCCCGGCTTGGACGAGGATCATCTCGATGAGCTGGCGGTTGCGCGCGCCCATCGCCTTGAGCGCACCGAGGTGCGGTAGGTTATCATGCACGAAATTGAAGAAGGTCTGCCCAGCGATGGCGCAGCCGACGAGGAAACCGAGCGCCATGGAGATCCGGAAGTTGATCGCGATGCCCGTGGAATTGAGGATGAAATCAACGGTCCGCTTACGGAACTGCGCATTCGTCAAGGCCGCCATGCCGGTGGTGGCGGTGATGCGCTTGGCGACCTCTTGGAAATCCTCCCCGGCGGCGACCTTGACCAGGACGTAGGTCAGGCTGCGACGCTCGGGCGGGGCCATCTCCAGGGCCCGCGAATACGTGGTGTAGACCATCGGGAACCACATGAAGGTCCGCGACGGCATGGCCAGGCCGACGACCACCCGGCGATGGTCATTGAGTTCGAGGGTGTCGCCGATCTGGAGCGCTTTCTTGCCGCCACCCGGCAACGGCGTGGCGAGCTTGTCGTTGGCCTCGCGGGCTTCGATGAGCACGCCGTCGGCACGCCGGAGGTTCTCGATCCGGCCCTGGGCCATGATCGGAGGCGCGCCCACCAGGGTGGTATCGTCGAGGCCGATCACCACGCAGGCCTGTTGCGTGCCATCGGGCAGACGGGCCTTGATCTGCGTCCGCAGATAGGGCATCGCCCAGGCGACTCCCGCCACCGAACGCACGCGCGTGAGCGTGGTATCGATCATCGGTTTGTAATCGTCGACCTGCTGCACCTTGGGATCCATGACCCACAGATCGGCAACGCCGACATCGTCGATGGCACCGTGACTGCGGGCGATCAGACCGTCGAAGATCGCCGCCTGCTGCGTGATCAACAAGCTGACGAAGGTCACGCCGATGAGGATGCCGATGAACTTGGCGCGATCGCCAAGCAGCATCTGCAAAGCCACGCGCATCATGGCGCGGTCTCGCGCATACTCCTGGAAACCGTCATGGCGGACACGGTAAAGACCCGGTCCCGATTGGAATTCGCAAATGCCTGATCTTTACCGCAAAATGGCCGAGCCCCCGTCAGCTGACGGGGGCTCGTTCCAACAGAGCGCGTGCAGTCCTATCCCTGGCTCCAACGTCCCTCGCACTCCCCGAACAAGGCATTCGCCGCCTCCGGGCCCCAACTATTCTTGGGATAGGTGTGAACGGGGGTGGCCTGCATGGCTTCACGCAGGGAATCCGCCCAGCGCCATGCTTCCTCGACTTCATCACTACGGATGAACAGGGATTGGTCGCCGGCGATCACATCCATCAACAGACGTTCATAGGCATCGGGGACGCGCTTCTTGAACTCGGAGGTATAATCGAAATTCAATTTCGCGGGCTTGATGACCATGCCATTGCCGGGCTCTTTAACTTCGAAAGCCATCTCGATGCCATCGTTTGGCTGGATGCGCAGGGTCAGCGCATTCGGACGTAGATGGCACTCCTGATAGCTGCCGAACAACGTGTGCGGTGGCATGCGGAACTGCACGCGGATGGAGGTATAACGCTTGGGCAGGCACTTGCCCGTGCGCAGCAGGAAGGGCACGCCGCCCCAGCGCCAGTTATCGACGAAGGTCCGCGTGGAGATGTAGGTTTCAGTGTCGCTTCCGGGGCGCACGCCGGGCTCGGCAAGGTACCCGTCATACTGTCCGCGCACGATGTGGGCCGCAGCATCGGGCAAATCGGTGAAGGCGCGCAAGGCATGCAGCACCTTCACTTTTTCATCGCGGATGGCCTTGCCGGTGAGCGCTGCCGGTGGCTCCATGGCCACCAAGGCGACGAGCTGCAACAGATGGTTCTGGAGGATGTCGCGGATCGCACCCGAGCCGTCATAGTAGCCGGCACGACCACCTTCCATGGCCACGGTTTCACCGACGGTGATCTCGACACATTCGACGTATTTCTGATTCCACAGCGGTTCAAAGAAGGCGTTACGGAAGCGGAACACCAGCAGGTTCTGCACCGTCTCCTTACCGAGGTAGTGGTCGATACGGTAGAGTTGATTCTCCTTGAGCAGTCCGAGCAGGGCGGTGTTGAGCACCTGGGCGCTGTGCAGATCCGTACCGAAGGGCTTCTCGACCACCACCCGGGCGGTGCGTCCACCCTCCTGCACCAGGAGACCGGCAGAGGCCAGGTTCTGCACCGAGGCCAGGAACAGCTCAGGTTTGATCGCCAGGTAGAACACCCGGTTGGGCGGTTGGCTGCCACGACGATCGAGCTCGCTCTTGAGCTGCACGAAATCCTGGGTGGTCTCCAGGTGGGTCTGGACATAGCTGGTGTTCTTGAGGAAGGCCTCCCACACCGCCGGATCCGAACCCGCCGGGCGCGGCGAGTTGAGGTTAAGATGCTCGCGAAAAGACTCGTCATTCCAGGGTCGGCGGGCGACGCCGATGAGCTGTACCGGGTGCGGATAGAGGTTGTCGCTATGGGCCGCGAACAGCGCCGGGACCAATTTGCGGGCGGTAAGATCACCCGAGGCGCCGAGAATAATTACCTGGGTGAGATCGTTGTTCGACATGAAGATCCTGCTCCGTGGGAAAGCTGATCGTAGATCGAAATATGAAGTTCGCTACTGAGGCCTGCGCATAGGGGATATGACGCCAACATGCAGGACGCAGAGGCTTACGAGGAGTTGGACATAGCCGGCCGCCCCGGCCATACGGGCGCCCTGTACGCTCCACGTCTCTCGTACTGCCGACGCTGTCGAACAGCCAATGCTGCCGTGGCCCCGCACGTGAATACCCACGGGCCGGGCC
>JBIILZ010000068.1:0-21949 GCA_044338255.1 Planctomycetota bacterium | reverse complement strand
CGCTGGTCGCTGGTCGCTGGTCGCTGGTCGCTCGACGATCTTCCTCATTCACTGAATTGCCAGAGACCGATTGCGATCGCGGCAAACCGCCCCTGGGAGCGCCGGGCACCAGCCCGGGCCTTGCGGGTCGTCCCCGCTCTGGTCCTGCCATATCGACGCATCCAGGCCGGGCTGGTACGCTGCGCTCCCATGGTCCAGCCGCCAACTATCCCGGCGGCTGGAACACCGCCGCCTGCCCGCAAGCCACGCCGTTCTCATCATCAACATTCCACAAGATCACCTCGCGGATGTGAAATCGCCGGCCGTCCCTGGCAATGCGCACGCCGGAGTAGTCGTCGATGAAGCCGTGGGCGCGAGCCCGGGCAAGGAGTTGCTCGCGGGCCGCCTGGCCGTCGGGTTCGATGCTGAAGCGTGAGGGCAGGGTCACGAATTCCGCCCATGTATAGCCCCATTGCTTCTGGGCCGCGAGGTTCGCGAAGCAGAAGATCGGATCGGCTTGCGTGCCATGCATCAGGACGATGGCCGGTGCATGGTAAAGATCTTCACCGCCGGCGACTTCACGCAGGTGGCGCCCGGTGCGACGGAAGAAGCTCGCGTGCATCAGGGCTTGCAGTTCATGAGTCATGGCAGGCCTCGGCGATGGCGCGTCCGGTGATGTCCAGTAGCTCGTCGATCACGGCATCATTCGCGATCAAGGGCGGCAGCAGATAAATCGTGTCGCCGAGGTTGCGCAGCAGCGCTCCATGGCGGATGGCGGCGCGGAAGACGCGCAGGCCCATGCGCCGTTCCCGCGGCCACGGACGGCCATCGGCCTGGGTGAGGTCGGCGGCGGCCATCATGCCGCAGCCGCGGATCCCGTGCAGATTCGGCGAGCGCATCGCCGCTAGGCCCTGGCGCAGGCGCGGGCCGTGGCTGGCGACGTGGGCGAGGATGTGCTCGTCGTGAAACACATCGAGCACGGCGTTGCCCACCGCCACCCCCAGGGCGTTGCCGCTGTAGGTATTAGAATGCAGGAAAGCCCGCCCCGAATCCCAGCTGCCATCGAAGGTCTCGTAGATGCGTTGGGTGGTGAGGGTCGCGGCCAGGGGCAGGTATCCGCCACTGAGGCCCTTGGACAACACCGCGATGTCGGGAGTGACCTCGGCGAGGTGGCAGCCCAGCCATGCGCCGAGCCGGCCGCAGCCGGTGGCTACTTCATCGGCGATCAGCAGTACGCCATGCGCGCTGCACCACGCGCGCAGACGCCGCACCAGATCCGGCGAGTACAGGCGCATGCCGCCGGCGCCCTGCAGTACCGGTTCGATGATCAGTCCGGCGAGCTGCCCGGCGACCGGTGCGAGCTGACGTTCGATCGCCGGCCATTCGGCGCTGGCATCCTGCCACTGCGGATCCTCCGGGCCGTAACGCCAGGGCAGGCCGGTGAGCACTGTCGTCGGAAAGCACAAGGCGGCGAACGGGCTGCGATAGAGCGCGCAATCCGAGACGCTCATGGTGGCGATGGATTCGCCATGGTAGCCGTGCTCGAGGTGGGCGAAGCGCGTGCGCTGCGGGCTGCCGCTCTGAGCCTGGTATTGCACGGCTAGCTTGAGGGCGACCTCGATGCCGGTGCTGCCATCGCCGGAGAGGAAGACCTTGCGCAGGTCGCCACCGGCCACCGCCAGCAGGCGTTCGCAGAAACGCACTACCGGCTCGTTGGTGGTGTTGGCGAGCAGGACGTGCTCGAAACGATCAGCCTGGGCATGGAGCGCCGCCGTCAGCCGCGGATGGCGATGACCGAGGGCCTTGCACCACCACGAGCTGATGGCATCGATGAGGCTCGTGCCATCGGCGAGCTGGAGGTGGCAGCCCTGGGCGCCGACGATCTCCAGGGGCGGGAAATCGTGGTAGTCGCGCATCTGCGCGCAGGGGTGCCAGAGGACGTTAAGATCGCGTTCGACAAGGGTCATGGAGGAGCAGCCATGCGTGGGGCGGGGGGAGCGCATGGTGCGTCCCCGGGATCGATGCAAAGCGGCGCCCGCCGCCGGTCTGGACGTTGTCTCCGGGCGGTGATGGGCATCATAATGCGCTGAAAATCCGCCATTCCCCGTTGTTCAGGTCACTCATGGTCCGTTATCTCCTGCTCGTGCTGTCGTTCTTCTTGGTGTTCTCACTGGTCGGTTGCGGTTCGCCGCCAGCAGTGCCGGTGGCCGGTCCGCCCGAGGTCGTGGTGCTGCAGGTCATCGCCCGGAACATTCCCGAGAACGCGACCTTCGTCGGCAGCACGGTGGCCAACCGTACCGTCAACCTCGCGGCGCGGATCACCGGCACCTTGCGTGAGCGGCCTTATGTCGAGGGCGCGGTGGTCGCCGCCGGCGCGCCGCTATTTGTGCTCGATCCTCGTGAATTCGAGGCCTCGGTGCAGGCCGCCGAAGCCCAGGTGGCCAATACCGCCGCCCAGTTGATGAAGGCCGAGGCCGACTTCAATCGCATCGAGCCGTTGGTGAAGACCGGCGTCGTGGCGCAGACCGATCTCGATGCCAAGCGTGCGGCGGTGCTCATGGCCAAGGCCGAATCCCTGGGCAGCGAGGCGGCCCTCGCGCAGGCTCGGCTGAATCGCGAATACGCCACCATCACCGCGCCCTTCGCCGGCATCATCGGCAAGGCCAACGTCGACCCCGGCGCCCTGGTCTCGCCTTCAACGGGGACCTTGGCGGTGCTCGATCAGGTCGATCCCATGGCCATCCAGTTCACGGTCGCGGAATCGGCGCTGCTGAAGTGGCGCAAGGAGCTCACCAGCGGGGCGATCAAGGCGCCGCTCGCGGATCAGTTGACGCTGACCGCGCAGCAGATCGATGGCTCGATCTATCCGCAGGAAGGGCACATCTCCTTCCGCGACGTGCGCATCGATTCGCAGACCGGCACGGCCCTCATCCGTGCCACTTTCCCCAATGCTCAGGGTCAATTGCGCGCCGGCCAGTTCATGCGCGTGAGCCTGTCGGGAGCGACGCGGGTGGACGCCATCGTCATCCCCCAGGCGGCGGTGGTGCAGTCGCCGACGGGGGCTTCGGTGATGGTCGTCGACGCGAGCAGCAAGGTCGAGGCGCGGTTGGTGGAGCTGGGCGCCTGGGACGGCACCAACTGGGTCATCACCAGCGGTTTGAAGAGCGGTGAGACGATCATCGTTGAAGGTGTCCAGAAGGCCCGCCACGGTGCTGTGGTCAAGACTACTCCAGCCGTGCCCGCTGTACCCGCCGTACCCGTGGCGAAGTGAGGTCGCGGTGTTCTCCAAGTTCTTCATCGATCGTCCGGTCTTCGCCAGCGTCCTCTCGATCCTGATTGTCCTCGGAGGGACGCTCGCCTACTTCGCCCTGCCGGTGGCGATGTTCCCGCAGGTCGTGCCGCCGATGGTCACCATCACCGCCAACTATCCGGGCTCCGATGCCAAGACGGTGGCCGAGACGGTGGCCTCGCCGATCGAACTGCAGCTCTCGGGCGCCGATCGTCTGCTCTATTTCCAATCGTTCTCGAGCAACGACGGACGCTTGGCGATCCAGGTGACGTTCAATGTCGGCACCGACCTCGCCCTCGCCCAGGTCGATGTCCAGAATCGCGTCAACCAGGCCACCGCCAGCTTGCCCGAAGAAGTCCGCCGCCAGGGCGTGACGGTGCTCAAGAAGAGCACCAACATCCTCTGCATGTTCACCATCAATTCGAGCGATACGCGGTGGAATCAGCTATATCTTTCGAATTACGCGAAGATCAACCTGCTCGATCGGGTCAAGCGCGTCAAAGGCGTGGGCGATGCCCTGGTCTATGGCGCCGGCGATTACGCGATGCGTATCTGGCTCGATCCGGATAAGCTGGCGCAGCGCAATCTGACCGTCGGCGATGTGAAGCAGGCGGTGCAGGATCAGAACGGAATGTACGCCGCCGGCCGCATCGGCCAGCGCCCCGGCCCCACTGACGTGCAGCTGACCGTGCCGGTGACGACCTCGGGCCGCCTGACCACGCCGGCGGCCTTCGCTGGCATCATCCTGCGCTCCAATCCCGATGGTTCGAAAATCACTATCGCCGACATCGGGCGGGTCGAGCTCGGCGGCAAGGCCTACGATCAGTTCGCGCGCTACCAGGGACGCGACACCACCAACCTCATGGTCTACCTCCAAGATGGCGCCAACGCCCTGGTGACCGCGGCGGCGCTGAAGAAGGAGATGGATGAGGCGGCGAAGTCCTTCCCCGACGGCGTGACCTATGCCATGCCCTTCGACAGCACGAGCTTTATCAACGTCTCGATCGAGGCGGTGATCCACACCCTGATCGAAGCCATCGTGCTGGTGCTGATCGTGGTCTTCGTCTTCCTGCAGAGCTGGCGCGCGACCTTGATCCCCTTGCTGGCGGTGCCGGTGTCGGTGATCGGGACTTTCGCCGGGCTGATGTTCTTGGGCTTTTCAGTGAACACCCTGACCCTCTTCGGCCTGGTCCTGGCCATCGGCATCGTCGTCGATGACGCCATCGTGGTCGTCGAGAACGTCGAGCGGATCATGGCCGAGACCGGAAAATCGGTGCGCGACGCGACCATCCAGGCGATGAACGAGGTCACCGGTCCGGTGGTGGCGATCGTCCTCGTGCTCTCGGCGGTGTTCGTGCCGGTGGCCTTCATGAGCGGCCTGACCGGTCTCTTCTATCAGCAGTTCGCGCTCACTATCGCCGTCTCGGTGGCGATCTCGGGCCTTGTGGCACTGACTCTCTCGCCGGCTTTATGCGTATTGTTGCTGAAGCCCGGGCACGGCCGTCCGGCCCTGCCCTTCCGCATTTTTAATCGCGGCTTCGAGGCCATGACCAACGGCTATCTGCGCGTCGTCAGCGGCCTCCTGCGCCATGTGCTGATTGGTCTGGTGTTGTTCGCGGTCATCGGCGCCGCCACCTATCAGCTGTTCAAGATCGTGCCGGGGAGCTTCATCCCCGGCGAAGATCAGGGCTATGTCATGACCTCGGTGGTGCTCCCTGATGGCGCCTCACTTGAGCGCACCGATGCCATGTGCCGCAAGGTCGAGGACTACTTCATGAAGCAGCCGGCGGTGTCGGAGGTCATCACCCTCGGGGGCATGAACATGCTCGCCGGCGGCTCGAATGCGACCAATGCCTCGACGGTGTTCATCGTCCTCAAACCCTGGGAAGAGCGCAAAAGCAAAGAGCTCGGCGTGGCGGCGCTGCTGATGGGGGCCTGGCAGCACTTCAAGAACGATCCGGCAGCGGTGATCCTGCCCTTCAATCCGCCGCCGGTGATCGGCCTCGGCACGCGCGTCGGCGTCGAGTTCCAGTTGCAGGATCGCGCCGGTAACGGACTCGGTGAATTATCGCAGGCCTCCGCCAAGCTCACCGCCTTGCTCAACAAGGAGCCGTCGGTGGTCCAGCCGATGACCGTCAACACCTACGCCCAGGCGCTGCTGCGGGTCGAGGTCGACAATGAGCAGATCAAGACCATGGGCCTCTCGAATCAGGAAGTCTATTCCGCCTTGCAGGTGAATCTCGGCTCGTTGTACGTGAATGACTTCAATCTCTTCGGCCGCGTGTGGCAGGTGCAGCTGCAGGCCGAGCCGCAGTTCCGTGAGGGACCGCAATCGATCAGCCGCATGTACGTGCGCAATTCCGCTGGGGCCTTGCTGCCGCTGGCCGGAGTGCTCAAGCAGACCTGGATGCCGGGCCCGAATCTGGTCACGCGCTTCAACAATTTCCCGTCGGTGGCTTTCACCGCCGGCTCGGCGCCAGGCTATTCCACCGGCCAGGTCATGGAGGCGGTGGAGCGCGCGATGCACGCGCTGCCTCCGGGCTATGCCATTGAATGGTCGGGCACCTCGCTGCAGGAACGTCTCGCGGGCAGCCAGTTGGGACCGATCCTGGGCTTCGGTATGCTCGTGGTATTCTTAGTTCTGGCGGCGCAGTACGAGTCCTTCCGCATGCCGTTGGTGGTGATGCTGGCGGTGCCCTTCGGCTTGTTCGGGGCCTTGGGCGCGTGTTGGCTGGTTGGGCTGCCGAACAACATCTACGTGCAGATCGGCCTGCTGGTGCTGGTCGGTTTGGCGGCGAAGAACGCCATCCTCATCGTCGAGTTCGCGGCCGAGCAGGCGCATGCCGGCAAGTCGCCCTTCGACGCCGCGCTCGCTGCCGCCCGTCTGCGCTTCCGTCCGATCCTGATGACCTCGTTGGCCTTCATCCTCGGCGTGGTGCCGCTGATCCTATCCTCGGGTGCCGGCGCCGCCGGACGCATCTCGATCGGCATCGGCGTCTTTGGAGGCATGGTCGCGGCGACTATCCTGGCGGTGCTGTTGGTGCCGTTGTTCTACCGCCTGATCGCTCCCGCGCACAAGGCGGCGGCGGTTGGTTCGCTCGACAAGCCCGCCGACAAGCCCGCCGACAAGACACCCGATGAGCATGCGCCGCATTGAGTAGATGCGGGGTCGTGAGCGCGGGCTGCCCAGGCAGCCCGCGCTTTTTTCACGGCGCGCCCGGCTGCGGGATGATGTCGGCGGTGCCCAGTTCCTGGATCAGCACTGCGATCAGGCCGGTCCAGCCGGTCTGGTGCGAGGCGCCCAGGCCGGTGCCGTTGTCGCCATGGAAATATTCGTGGAATGGCAGCAGGTCGCGCCAGTGGGGATCGTGCTGGAACAGGGCATTGCTGCCGAGCGCCGGACGGTGGCCAGCGGCATCCTTGGCGAGAAGGTTGATCAGGCGCACGGCCAGTGCATCGGCGACATCGCCAAGGTGCATGCGCGTGCCGGAGCCGGTGGGGAACTCCACCAGGTAGTCCGGTCCGAGGTGCAGGAACCAGCGTTTGAGGGTGGTGATGAGCAGGTAGTTCACCGGCAGCCACACCGGGCCGCACCAGTTGGAATTGCCCCCGAAGAGGAATGTATCCGAGTCGCCGGGGACATAGCGCACGCTGTAGGGCGTCTGATCGACGAAGAACGTATACGGCTCGCGTTCGTGGAATTTCGATAGCCCGCGAATGCCGTAGGGCGAGAGGAATTCATCTTCATCGAGCATGCGCTTGAGGAGGGCCTCGAACTTCGCCTGACCGACCAGTGAACAGAGCATCGGCCCGCTGTGCGGCGGCACGAGCAAGAGGCTCTCGATCGCCTGCTGCAGACGTGGGCGGGTGGCGATGACCGGTGCGAACTTCTGCAGCACCTGCAGCCGATCGAAGGTGCCCTTGGGCCAGATGGCGGTGGCGAACAGCGGGATGAGCCCGACCAGCGAACGAACCTTGAGGGGGATCTTGCGCTCCTTGATGCGCAGCACGTCGTAGAAGAACCCGTCATCGGCATCCCACAGATCGACACCCTTGCCGCTGAGATTGCCGCCGATGTTGTTCATAGCCACGGCGAGGTAGAGGAAATGCTCGAGATAGCCAAGGGTCATCTCGGCATGGCCGCTCGCGCCGTCGGTGAGCTCCAGGCCGATCAGGGCCATGTCGAGGCAGAACACGCCCATCCACGCCGTGCCATCGCTCTGCTCGATGTAGCCGCCGGTGGGCAGCGGCTTCGAGCGATCGAAGACGCCGATGTTGTCGAGCCCGAGGAAGCCGCCCTGGAAGAGATTGCAGCCGGTGGCGTCCTTGCGATTGAGCCACCACACGTAATAGGTCCCGAGGCGCTGGAACATGGTGTCGAGGAATTCGCGATCAGCAGTGCCGGTGCGCTGGCGATCGATGTGGTAGACGCGGCGCACGGCGCGCGCGATCACCGGCGGATTGCAGTCGTCGAAATTCCATTCATAGGCCGGCACCGCGCCGTTGGCGCCCTGGAAGCGGGTCGAGACCAATAGCAACAGCTGCTGCTTGGCGAACTGCGGATCGATGTAGGCCAGGGCGATGCAATGGTAGGCGAGGTCCCAGGCGGCAAACCACGGATACTCCCACTTGTCGGGCATCGACATGATGTCGGCGGCGCAGAAGTGGTGCCAGTTCTGATTCCGCAGCAGGCGTTCGTGATGCTTGCCGTCCTCGCTCTCCTGGCGCGTCCACGCCGGCACGTCGTACGAGAACCATTGCTTCGACCACAGCATGCCGGCCCACGCCTGGCGCTGGATGAGCTTGTAATCGTCAGAGATCCCCGCCGGATGCAGGTGATTGTAGAAGGCGTCGGCCTCGTGCTGACGGGTGGTGAACAGCTGCGCGTGATCGGTGAAGGCCGGCGTCGTCGCGCTGCGGCGTAGGCGCAGGCGCAAGGTGATGCTGCCGCCGGCGGGTACCGTCAGATGATAGCGGGCAGCGGCCTTGGTGCCGTGCGCCTGCGGATTCACCGCCGTCGTTTCGCCATCGACGACGTAGGCATTGATGCCGTCCTTGACGTAGGGCGACTGGTTGGGTTGGCCCCACAGGCGCTGGCGGTTGCTGTCGTTCTCGCAGAACAGCAACTCGGGCAGGGCGCCATCGGGACCGTGATCGCAGAGTAGCTGCCAGTCGCCGAGCAGCTCGTGCTGGGCGGCGATGATGCCGCCGGGTTGCGCCTGCAGCTGCGGTTTGCGGCCGGTGCCGACCTGCCGATCCGGGCCCCACGACCAGGTGTTGCGGAACCACAGCGTGGGCAGGACGTCGAGCGTCGCCGCCGCGTTGCCGCGATTGGCGATGGTGATGGTGATCGCGATGTCATCGACCGCGGCCTTGGCGTAGGCGACCTCGATCGAGAAATAACGCTGATCGCTGAAGGCCCCGGTATCGACGAGTTCGTATTCGGTTTCGAGTTTCGAACGCGTCCGGTTGGTGGCCACCAGGTGGTCGTAGGGGAATGCCGTCTGCGGATACTGGTAGACCATGCGCATCAGGGAATGCGTCGGCGTGGCGTCGGTGTAGAAGTAGTATTCCTTCACGTCCTCGCCGTGATTGCCTTCGCCGTTGTCGAGGCCGAAGAAGCGCTCTTTCAGAATCGGGTCGCGGCCATTCCACAACGCGAGTGAGAAGCACAGCAGCTGGTCGCGGTCGCTGATTCCGGCGATGCCATCTTCGCCCCAACGGAAGGCGCGCGAGCGGGCATGGTCATGCGGAAACGAGCGCCAGGCATTTCCGGTCTCGCTGAAGTCTTCGCGGACGCTGCCCCAGGCGCGATCGCTGAGGTACGGTCCCCAGGCCTTCCAGGCCTCGCCCTCGCTCTCTCCCTCGCCCCCGAGGCGCTGGCGTTCGGGATCGGTCGCCGTGAGGATTGCGTTGGGAGCAGCCACCGGGGGAGTACGCGTCATGAGGCCTCCTGAGGAATCCCGACCGTCCCCGGACAGAGCGGTGAGTCAATATCAGACCGAGGGGCTAACCTGCGGCTGGCGTCGTGCTGGTCTCGCGCACCGCGCGCCACATGGCGACTTCATCGCAGTCGAGGAAGCGATGGCAGCGCACGCATTCGCTCCACACCTTGGTCGGCAGGCGTGCGCGATCGACGCGCACGAAGCCCAGCTTGGTGAAGAATTCCGCCTGATAGGTCAGGCAGAACAGGCGTTCCAGGCCGAGATCGCGGGCGGCGGCGAAACAGGCCTCGACCAGGGCGCGACCGACACCTTGGCCATGCGCGGCCTTGGCCACTGCGAGGGCTTTCAGTTCGCCGATGGTATCGGTGTCGATGTGCACGGCGGCGCAGCCCACCAGGCCGCCGACGTCGGCTTCGGCGATGATGAAATCGCGGACATTCTCATAGAGCTCGCCGAGCGGACGGCTGAGCATCAGCTTGTCGGCGGCGAACTGGTTGATCAGGGCATGCATCGCCGGCACATCACCGAGGCGTGCGGGGCGGACGCTGAGGCTGAAGGTGAGTTGCGGGCTAGCGGTGGTGGGTGCGAGAATAGTCACAGGAGGGTGATTCAGTAGCGCCGCAGGCCGGGCCGGGCTCCCGAGCTCGCCGAGCTGTTGGGTAAGGGGGCATGTACTTCGGGTTGGGCGGGAATCACCGCATCGAGGCGATCGATGAGTTTGCCGAGGTATTGCCGCCGGGCGACGATGACATCGAGTTCGGTTTTACGCGCGCGCAGTTCTTTGACCTCGGGCTGCTCGCCGACGTATTGGGTCATGAAATCGGCTTCCTGGATAGCCGTGAGGATCTCGATTTCCTGGCCATCGAGGGCGGCCAATTCATCGCCGTATTTTTTGCGATAACGCTTGAGGACGTCGATTTTCTGACCGTCGGACAACGTTACCGAGAGAGGCTGGGCGGGCATGGATTCTAATCTATGGTCTGCCCGCCAGGGCTCAACCCTGGCTACCCTGGGCTAGAGTTTTGCCGGAGTGCGGAGGGCGACCGAGCTGGAAAACGATTTCGGTGGCCGGTCAGGCGGTGAAGCCGCCGGGCACGCCTTTGGTCACGATCGACACCGCATTGTGCGGGTGCAGCGATTCGACATGCACGGCCTCGACGCGGAAATCGCTGAGGCGTTCATCGCGGTCGAGGGCATCCTTGAGGCGCCGGCCGGCGTCCTCGCAGAACATCAGATTTTGCCCGTTGAGGCGGGCGAATTCCTGTTCGTCTTCACGTTTGACCGCCGCCTGCACCGGCGTGCGCAGGGCGCCTTCGACGAGGTCGATCAATTCCGTGAAGGACGGGGCCTGCGTCGGATCAGCGACTTCGACTTCGAGCACGGCGTAGCTGCGCTGGGCGTGTGGGGTGGCGACGATCGACGACTCCTTGCCCAGCCAAGTGTGCATCTCATCTACCGAGAGCAGCTCTTTCCCCATGTATTGTGCGAGAAATTCGGCCTGCACCAGCTGGCGCGAGAGCGCCGCCGAACACGGGCAGGTGCTCGAATAGGCGACGGTCACGCCAAGGCGGAAGCGCGCCTGCGGGCGGCCCTTGCTGTCGATGGTGAGGTCGCCGGACATGGTCACCGGATAGGTGCGCCAAGCGGTATTGGAGCTCTTGAGTGCCGGACGGCGAAGGAGGTGGTCGAAGGCCAGCGACAGCGAAGCGCTGTGCGACATCCCGACATGACTCTCGACGAACCCGCCGAGGACCTGGCGGACCACCGTCAGGGTCAGTGGTTCGGCTTCGAGGGCATGATTCAGGGTCAGGTACAGCCGTGACATGTGGATGCCTTTGGCACCCGGATCGTCGAGGCTGACGAAGGCATCGGCCTTGGCCGGGGTGCGTGCTACTACGCCATCAGCGCCCAGCAGCAGGACCGGCACTTCGATCGCGGTCATGCCGACTTTATCAAGCGTCCCGGTAAACGGGCTCTTGGCGTGGCGAGCGACATCGGGCATCGTACCCGTGGTGGGCGTGGTCAGGGAACTCATGTGGCGAGCATCGTGTTGCGGATCTTGCCCTGGCTACTCTTTCCGCCACCCGCAGGCCGGTGCCAGCCCCCCGACGTGGCTCCAGGACAGGGGTGGCGTCATCTGCTAGCCGGCTGCGAATATTTTATGGCGGGTATGGTTGGCAGCCGCCCAGCGCGCCCGCCGCCATTGCCGAATTGACCTGCTCGCCGCGGGTTGTTTAGTGCGCGCTTCATTTGGAGATCGAGATGGCAATTCCCCGGGTGGCCGTGATTCGCGCCGCTGGCACCAACTGTGATGTTGAAACCGCCTATGCTTTTACCCTTGCCGGCGCCCAGGCCGAGACGTTCCACGTCAATCGCCTGCGCGAAGACCCGGCGCGCCTCCGCGATTTCCAGGCCTTGGCGATCCCCGGCGGTTTCTCGTATGGCGATGACGTGGCCTCGGGGCGCATCTTCGCCAACGAGTTGATGACCTGCCTGCGCGACGAGATCCTCGGGCTGATCGATCGCGGCGGCTTCGCCATCGGCATCTGCAACGGCTTCCAGGTGCTGACCAAGGCCGGGCTGCTGCCGCGGATGGCTGGGGATGGGGCCCCGGCCCTTCCCGCGAGCCAGGGGCTCGCGGGAAGCATTGGCGATAGCGCGACCATCCAGCAGGCCACCATCCAGCAGGCCACCCTCACCGACAATACCTCGGGCGTGTATCGTGATTGCTGGGTGAAAGTCACCGGCGACCAGAAGCTCTGCAAGTGGATCGCCGATGGCGAGGAGCTGGAACTGCCGGTGGCCCACGCCGAAGGTCGCTTCATGGCCGATCCGGCGGTGATCGCGCGCCTTGAAGCCGCCGGGCAGATCGCCCTGCGTTATTCCTCGGGCACCAATCCCAACGGTTCGACCGCCGATATCGCCGGTATCTGCGACCCCAGCGGGCGGGTCTTCGGCCTGATGCCGCATCCCGAACGCTTCCTGCGCTGGGAAAACCATCCGCGCTGGACGCGCGAACCGCGTCAGGCCGAAGGCCAGGGCGTACGCTTCTTCCGTACGGCGGTGGCGGCGATGCGCGGCTGATGCCTGCGCGGCTGATGCCTGCGCGGCTGATGCCTGCGCGCCTGGGACTGTATTTTTATTCATCTGCCAGTAAGGATAATCCATGATCCGTTCCGCCTGCTCATTGACGCTCCTGGCGCTCGCCAGTGCCCTGCCACTTTTTGCCGCTGCCGCTGAGGCCTTGGCCGAGGTCAAGCCGGCGACGGCCTTGAGTCCCGAGACGGAAGCGGTCGAGGGTCGGCAGATCCTGGTCACGGCGAAAAAGGAACTGTCCTTCAACGTCAAGGCTGACGCCGATGTCCAGACTCGCGAGCTGTGGTACCGCTCCTTCGACGGCAAGGCCTGGGGCGCGTGGCAAAAGCACGGCATCAATTTCAATCGCGACACCCCAATCACCTGGGCGCCACCCGAAGGCCACTGGCAGATCTACCTGCGCAAGATCCTGACCTCGGGCCTGTCGATGGATGTCCCGGCGGAAGCCACCCGTGCCCATCAGGAATTCATCATCGATCGCACCGCGCCGGTGGTGACCGGGAAATTCCCCGCCAACAAGGCCAAGCTGCGCGGCGTTGAGCGCTATGCCATCACCTGGGACGCCCAGGACGCGCACCTGCGCACCAGCCCGATTACGATCACCTGGTCGCGTGATGGCAAAGGCCCGTGGGAGACCCTCGCCGAGCGCATCCCCAATAGCGGCAGCTTTGACTGGACCGTGCCCCGCGACATGACTACCAGCGGCGTATTGCACCTCGAAGCCACCGACAAGGCCGGCAACGTCGGATTCACCGAAGTCACTGGCATCCTCGTCGATTCGATCAAGCCGCGCGGCCATGTCGTCGGTCCGGCGATCAGCGCCAAGGGCGACCTGACCCTCGACCTCGACATCAAGGACGAGGGTCCCGCCGGCCTCGCCACCGCCCAGTTGTGGGTCAGCCAGGATGACGGCACCAGCTGGACGCAGGGGCCGTTCATCCAGGATCCGCGCAGCATCGGCTGGAAGGCTCCCGGCGACGGCAAATTCCGTCTCGCCATCGTCGCCACCGACCAGGCCGGCAACCAGAGCCCCGCGCCCAAGGGCAAAGCCGATGATCAGTTTATCCTGATCGTCGACAGCGTCGCACCGGTGATCCTGCTCACCAGCGCCATCGGCATCATCCCCGCGGATAAGGCTGCCCCCACCGCCAACCGCGATTTCAAGCCCGGCGACAAGGTCCAGGTGCCGTTCGCGGTCAAGGACGTCAACTTGGCGGCCAATACCGTCAGCGTGTCCTTCCAGAGCGACCCCACCAAGGGCTGGACCGAGATCGGCAAGAATCTGCCGGTCGATCAGACCTTCCGCTTCGACATCCCCAAGGTCGAGACCAAGGTCGCCAAGATCAAGGTCACCGCCGTCGATGCCGCCGGCAATATCGGCGAGGCCATCGCCAGCGAGACCTTCACCATCCAGACCAAGGTCCAGGACGACGGCGTCATCGAAATTGCCCCGTAAATTCATCCTTCGGGGATGATCTCGACGGCCTGCGCTCCTCGGCGCGGGCCGTTTTTTTTGATCTAGACTGGCACCGACAGCCAGCCGTCAGTCGACTGCATTCCCTGATAGCGCCTTGGAGCGAGGGTGTAAGCTTAGACCATGGCCGGATTCGATCAGCCGGAAGACCGCCTCGCCCACGAGGCCGAAGAGCTTATGCGCCAGCGCCGTTTCGGCGATGCCGCCGAGCGCTATGGCGATCTGTTGACGCAGATGCCCACCGACCTGTGGGCGACCCTCGGCCGCGTCAGTGCCCTCGAATGCGCCGGCCAATTGGATGAGGCGCGCTCGCTGCTCGATCAACTGCAGGGCAGCCATCGGCGCTCGGCATCGTTCCAGCGCTTCCGTCATCTGTTCCTGGTGCGTCGCGAGGATTTCCAGGCCGCCGCCGCCAGCCAGCGGGCGCTGCGCGCGGAAGTCGTCGAGGAAGGCCCCGACGACCAGTTGGCGGATCTGTATTTCAATCAGGGCCGCTACCACGAGGCCTGCGGGGAACTGACGCGCCTGGTCGACGAGATCGGCGAGGACGGCAGTGATCTGAAGGCCAGCCTGCTTGCCCGCCTCGGTGCCTGCCTGCGCCAACTCGGTGATGCCGATAGCGCCCGCGAGCGCCTACAGGAAGCCCTGGCCATCGACCATGCCAGCCATTGGGCGCTCTCCGAGCTCGCCGAGGCTGAACGCGCCCTGGGCGATTTCGAGGCTGCCCGCCGGCGCTACCGTGAAGCCCTCGAAGCCTCGCCCGAAGATCATTGGACGCGCGGGCATCTGGCGCAGATGGAATTCGAGGACGGCAACCGCGAGGCGGCGGTGGCGCACTACGAGCACATCATCACCGCCGAGCCCAATGCCGCCTGGGCCCACGTCGAACTCGCCCAGGCGCTCACCGAGACCGACGTCGCACGCTCGACCGCCTTGTGCATGACCGCTCTCGACCTCGATCCCAAGAATCCCTGGGCCCACGCCCAGCTCGGCGCGCTTGCGCGTCGCGGGGGCCGGCTGCCCGAGGCCCGTGAGCACTACCAGCGCGCGCATCAGGGCGCGCCAAGCGCGGTGTGGGTGCTGCATGAACTGGCCGACGTCTGCCGCCATCTCGGGCGCCGTGACGAAGGTTACGAGCACCTCATCCGGGCCCGCGACGAGGATCCCTACCACGCCATCACCTACGGCTATTTTGCGGATTTCCTGCGCCACGATGGGCGCGAAACGGAAGCCCTCGCGAACCTCGCCAAGGCCCTCGAGATCGACCCCGATTATACCTGGGCGTGGCGCGAACGGGCCGAGCTGATGGCCCAGGCCGGGCGCCATGACGAGGCCCAGGAAGCCTACCTCAAGGCCTGCGAGCTCGAGCCTGAGGTCCCGATCAATGACGGTCTGAAAGCCTACCTGCTGCGGTGTCAGCAGCGCCGCGATCTGGCGGTGCCGTACCTCGAGCGCGCCGTCGAGCGTCATCCGACCTATCTGTGGGCGTGGCGCGAACGTCTCGAACAGCTGCTCGGTGATGATCATGCGGCGGATGCCGAGCGTGTAGGCATGGCGGCGGTGGCGGCGATGCCCGATTGCGCGCCGTTGTGGGGCATGTTGGCCGAATCCCGTCGGCGCCTGGCGATCCGCCATGGCGATGCCGGCAAGCGCGCGCAGGCGGTTGCCGATGTCGCGAAGGCCCTCGAACTCGACGCCAACATTCCGCAGTTATGGGCAATCCACGCTGAATTGGCGACGGAAACCGGGCATCTGCCGATGGCCGAACAGGCCGCGCGTACCGCCGTCGCCCTCGCCGATGCGCAGCAGGCAGGCCCGGAATACCGCACCCTGCTGGCGCAGGTGCTGGTCGCGGCCGGCAAGGTCCCCGAGGCCGAAGCCCTGCTCACCGCTCAGCTCCAGCGCCTGCCGCTGCTGGCCTTGCAGCCGGCCTGGGAATTGGCGGCGGTGCTCGCTGAACGTCGCGGTGAGCTGGCGCGCGCGCGCGGCCTGTGCGAACAGGCCTTGAGCGTGCCGGCCCTGGCCAGCGATCCGCGCCTGCGGGTGCGCGCGGCGCGGCTGAGCATCGCGCTCAGCGACGATCCCGCGGCGACCTCCGCCGCCCAGGCCGGGAATCTGCTCTCGTTGTTCGCGGCTCCGGCACCGGTCGCGCCGTGGCGCGAGGTGGCGCACATCTTCGCCCAGGGCGGCCGTCCGTTGGAAGCCCGTCGCGCCGCTTACCTCGCCCTGGAAGCCGCCGGCACCGACGCCACTGCCGGGCTGCGCACGCGCGTGCAGCTGGCCGAACTCGAACTCGCCCTCGGCAATCATAGCGGTGCGCAACTGGCCCTGAACGAGGTCCTGGCGCGCGAGCCCGAGCATCTCCAGGCGCGCATCCTCGGCGCCGCCCTCGCCGATCACCGCGGCGATGTGCCGGCGGCGATCGAACATCTGCAGCACCTCACCGGCCGGCTGCAGACGCTGCTCGCGCCTGAGCCTGAGGTTTCCGCGACTTCCGCGACTTCCGCGACCTCCGCAACCAGTCGCGCCGATCACGAGCTGCCGCCGGCGCTGCTGCGGCAGTTGGCGACCCTCTGCGAACGCAGCGGCGATCTGCACACCGCCGAGGGCCTTTGGGATCGTCTGGCGGGCACGCCGTCGCTGTCCGCCCTGCAAGCCTCCGATGTTGCCGCCGAACGTCTGGCGTTCCGCTTGCGGCATCGCGAGTACGCGCTCACCAGCCGTGAGATCGCCGCCGTTGAAGCCCGTCTGCCGCGTGGCGGCACGCTGCACCAGCAGGTGCTGCGCGAAGCCGCCCTGGCCGCGACGCGTGCCAGCGGTGGACTCGGCGCTGCCGCCGGGACGCCCGCCGCCGGTCTGCGCTTCCTGCTCGATCGCGATGAGCTGCTCGATGCCGACAATCGCCTGCTGCTGGTGCGTCTGGCCCTGGCTGCCGGACAAGCCGACACCGCCAAGGTGCAGGTCGCTCGTCTACTGGAAACGGTCAGCGGCGAAGCCGCACTGACGCCACGGCTGCTGCAGGCGCGGGCCTTGCTGGCCAGCGGCGATCCGGCGGCCGCCGAAGCCGTAGCCCAGGCGGTATGGCGCGATCAGCACCACGCCAACGAGGAAGCCGCCGCCATCATCGGCGAATGCCATGCCTGCCGCGGACGCTTCGAAGAGGCCATGACGGTGCTCGCTGATCCTGCCTTGCCGTCGGTGCCGGCCCTCGAACGGGTGCTGCTGCAGGCGGTGGTGGCCCTTGAGATCCACGGCGAGGCCTGGGCCTTGGCGGCGCTTGGCCGGCATGGTCCGCCCAGCGCCGAAGCCCGTACCATGCCCCTGGTCAAGGTCTTCCTCGCCGCCTGGCCCGCGGCCTGGGCGGGCAGCACCCCAGCCAGTCCGCTGCAGGCCCTTGATCTCGTCAGCGTGCCGCCCTTCCCGCGCTTGGCCGTGCGTCTGGCGCAGGCCCTGCTGCGCGCCGGTGAGGCCGAGATGGCGGTGCTGCATCTGCGGGCGGTGATCGATTTCCATCAGCGCCGTGCGTCGTCGCCGACCCAGGCGCTGGTCAATCCGCTAGCGCGGCGCTTGCGGCAGCTGCTGGTCGAGGCCCTGTGTCGCAGTGGCCAGCGGGGGGCGGCATGGAAGATTGCCATTTCGAGCTTCAGTCTGCGCGGGTGCAGCCGTTGCTTAAATTGGTGGAACTGACCGACTCAAAAACAAGCGTATTTGAGGACAAGGACTTAGAGAATTACCTCAAGTTCAGGTGGGGGCCACCGATGATGGAGGACAATCATGGATATCCCTCGCGATCTTCGTCCTACTGACACCCCGGTGCGTAAACGCGTTCAGGACGCCACCGTCGGCAGGACCCAGATCAGCGCGAAGGCCCCGGCTAACGAAGCCAATCCGGGCTTTGCCGCTGATCAGGCGAGTTTCGGTGATGCCGGAACCATCGAGCGCTATGTCTCGGTATTGAAGACCATGAACCCCGTCAGCCTGCATAAGGTCGAAGACCTCCGCGCCCGTATCGCCAATGGCACCTATTCGGCCGACCCGGAAGAGTTGGCCGATCTCATCCTGGCCGATCGTCGCGAGCCGTCTGCCGGCCGCCGGCCGGTATAGACTTTGCCATGCGCTGGCGCGGCCATCGAGTGATCGCCAGCCTGGCTGGCATCGCGCTTGCCGGCGTCATCGCTGGCACCCCGGTGGCGGCGGTCGAGCTCACCGTCTTGCCTGAGGGCAGCGCTGCGCAGCTGACCACCCTCGGCAACATGGAGCTCGGCCAGGGTCGCTACGAAACCGCCATCGGCCACTACCGCAGTGCGCTGCTGGTCGACAAAAGCTATTTTTGGGCGACCTACAATCTCGGCTTGGCCTACCAGCAGCTGGGCCAGTACGATGACTCCGCCACGTGGTACAAGAAGGCCCTCGCGCAATCACCGGATCATCCCGAAGTGCTGTGCAATCTCGGCTGGTTGGCGTGGCAGGCCAAGAAATACCAGGAAGCCGCCGATCGTTTCCAGGATGCGGCCCGGCTCTCGGCCGAGAACCCCGTCGATGCCGCGCAATACTGGACCAACACCGGCTCGGCCCGCGAAGGCCTGCAGCAATGGGAAGCCGCCGGTCGCGCCTATCAGGAAGCCCTGGCCCTCGACGGCGCCAACTACGCGGCGGCCTATAATCTTGGGACTCTACTCATCGGCCGCTTGAATCAGCAGGCCGGGTCGGCCGAGCGCGCCCAGGCCCTGCTTCAGCAAGCCATCGAGATCGCGCCCGAACGACCGGCGGCGTGGATGAACCTCGCCCAGGCGCGCGAGCTCACCGGCAAGGGCGATCCCCGCGCCGATTACGATCGCGCCCTGGAAGTCGCCACCGGTCCGGCCGCGGGCGAGCGCAACGAAGTCCGCTGGCAGCGGGCGCGATGGTTTGCGCGGACCCAACCGCCGCAGCAGATCGCGATGCGCGAAGAGCTGCGCCAGCTGCTGGCGTCCGATCCCGATTACCCGGGTGCCAACGGCATGCTCGGGCGCTACTGGTTCGCGATTGGCGATTTCGAACAGGCCGTCGCCAGCCTGGAGCGCGAAGTTATCGCCGGTCACGACGACCTCACCAATCCCATCGATCTCGAAAGCCACTACATGCTGGCGGTGATCTACGCCGATCATCGCCCCGATCCGGCCAAGGCCATCGCTCACGCTACCGCCTATTATCAGCAGCGCCCTGACAGTCCGAAGATCCACGAGCTGCGGCGGCGGGCATTGCGCCTGTCGGCGGCGACCAATCCCAGCGAGGGTGAAAAAATCGTCGATAAGTCTGGCGAGAAGGTTTCTGAATCTGAAAAAAGTCGAAAAAAATCAGCCGAAAAGCCTCCTGAGAAAGATGCTCACGAGGCCGGCGCCGGACATGCGGAATCAGCCCATGCCGAACCGGCCCCAGCCGAACCCATGCACCGTGAAGCGCCCCACGCGGCGGCCCCGCATGGCGCTCCGGCCCATGCCGCGACGGCTCATGGTACGGAGCACTGATGACCAGCTGCCAGCACCTCTTCGCCGACCCGCGTCACGCCTGTCCGCATAGTGCGCCCGGTGAAGCGACGTTGTGCATCTGGCACAACGTCGCGGTCACCAAGGACGATCCGTATGTGCGGGCGCTGTTCCTGCATGCCGACGCCCTGCATGCCGGCAGCGGTCCGGCGGGCGGAGCCTTCATCGAAGCCCATCTCGCCGGCCTGGATCTCAAGGATCTGCGCCTCCCGGGCCGAGATTTCACCGGTGCCGATCTGCGCGACGCGAACTTCGACGGCTGCGACCTCACCGCTGCCATCTTCGCCAATGCCAACCTCCGCCGCGTCAGTCTGCGGCGCGCCGATCTGCGCGGTGCCGATCTGCGTGGCACCAACCTCACCGGCACCAGCTTCCTCGGCGCCGATCTGCGCGAGGCCAACCTCGCCGGAGCGGTCCTCGATGGCACGGTGCTGCTCGGCGCCGATCTGCGTGGCGCCAATCTCGAAGGTGCCCAGGTCGCCGACTTCCAATGGAACCGCCTAACGCGTTTCCAGGGCGTGCGCGGCCTGGAGCCGAAGTTCGATCAGGCCGACGGCGAGACCACGCAGATCTTCCTCGCTCCGATCGCGCTCGAAGATCTCGACGCGGCCGAGCGACTGGCTCTCGATCGCGATCCCGACCTGGCGCGGACGCGGGTGTTTTCGCTCGGGCGTTCGTCCTCGGCGGAGTTCTCCTCACCGTCCGCGCCGGTCCTTTCGGTTGCCTCGTCGCGGCTGCGCCTCTCGTGGGTGCTCATTCCTGCCTTGGCGGCGTTGATCGCCGGGGCCGCTGTCGGCGGCGGGACCATGGCCCTGTCGCGTCCGCAGGCGTTGCCCTCGGTCGATCAGGACGAGCTCGCCGGTCTGCGCACGCAGCACGAAGCCGACCTCGGGCAACTCAAGGAACTGCAGGAACGGGCCTCGACCACCGCCAATGAGCTGTCGAACCTGCAACAGACGGCGCACGCCGACGCCGCGCGCGTGGTGGTCATGCGTCAGCAGCTGGAAGAGGCCCAGGCTGAACTCGCGCATCTCCACGACGCCGATGACCGCGCGATGACCGCGGCCCTGGCCAACAAGGAGCTTGATCTGCTCAATCGCGATCTCGCTGGCGCCACCGCCAAGCAGGAACGCCTGGCCAAGATCCTCGCCGAAGGGGTCGCCCGCTTCCGCGGCGAGAGCGAGCACCTCGCCAGCGAGCTCGCGGAATCGAAAACCCGGGCAGCGGCTCTGGAATCGACGCAAGCCGACAACATCCGTCTGAGTAAGAAGGTCTCCGTGCTGACCCAGGAGCGCGATGCGCTCAATGACCTCTACCAGCGCACGCATGGCGACCTGGTGGCCGCCCACGGTGACATCGAACGCTACCTAGCGCGCATCAGCGGCACGCAGTTGCAGGGCCTGCTCGCCGAAGACGCCAATGCTGCCGCGCTGATTCCGCTGACCCTCGGCCAACCGGTATCGATGGGCGGGGATTTCCTGGTGACCCTGACCGTGAGCCAGCCGCCGACGGGCAAGACCACCGCTAACGCCCCGGCGACGGTGATGATCAAGCTCGTGGTCCAGCGCCCGGCGGCGGCGGCCAATCCCGATGCGACCGTGGTCCTCTACGATGCCAAGCGCCGCCCGCTGCGGCGCATCGCCACCAGCTTCCCGCACGTCGACCAGGGCGCACCGTTCGTGACCCTCGGGGCCTCGCTGACCTGCGACCGCACCCCGGCCTTCGCCCGCATCATCCTCGCTCCTGGTCTTGACGACGTCGCTGCAAAATAATCGGCTCTCATGCAGGTCCGCAGACAGCTTGACGGTGCGATGGGATAACCGCCGCCATGGCTCGCCGGAACTGGTAGGTGACTGATCTGATGCCATTGGCGCGGTTGATGAGTCGTGCGACCAGATTGTTGAATCCCTCCATCTTTCCGTTGGTGATGTGGTGCTTGGCGTAGGTAACGATTTCTGCGGCACTGCGTCGTAGTGATGCGGCGAAAGCTTGGATGGGCTGCACCGCGCTCTTGGCCGCGAGTGCGATCCAATCGTCAAGGGCGGTCGTGGCCTGATCGACGGTCGGTTGTTGCCAGATTGTTCGGAGTTGGTCGCCCAGGGCGTAGACTTCGCTGAGAGGCGCAGATGGTCGTATTGTAGTTGGCGATGATGTGGAACTTATCGAAGACGACATCAGCGTGCGGCAGGTGTTCGCGAACGACGTCGCGGAAATACCCGGTTCTATCCATGCAGACGGCGCGGATGGCGGAGCGCTGCTCGATTGTCAGCTTCTTCAGAAACGACTCCAAGCCGTCTCGTCTTTTACCTTCGGCGCAATGCCGCGGCTCGCTGGTGACCGCGTTCAATACGAAGGTCACATATCCATGCCGCCGACGCACCGCCTTCTCGTCCACTATAAGATGCGTCAGGCCGTCTAGTCGCGGCTCAGGCAGCGTGCGTTTCCGCCTGCATGTCCTTCCCGCTGAATACCAAGCGATCAACCAGCCAGCCCGGCGTATTTAGGAAGTTTTGAAGTAACTGCTCAGGCAGGTCAGTGGCCGAGTCGACTTTTTAGCTGGGTTCTGGCTCCCGAGTGGTTAGGATGCCGTCATGCCCGTGGTCACGGTTCAAGGTCGGCAGTTGGACGAGGTGGCCCTGGC
>JBIILZ010000067.1:0-22134 GCA_044338255.1 Planctomycetota bacterium | reverse complement strand
ACCAAGCAGAACGCGTCCTGCGACCCATCGTGATCGGCAGAAAAAATTGGAACTTCATCGGCAGCGAAGACGCCACCGCCTGGGCCGCCACCAACTTCACCCTCTTCGAAAGCTGCCGACTCGCCAAAGTCGAACCTCGCGCCTGGCTCCGCCTCGTCATCGCCCGCATCCACGCCAGCGACACCGACTACGCCGCCATGACCCCAGCCAATTACACCAAGCTGTGCCCGGTCAGGGTCCCGCCGGGTGGGAATTTAGGTTAGAAATAGCGTCATCGGAGGGTTACGAATTGTCAGGAAATGTCGGGCATTTAGCCGGCCGGCTCGATGAACGGCGGCAAGCCGTGGATCATAGCCGGCGCCGCCCGTCATGGCTGACCGTCGCCATCGTGGGCGCGGTGTGCTCGGCAGTGGTCGGACCGATCCTTGGGATCGTCGCCAGGGGTATTATCGCCGCCCATCCATGACTTGGTGATGAGAGACGGTTGCTTACCCTACCGCCCAATCTGCACACAGCTCTTTCGCCTGCGCCAAGACTTCCTGCACTGCCGCATCCTGCATGTCCGGGGGATAGCCGTATTTGTTCAAAATACGCTTGACCATCACTCGGATTTTTGCCTGGGCGCCGTCGCGCAGGGTCCAGTCGATGGTGACGCTCTTGCGGACTTGGGTGACGAGTTCGGCGGCGATCAGGCGGAGCTTGGCGTCGCCCATGGCGACCACGGCGCTCTCGTTGGCGGCGAGGGCGTCGTAGAAGGCAATTTCCTCATCGGTCAGGCCCAGTTCTGTGCCTCGCTTGGTGGCGTTGCTCATCTTCTTGGCCAGGGCGATCAGTTCTTAGATCACTTCCTGGGTGGCGATGGCGCGGTTGTGGTATTGATTCAGAGCCTTCTGCAGCATCTCGCTGAATTGGCGGCTCTGGATGACGTTGCGGGGCGCGCGGGTGGTGATCTCGTCACGCAGCAGCTTGGCCAGCAGTTCGGCGGCAACGTTCTTGTGCTTCAGGCCGCGGACTTCGGCGAGGAATTGGTCAGAGAGGATGCTGATGTCGGGCTGCTTGAGTCCGGCGGCGGTGAAGACGTCGATGATGCCTTCATCCGCCATGATGGCGGACGACACCAGCTGGCGGATGGCGGCATCGATCTCTTCCGGCGGGCGTTGGCGGCCTGAGGTCTTGGCGAGTTGGACTTTGATCGCCTGGAAGAACGCGATGTCGTCACGCATGGCGATGGCCTCGGCGCTGGCGGCGCACAGGGCGAAGGCGCGTGACAGGTCGGTGACCACTTGGATAAATCGGACTTTGCCGTCTTCCTGGAGCAGGATGTGTTCCTGGCCAGCGGGGATCAGGCCCAAGCGCTGGGCGGGGGTGCCGGTAGTCCAATCATCCCACAAGAAACCGTGCATGAGGGAGCAGGCGATCTCGTGCTTCTCCTGCAAGACGGCAATGGCTTGGTCGGTGTCGATGCTGGGCGTGCCGGTGCCGCCGTTCTCGGTATAGGTGGCCAGGGCGTGCTTGAGCTGATCAGCCAGCCCGAGGTAGTCGACGATCAGGCCGCCCGGCTTGTCGCGGAATACCCGATTCACCCGTGCGATGGCCTGCATCAGGCCGTGGCCGCTCATCGGCTTGTCGGCGTACATGGTGTGCAGGCACGGCGCATCAAATCCGGTCAGCCACATGTCACGGACGATGACGATGCGGAAGGGATCCTTGGGATCCTTGAAGCGGTTTGCCAGGTTTCGGCGGCGTTCCTTGGTGCGGATGTGGGCCTGCCACGCCGGGCCATCGTCGGCGCTGCCGGTCATGATGATTTTGACCACGCAGGCTTGCTTGGCTTCGGTCTCGGCGTTGTCATCGGGGGCGCTGGCCCAGTCGGGGCGCAGGGCAATTATCGCCTGGTACAGATCGACGCAGATCCGCCGGCTCATGCCGACGACCATGGCCTTACCCGCCAGGGCTTCGCAGCGGCGCTCGTAGTGGGCGACGAGATCCTCGGCGATCAACGCAATCCGCTTGGGATCGCCGACCAGGGCTTCCAGTGCCGCCCATTTGGTCTTGAGGAGTTGCTTCTTGGACTGTTCTTCGCCTTCGGTGATGGCATCGAATTCGGCGTCAACGCTTGCCAGGGCCTGTTGATTCAAGGCTAGCTTGGCGATGCGGCTTTCGAAGTAGATCGGTACCGTCGCACCATCGGCCACCGCGCGCTGGATGTCATAGATCGAGATATAGTCGCCGAAAATCGCTCGGGTGTTGGCGTCGGTCTTTTCAATGGGCGTGCCGGTGAAACCAATGAACGAGGCATTCGGTAGGGCATTGCGCAGGTTGCGGGCCAAGCCATCGATCACGTCGTATTGACTGCGGTGGGCCTCATCGGCGATGACCACGATATTGTGGCGGGCCGACAGCTCGGGCATCACCGTGCCCTTCTCGGGCAGGAACTTCTGGATGGTGGTGAACACCACGCCGCCACTGGCGACCTGCAGCAGTTCGCGCAACCGGTCACGGCCTTCGGCCTGCACCGGCACCTGGCCGAGCAGATCCGCGCAGCGCTGGAACTGGCCGAACAACTGGTCGTCGAGATCGTTGCGGTCGGTCAGGATCACCAGGGTCGGGTTCTGCATCGGCGGGTGCCGCACCAACCGCGCCGCATAGAACAGCATCGAGAAGCTCTTGCCGCTGCCCTGGGTGTGCCAGACCACGCCCGCACGGCGGTCGCCTGGCTTGCCCTCGTGCTGGCGACCTGCCCAATACGTCCCAGGGGATTCAGAAGCTCCTTTTGCCGTCGTCATGCCGCTGGCGCGCACTGTCTCTTCCAGCGCTGCATTTACGGCATGGAACTGGTGGTAACCCGCAATGATCTTGTGCACCCGGTCGCTGTCGGGATCAGCGTCGAAGACGATGAAGTGCTGCAGCAGGTCCAGGAAGCGCCGAGGCTCAAAGACCCCACGCAGCAGCACTTCCAGCTCCAGAGCCGTCTTGGGTGCGTCGCCCTCGCCATCGATGGTCCGCCAGACCTTAAACCACTCCTGGTTGGCGGTCAGCGAGCCGATGCGGGCATTGGTGCCATCCGACACCACCAGCACCTCGTTGTAGTGGAACAGGCTGGGGATCTGTGCCTGGTAGGTCTGCACCTGCTGGAAGGCGGTCCAGATCGTGGCGTTTTCATCGACGGCGTTTTTCAACTCGATGACGGCCAGCGGCAAGCCATTGACGAAGACCACGATGTCGGGGCGGCGGTTGTGGCGATCTTCGACCACAGTGAACTGATTCACCACCAGCCAGTCATTCGCTGCGGGGTCAGCGAAATCGATCAGGCGAATCAGGTCACCGGCAATGCTGCCATCGGCGCGGCGGTACTCGACCTCGACCCCGTCGCGCAGCAGTTGGTGGAAGGCGCGATTGGTGGCGACCAATGATGGCGTGGCGATGCGCAGGACTTTGCGCAGGGCTTCGTCTTGGGCTTCGGTGGGGATGGTGGGGTTCAGTTGTTGGATTGCCGTCTGCATGCGACCGACCAACACCACCTCGGCGAACGAGGTGCGTTCGGTGGCGGGTTCGCCAGGGGCCAGATGCGGGCCATGGGCGATGGTGTAGCCCAACTCACGAAACCACTCCAGGGCGGCTTCTTCGACGATGGATTCGTTGAGGCTCATGGCTTTGGCGGCCTCGGAGGCTTCAGTGGCTTGGGCTTCTTGGGTCGCTGAAGGTTTTTCAGGGCTTTCGCCGCCTTTTCGAACTCCGCATCCACGCGTCGCGGCTGCGCATCCAGCAACATCCGGTACCGTGCATATTCCAGCTCGGCCTTCGCCCTGGCAGACTCGGCGGAAATCTTGCCAGCGTGATCCAGCAGTTTGCGACCAGAGATTTTCAAGAATTCGTCCAGCTTCGCGATCCAATCCTGCATCGTCATCGGCTTGCGTTCAAGCGCCTGCAGCTCTGCGAATTCGAGGTACAGGTTTACGATCCGATTGAGCACCTGCAGCTCATCCGCCGTGAGATAATTCTTGGCTACGGCCACGTCGTCCTTGCGCACGATGCCGCCCGGCCGGGTGGTCTGCATGCCCATGAAGGGCTTGGCCGCATCCGCACGTTCCGCGATGACCTCGGCGGCGGTGTGGCCGTGGGTCGCCCAGTGCATTTTGTTCTGCACGGCGGCGAAGAACCGCTGCGACTGCTCGGCATCTGGGGTGTAATCCACGCTCGTCGCGTAAATATCCAGAACCTTCTGGTAGAAGCGCCGCTCCGAAGACCGGATATCGCGGATGCGCTCCAGCAGCTCGTCGAAATAATCCTTCTGGCCCGAGCCCGGCGGATTTTTCAACCGCTCGTCGTCCATGGTGAAGCCGTGCACCAGGTACTCGTTCAAGCGCCCGACGGCCCACTGTCGGAACTGCGTGCCGCGATGGCTGCGGACACGGAAGCCGACGGCGAGTATGGCCTCCAACCGGTAATGGCGGAGATTCCGGGTGACTTCGCGGCCGCCTTCCAGGCGAACTTGTAAGTAATCCTTACATGTTGCCGCCTCGACCAGCTCGCCCTCCGCAAAAATAGCCTTCAGGTGGAGGGTCACGTTTTGCGGGGTCGTCGCGAAAAGCTCCGCAATTTGCGCCTGGGTCAGCCACAACGTTTCATTCTCGAAGCGGCACTGCACCCGCGTCCGACCATCCTCCGTCTGGTAAAGGATGAATTCGGACTTTGGCAACGGCTCGTCGCTCATGGGGTTACTTTCCCATGCAGTGAGCTGTCTAGGATTTTCTCGAGGTGGGTGCCGGTCACGCTGAGTTCTCCGCTCAGCAGTTTAGGGAGCAAGGTATCGCGCAGGGTAGCGAGGGTGCGGGATTGGTGATGATTCTGTTGGATGCGTTGAATGAACGGATGCGCGGTGCGTTCGTACGCTTCCAAGATGCCCTTGCTCGGCTTGAGCACGGGGAATCCTTTTATATCTGGCGCGCTGAGACTAGGGAAAACTGAACCAGTTGTCTTTTCGAGCAAGCGATCAAGGCCGACATTGATGGTTTGGTAGAGGAAGCTGTGATAGCCGCCCTTGGCTCGAATGGCGCAGACTCCGCGTCCAATCCCATATTCTCCATCGGAAACGACACGTCTGCCAGTCGTCGATCCGCGCACGCAGAAGATTAAATCACCCTCAGCCGCAAATCTCGTTGCCACTTCGGTCCACTTTGTTTTCACTGGGAAGTAGTCTCCAAATTCCACTGGTCTGTTGATTAACGGTTTCCCAATTTCGTTCGCATTATAGCTCTCTCCATCGGGAGAAAGTCCCATCATTATGGAAGCAATTTCGTCGAGCCGTGCCACTTCCCAGCCTTTGGGGATTTGTCCGAGCTGCGAGTCTTCGAAGTGATCGGGGAAGAGAGTGACAGTAGTAGGGTCGAGGACGACTGGGGGGCGGCCGTCGAGTTTGGCGCGGACGGGGTCGAAATCCACGAACCAGCTCTGGAAGAGCGCCCGCGCCATCGCCTCCAGCGTCGCGTTCATCCGCCGGTTCAGCTCGATCTTGTCGTCCAATGCCCCAAGCACCGCCGCGATGGCTTTTTGCTCGGCGAGGGGCGGCACTTTTGTCCGCACGACCTTGAGTCCGCCCTGCGTCATCAGGGGTTGAGCGCTGCCAATTGCCGTTCGCTGAAGCTCGAGCGAACCGAGGAGATAAAACAAAAAGCGGATGTCATAGCCGGCCTTCGGCAACGCAACGATTGCATTATCAGTTATCCACGAAGATTTTGGAACAAAGTGAACGCATCCACAATATGCGCCGACCCGTCCAATCACGATTACTGGTTCGCGATATAGCACCTCGTCTGACCGGGCAATCTGACCATTCGACCCGTACACGATGTGCCTACCGGCAAGGGAATAGTTTTCCGGCGAGATAGCTTTCCCGTTTCGGAAATCGGCAATTTCTCCAAGCGAGACTTCAGCGAATGAGTCACCCGCCATAACTCAACCCCCTCAAGTTTGCTGCGATGACCTGCCCCCTTTTAGCGAACATGACGAAGTTGCCATGTGATTTACCAACCAGACCGAAAAATCCTTCTGTGTTGTGCCTCATGACTTGCTCCTCGTCCGTGACTTCGCCGACAGAACATCCCCAGCCAATTCCGCCTCAATCTCCGCAATCGTCGGCAGGCTCCCGCGCAACTCGTCCGGCAAGGATTCGGTCAGTTCGGTATGCCACGCCGCAACGGCGATGGATTGATCCAAGCCACGCAGCGCATATTCGGCAACGAGCTTGTTCTTCTTGCGGCACAGCAGGAGGCCGATGGTGGGTTGGTCATCGGGATGACGCAGCAGGTCGTCGACGGCTGAGAGGTAGAGATTGAGTTGGCCAACATCGCCAGGGGTGAAGGCGCGGGCTTTCAATTCGATGACGACATAACGGCGCAGACGCAGGTGGTAGAACAGCAGATCGAGTGGGTAGTCTTCACCACCAACTTCGAGCCGCACTTGTCGCCCGACGAAGGCGAAGCCGGCGCCGAGTTCCAGCAGGAATTTCTGTACATGATCGACCAGGGCCTGTTCGACCTCGGCCTCGCGCCGGGGATCAGCGGTGCCGAGGAAATCGAAGAGGTAGGGATCCTTGAACACCTGGGTCGCCAGATCCGAGTCCGCTGGCGGCATGGTTTTGTTGAAGTTGTTCTGGGCTTTCCCGGAGCGGAGATGGAGGCGGCCCGCGATCTGGTGTTCCAGGATGCTGCGGCTCCAACCGTGGGCGATGGCCGCGCGGATGTAGAAGTCGCGCTCGGCTGTGGTCTTCAGGCGCTGCATGATCTGCAGGACGTGCCCCCACGGCAATTGCGCAACAGGCTGTTGCGCAATCGGGCCGACCGGGAATTCACGAGCGAAGATCTTCATCGCCAGCAGATTGCGCGGCGAGAGTCCACCCATGTCGGGAAAAGCGTGTTGGAGATCGGCGGCGAGGCGATCGATGACCTTGGCGCCCCAGGCGGCTTCTTGCTGACGGGCGAGGATGATTTGTCCGGTCTGCCAGTAGGCCTCGATGACCAGCGGATTGGCGGCCAGCACGGCGCGGACGCGGGCGTTGCGGAGGTGCGCTTGGATCTCGCGCAAGGTAGCCGCGTAGGTCGCGGGCAAGGTGGCCTTCGGCGGCGCTACCGGAAAGATCGCCTCTGGCCGGGTGCGTCCGCGGGACAGGCGGGCCGCTGCGGCCGTTACGGGAACGACCTTGGCTGACGCGCGTGCCGACTTTGCGGGGGTGCGTAACTTAGGGGGCATAGCCCAATCCCGCCAAGTTGGCTGTGATGGCTTTTTCCAGGGTGGCTGATTCGGCGAATTGGCCGCGCAATTCGCTGGTCAGGCGCGCCATCTTGGCTTCGAAGGGCTCGCCATCGTCGGCGACCTCTTCGGCTCCGACGTAGCGGCCGGGGGTGAGGACATGGCCGTGGGCGGCGATCTCAGCCGTGGTGGCGGATTTGCAGAAGCCTGCCATGTCTGCATACGAGACGGTGGATCCGGACTGCGCTTGTCCCGGGGACGAGCGCCACGCGTGGTACGTGTCGGCAATCTGATTCAGGTCGGTGTCGGTCAGCTCGCGATGGACGCGATCGATGAGCGTGCCCATTTTGCGGGCATCGATGAACAGCGTCTGTTTGCGACGATCACGGAAACCGCGTTTCGCGTCGACGTTCTTGTTCTTCGCCAGGAACCACAGGCAGACCGGGATCTGCGTGCTGTAGAAGAGCTGACCAGGCAGCGCCACCATGCAGTCGACGAGGTCGGCATCGATGATCGCCTTGCGGATCTCGCCTTCGCCCGATTGGTTCGACGACATGCTGCCGTTGGCGAGGACGAAACCGGCCATGCCGTTGGGCGCAAGATGGTGGATGAAGTGCTGCACCCAGGCAAAGTTGGCATTGCCTGCTGGCGGCACGCCGAACTGCCAGCGCACGTCGTCGTCTTTGCGGAACCAGTCGGAGTCATTGAAGGGCGGATTGGCAAGGACGTAGTCAGCGCGGAGGTCCGCATGCAGGTCGCGGCGGAAGGTGTCACCGTGCTCGGGGCCGAAGTCGGCCTCGATGCCACGCAGAGCGAGGTTCATCACCGCGAGGCGTCGAGTAGTTGGGTTGCTCTCTTGGCCGTAGATCGCGATGTCGCCGAGCTTGCCACCGTGTGATTCGACGAACTTTTCCGACTGCACGAACATGCCGCCCGAGCCGCAAGCGGGATCGTAGATGCGGCCCTTGTACGGGGCGAGCATTTCAACCAGGCAGCGCACCACGCAGGACGGAGTATAGAACTGGCCGCCGTTCTTTCCCTCGGCACTGGCGAAGCGGGTGAGGAAGTACTCGTACACCCGACCGAGCAGATCGACGGAGCGATGCGTCTTTTCACCTTCGCTGGCGGCGGTGAGTTCGATGGTGGCGATAACATCGATGAGTTCACCAAGGCGCTGCTTATCGAGACCGGGGCGGGCGTAGTCCTTGGGCAAAACGCCCTTGAGCCGCAGGTTGTCGCGCTCGATAGCGACCATCGCGTCATCGACCAGTTTACCGATGGTCGGCTGTTTGGCGTTGGCCTGGAGATGCGCCCAGCGGGCCTCGGGTGGAACCCAAAAGATGTTTTCGGCTTTGTACTCGTCGGCGTCTTCGGGATTCGACCCGGCGTAGTCTCCTTCACCGGCCACCAGCTTGGCGCGGTGCTCGGCAAAGGTGTCAGAGATGTACTTGAGGAAGATCAGTCCCAGGACGACATGCTTGTATTCCGCCGCATCCATGTTGTTGCGCAGCTTGTCGGCGGTAAGCCACAGCTTGGCCTCGAAGCCGAGGTTGGCGGTCTGGCTCGACGCCTTGGCTTTTGCGGTCTTGGAGGCGGATGCGTTGCCGGTGGAAGCCGCTTCGGTTTCGTCACTGGTCTGGGTCACGATGGGCGCTGCCTTAATTTTTGGTGATTTTTCGTTCAGCGATGGTGTGGCTACCGGCTTGGTCGACTTGGCCGGTCTGGCCAGGATCCGTTTCAACGAACCACCCCGACCGCGACCCTTTTCCAGCACCCCCTCATCGACCAGAGCATCACGAACCGTCTCGTAGCGCCTCTCCTTCCATCCGAGCGCTTCACGCAAGGACAGGTTGCCGATGGACGAGCCATCAGCAGGAACTTTGGCGAGGAAGAGATCACGATCAGCGTCGAGCATGGGATTCCGGGAAAAGCGAAGCGTTAGGCGGTCGAAAAAGCTCAATTATAGCCATAACTGCCGTAAGCGAACTCGACCGTCGGTCTTTGATGAAATGAGATTATACTGGCTTGCCTATGCGCCAGATAATCCTTGGAGTACGTTCGTCTAGGCACAATGAAAGCTGACAACAGGGCCCCTTGTAAATAAATACTATTTAATAGATAAGTCCGTTGATGACTAGGCCGTGTACACCAAGAGCAAGTGTTCAGCCGCAAAAAATGGCGTACGACCCGACTTTCGTAGATGGTGGAAGTCGGGTTGTACGATAGTTTTGGCGACTTAATGTTTACCGAAGCTCTGCACGCCTACGGCACGACGCCGAGGGCTCCCACCACACGGCGTAGAAGATCGACATCGAAGCCGGAGTCTACCCGGATGATCGCACCACCTATGATGATATCGACGTGGGTATCTGGCGATGTCGGAGGACAAGACTAGCCTGTGCGGGGTGTGCAGGGTGAACACCCCCGGTTTCATTAGGTGACAAATAAGCCCTGGCTGACGAATAGACCCCATTTCGTTCGATTTTCGTTAAGTTGTACGTAGAAAATTGATGCTATGTGCGTCGCAGACCACCCGGGGTGGGTACCCCCAGGAGGACCCCGCCGCCCCTGGCCCTTGGCTGGGGGTGTTTCGTTTGGTGGCATCACCTGGATTTACAGAGAACCCTAGCCCGGCCCTAGCCCGAGAGCCAATCGTCATTAGGCCCAAGAAAAACAAAACCCTGCAAGTTACTGTCTTGCAGGGCTTTATCATGGTGCGCGATCTAGGACTCGAACCTAGGACCCAGGGATTAAGAATCCCTTGCTCTACCAACTGAGCTAATCGCGCAGGTTGTGAATTCCACCCGTCATCTGGGAGGGCGGGATCATGGTAACGAGGTGGCGGCTGTCAACGGGGCTTCGGTCAGATGGATGAGGGCCTTGAGGCCGAGCTCGGTGAGCAGGAAGGGTTTCGCAATCAGGTCGCAGGCGCCGCCGGGGACGGTGCGGAAGAATTGCTCGAAATCGGCGAGCGAGGTCACGAAAACCACCGGTGTAGTGAGGTAGTCCGGCAGCAGGCGCAGGCGGCTGACCAGCTGGAAGCCATTCATGCCGTCCATCATCACGTCCGACAGGATCACGTGGTAATGGCGGTTCTGCGTCGCTTCTAGGGCATGTTGCGCGTCGCTCACGGCGTCGGCGGCGACCCCCACCACGCGCAGGGCGTTGGTCATCATCAGCCGCGAGACCGGATCGTCGTCGACCACCAGGGCGAAGCGGCTGGCGAGGTCGAAGCCGGCTTCCGGGCTCTCGGCACGGTGGGCGATGGCGCTGAGCGCTCGGCCGACCGTACGCAATACCGCCGGCGAGCCGTGGTGCGGCATCTCCGACAATTCATGGAGCAGGGCCTGCGTGGCTTTGAGCAGGGCATGGCAGGTACCGTCGAGTTCCTCGGTGGGCGACTCGGCGGCACGTAGCACGCCCGACAGTTCATCCAGCGCCGACGCCAGGGCCTCAAGATTGGTGTGCGGCGGCAAGCTTGCGAGCTGGGTCTGCGCCTGGGCGCAGGTCAAGGCGATGCGCGCCTGGCGCTCGCGCTGGCGGGCATCGAGCGGGCTGAAGCTGCGCGTGATCGGCATGGTCATCAGATGGGCGGCATCCATGCCCAGGATGCGCTGCACCTGCTGCAGGAAATCACCGCCGTTCATGTGCTGCATGATCAGCACCTGGCTGGCCCCGGCGCGCCATGCGGCCTCGCTGCTGAGCTCGCGCGCGTCGCAGAGCACCAAGACCGGCAAGGCATGGTGCTCGGGACGGCGGCGCAGGGTACGTAGGAGATCCGGCCCCAGGCACAGCTCATCGGTGAAATCGAGGACCACCAGATCGGGAATCTCGACGCCGATGCTGTGCAGCACGGCTTGGCCAGAGGTCGTTTCCTCGACGATAAAGCGCTCCTTGCGCAACCGTTGCGCGAGAGGGTCTTCGCCAGCCGCAGGCGGCCGGGCGAGGAGCACGCGCGGCATGCGTTCGGGTGCATGCGGGATGCGCGGGCTGCCGCTGAGAGCGGTGATCGGCGCATGCCGGGGATCGTGTCCGGCGAGGATCAGATCGAGGTCGTCGGCCATGCGATCGGCCGAGGCATAGCGCTCTTCACGGTCATGCGCGCCGGCCTTGACGACCACCGCCGCCAGACGCTCGTCGAGGTCGGCTTTGATGCGTCGCGGATCGGGCAGGGATGAGACCAGGACCTGGTTGAGGATCGACCATGGCGAGCTGCCCACGTAGGGGGGCTTGCCGGTGAGCAGGTAATACAAGGTCGCGCCGAGCGAGTAGAGATCGGAGCGCATATCGAGCTCGAGGATGCCTTCGACCTGCTCCGGCGACATGAAGGCCGGCGTGCCGACGATCTTCCCCCCGAGGGTCAACGGTCGATGCTGATCGAGGATCTGGACCAGGCCGAAGTCGCCGAGCTTGGCCGCACCGCTTTCGCTGAGGAGGATGTTCGAGGGCTTCAGGTCACGATGGATGAGGCGTGCGGCGTGCACCGCCGTCAGGCCCAGGGCGGCATCACGGGCGATGGCGGCGGCGGTAGGGCCCGGCAGACACCCGCCTTGGCTGCGCACCAGGGCTTCGGCGTCGCCGCCACGCATCAGCTCCTGGGCCATGTACAGCGTGCCGTCGGCTTCGCCGAGATCGCTGCAGCCGACCACATGCGGATGTTTGAGCTGGGCGAGCTGGCGGGCCTCACGGATGAAGCGCGCTCGCCAGGTGGTCTCGGCGGCAGCGATCGGCGAGAGGATCTTCAGCGCCACCTCAAGGTTGCTGACGCTGTGCTGGGCGCGGTAGACTAGACCATTGCCCCCGCTGCCGAGGACTTCGAACACTCGATACGGGCCCACCACCAAGGCGGCATTGCCTTGCCAGGTGGTGGCTGCAAAAGGGCGGGATTCAGTCATCTTTGAAACAATGACATCAAGAATGCCTTGGCGCTAGTATGAGTCGCTTAAACGAAGCGTCCGTAGCCCTGCGGGCCATAGCCGCCGGGGCGGTAGCCGGCAAAACGCTGAGCGCTCAAAGTCTTGGCCCATCGATCATTGGCGCGCACGAACTGGACGTACGGCCAGATTGCGATCGAACCCCGTGAATCGAAATGGCCCATGACCTCGAGATAGCGCGGACGGATCAGCGCCGCCACGTCATTGCAGATAATGCGGATGCAATCTTCGTGAAAATCACCGTGGTTGCGGAACGAGCCGAGGTATTCCTTGAGGCTTTTGCTTTCCACGAGGTGCTGATCGGGAATGTAGCTCAGGCATAGTTCGGCCCAGTCGGGCTGGCCGGTTACCGGGCACAGGCTGGTGAAGCGCAGGCAGTTGTTGGTCACCCACATCGGCGTGGCGCCGGCGGTGCGTTGCTCGATGGCGACGGCTTCGAGCAGGCTCGGGGTATACACAAACGGCGTCGTGCGGCGGGTGCCGAGGGTCGCCTGCGGCAGCTGCGTGCGGCCGGCGGCGACGGCGGACGTGGCAGTGGACATGGCAGTGGACATGGAAGAGGCTTTTTTGGCGGGGCGGGGCATGGGCCTACGCTAGGAGCCTGTCGGAGATAGGCCAGTGGCCCGCTTCCAGGAGGCGTTTCTGGGGGCGCGGGCGACTCGCCCGCGATCTGACGACATTGCCCTCGCCCCCGGAGCCGGGCGCCTAGTTTTTCTTCAGGCGTTCGAGGCCCTGGGTGCCGATCAGATGGAAGCCCGTACCGGGTTCGAGAAGGATGCGGTACATGCGTTCGGCGGTCTGCGGATGGCCCTGGCTCTCGGCGAGATAGGCGCTGACCGCGATCAGCGGCATGGCCACCATGTTGCCGATGATCGTGCGCAGGCCGTCTTCGACCAGTTCCCACGGCAGATAGCCGAGCCCGAAGCAGCCCAGCCGGGCGCAGAAAAGGATCACCAGGCTGGTGCGTTCGGTTTCGAGGATGTCGGTGAGCCGGAAGCACCATTCGAGGTCGGCGCGGGCCGCGTCGACCAAGCCGAGGCTCTGGTTGAGGCAGGAGCGCAGGAGATGCTCGACCGGGGTCAGTTCCTCACCGGGGGTCTCGCCCAGGGCGCTGAGCAGTTGCCGGGTGCAGCCGAGGTGCATCAGCGTCATCGTGCCGCGCACGTAGTCGCACAGGGCGCTGGGGTTGTCTTCGCCGCGTCCGAGACAGAGCACGGTCTCGCCGGGATCATCGACTTTGATCAGGTGCGTGGCGAGCTCCTGATAATCGGTGAGCAAGCGCTGCTCGCGGAACGAGAGCTTGAAGCCGACCTGGGTCACGCGGCGGATGCGATCGCGCTGGGCGGCGAGGGTCGCAGTGTCGTCGCCATCGACGACGTGGTTGAGGTACTCGCGCAGCGAAGTGGAGATGACCTGGCTGAGCGTCGAGATGATGGTCGCCTCTTCGTTCGAGCCCTTGAGCATGCTCTTGATCAGGCGCAGATCGAATTCGAGATCGTCGGTGAGTCCGCCTTGCGAGACCCCGTTCATCAGATGCGGGATCATCCACAGGCAGAAGCGTGTGCGCACCACGTCGCCGGATTCCTGATAGGAGAGGATCTCCTGCACCGCCTTGCGGATGCCGCCCTGGGGATTGCGCAGGCGCAGGCAGGCGAGTTGGAAGATCGCGTCCTGGGCCAGGCGATGGTCGAGGTGATCGCTGAGGAATTCGCGGATCTCGGCTTCGGCCTCGCGATTACGCGCGCAGGTCACCAGGGCCATGCACAGCATGAAGCGGCCTTCGATGCTGTCTGCGGCCTCGCCGTGGTTCTCAAGGAAGCTGCGGTAGAAGGCGATCGCCTGATCATGCAGGCCCTGGCGCAGTAATTCATTGCCGACGGTGAGGATGGGCACCATCAACGGGCTGCGCCGGCGCTGGACCATGAGCGTGCGGATCAACGCCTGGCTGCCGGAGGTGGCCAGCGCCAGCTGGGTCTTGCCGGGGTCGGCGTCGACCGTCAGCGGACTGACATCGTGGACTTCCAGCGGCTCATGATCGTCGAGGGTCAGGGTCAGGCGCGCACCCACGGCTTCGACGGCGAGCCGCAGGCTCAGGCGGTCTTGCAGCTGATGGGTGGTGGCGATGCCCGAGCGCAACGGGCGCATGGTCAGCAGCACCGGCGTCTGCAGGTCGGTGCCATCGGCACGGCAGACGGTCAGCCAGCGGCCGCCGTGGGCGCCGATGCGGATCTGGTAGCACGGCCGTGGCGGCGCACCGCGCAGGCAGATCCACAATTCGCCACCGCGCAGCAGATCGAGCTGCAGGGTGAGGCGCACGTCTTCACCGGGGCGCACCGACAAGGGATAGCACTGCACGCCATAGCCGCCGAGCAGCAGGCCCCCGAGCTCGGGATGGTGCACTTGTCCGACCTGTTCGGCGTTGAATGCCGACGACGGCAGAAACGGGCCCTGATCGCGGGTGGCGCCGAAATCCCACATGCCCACCGGCAGCCACGCGGCTTCCCGTTCCTTGGCGAGGCGCTGGCGTTCGAGTTCCGAGTACGACGCCGAGAGCTGCGATAGCAGGGTACGCAGCTCCTGGGCGAAGATCTCGCACGAGGGGTAGCGGTCTTGCGGTTGGAAGGCCAGCGCCCATTCGCTGATCACCGACAGGGCTTTCGGGGCATCGGCCCAGTGATCGATCAGGCGCTTGCGTTTGCCGTCGCGGACACGGCTCAGCAGCGAGACCAGCGAATCGCCGCTGATGGATTCGACGGGCGTGTGCAGCGACAGCAGTTCGAAAAGGATCGAGCCCAGCGAATAGATGTCGGTGCGCTGATCGGCGTCAGCGGCCCCACCGCGCGCCTGTTCCGGAGACATGTACGCCGGTGAGCCGAGCACCTGTCCGTGCTGGGTCGAGCGGGCGATGCGCTGGCTGTGGCTGCGGGCTTCGACGGCGCGCAGACGATCGCTGCGCTGCTGTGAGAATCGCCCCGAATGCTGACGCAGGCGCTGCGAGGTCTGCACGTGCGTGGCGTCACGCGATGAGGTCGTGGGGCTGCGCGTCAGGATTTCGGTATGTTGGGTCTCCGCGCCCAGGCTGTGCCGCCGGGTGGTGACGTCGGTCGTCGGCGGCTGGGCAGTTGGTGCCAGGCGCAAATCGGTGGTCGGATGGCGATTGCTGCTCGCCGTCGATGGCAGGCGCCCTGATTCCGATGGGGTTTCGCTGGTTGGTGCCAGGCCTTCGAGATCGCGGGTGCCGGTAGTGGTGTGCGGATCATCGGCCTTGAGGATCACCGTGATCGGTGCCAGATTGGCGGTGCTGCGATGCGTTTCTGAATGCGGGCGAGGAACGTTGGGAGTCGTGCTGGCAGTCTGTTGGTTAGCGTTGCTGTCGGTCTGCTTACTGTCGGTCTGCTTACTGTCGGTCTGCTTACCGCCGGCCTGCAGGCTTGCCGGAACCAACGGCTTGCCCTCGGCCATGATCACCGTCGCGGCCTCAACACCCGGCCCAGCCAATTCCAGCGCCGTTTGGTGCGTGGGATGCGTGCCCGGAGTCGACACGTCATCGGCGGCGAAGGTTTCCTCATCTTCGATATCGATGCCCATGCCGTGATCATCGGCACCCGCCTTGGCGGGTTCGTCGCGGACATTGCGCGCGAGGCCCCAGTCGAGAATCCAGACCTCGCCGAAGGTCCCGATGACGATGTTCGCCGGCTTCACATCGCGATGGACGATGCCCTGACTGTGGGCATAGGCCATGACTTCGAGGATCTTGAGGAACAAGGTCAGGCGCTCGATCAACGACATCTCGCGCCAATGATCGCCGCTGTTGCGCAGGCGATCGAGGTGGTCATCGAGGGTCAGGCCGCGCGCCAGGGTCATCACATAGCAGGGACAGTCGTCGGGCCCGGCAGCGGATTCGAAAACGCTGACGATGCCCGGATGCTGGAGCTTGGCGGTGTAGCCGACTTCGTGATCGAAGCGCGCCACCATGTGTTTGTCGGAGAGGTATCGTTTATCGAGAATCTTGATCGCCACCGGCCGATCGAGGTGCAGATCGAGCGCCTGCCACACCCGGCCCGTGGTGCCGCGACCGATCTCCATCTGGAGTTGGTAACGGTCTGCGATTACGACAGGCTGCGTTGGTGTTTCGCTCGGGCCGGACATGGGCTGGCGCGAGCGTAGCCATGCCGGGCCGTCATCGCAACGACTGAGCCCTTGCAGCATTTGATTCAAATCAGGAGCGCATTCGGTGAAACTGCGGTCTGCGGTGCAGCGCTGAGCGGCCGGTTGCGAGCCGCTGCCCGCAGGGTGGCAATTTAAGGTGAGGCGTAAGACTGCGCCGCATGCCTTTTGCCCGCAGCTCAGCCCACCCCGTCGCTAGCCTGGGGGTCACCCTCGAGACGTGGCGCCACCCGTGCGGCATGGTCCACTACCATCTCGCCTGTGCCGACGAGCATCGCGCCTTCACCATCGCCTTCCGCACGCCGCCGGCGGATTCGACCGGCCTGCCGCACATCCTCGAGCACACCACGCTGTGCGGCTCGCGAAAATATCCGGTCCGTGATCCGTTCTTCAACATGCTACGGCGCTCGTTGCAGACCTTCATGAACGCCATGACGTTCCCTGATCTCACCGCCTATCCGTTCGCGACCCAGGTCGGCAAGGACTGGCGCAACCTCCTCGACGTGTACCTCGATGCGGTCTTCGCGCCGCGTCTCCATGCCCTCGACTTCGCGCAGGAAGGCCACCGCCTGAGTCCGCTGCCGCCGGAAAAGGGCAGCGGTTGGGAACGCCAGGGCGTGGTCTTCAACGAGATGAAGGGGGCCATGGATTCGAGCGATGCCCAGGTCGAGGCGGTGGTCGCCGCGCAGCTGCTGCCCGACACCATCTATGCCCACAATTCCGGCGGCGACCCGGCCGACATCCCGCGCCTGACGCATGCCGACCTGGTCGCCTTCCATCAGCGTTGCTACTGTCCGGCGAATGCCGTGGTCCTGACCTACGGCGATGGCGACCCGGCAGAGATCCATCGCGCCCTGGAGCCCTATCTCGGCGCGCCGGGCGTGACCTTGCCGCCGCCGCCGGTGCAGGCCCCGCTCCACGCCGCCCAGACCTGCGACGTCGCCGTGCCCTGGGCCGAAGGCCAGGACGCGCTCGACGTCGCCACCACCGGGGTCACCTGGGTGTGGGGCGATGGCGCCGAGCTCGATGAAGTTCTCACCGGCGAACTGATCGATCGCCTGCTGCTCGGCCACGCCGGAGCGCCCTTGCGCCAAGCCCTCGAAAGTTCGGGCCTCGGCCGTAGTGTCGGCTCAAGCGGCTACAGCGCCAACTACCGCAATGGCCAATTCGCCATCGAACTCGACGGAATTCCGCCTGACGACTACGCCAAACTGCCGGTCCTGGCCGAAACCGTGCTGCAAGAGATCGTGCGCGACGGCGTGCCGGCCGCCGACATCGAGGCCGCCCTGCACCAGGTCGAGCTGAGCCGCCGCGAGATCCACGGCGATCATTATCCCTACGGGCTCGAACTGTGTTTCCGCCTGCTGACGCCGTGGAATCTCGGGGTCGAGCCGTTGGCTTTCCTCGATCAGAATCCAGCCATCGCCCGGCTCGCCGGGCGCGCTCGTCAGCCCGGCTGGCTGGCAGCCGAGGTGCAGCGGCGATTCCTCGACAATCCCCATCGCCTGTGGGCGCGGGCGATCCCCGATCACGCCTGGCATGCCCGCCGGCAGCAGCAAGAAGAAGCACAGACGGCGGCGGCCATCGCCGCCATGAACCCGGCGCAGATCGCCGAGCTGCACCACGCCGCCGCCGAGCTCGCGAAACGCCAGGCGACCAAGGATGACCCGACGATCCTTCCCGACCTGCAACTCTCCGACGTGCCCGCGCAACGGCGCTGGGTCAGCGGGACCGTGATCGGCGCCGGTGAATCAGCGGCAAAGCCGACCACGGTCTTCAAGGCCGGCACCAATGGGGTCCTCCACCTGCTGGCGGCGGTACCCTTGCCGGAGCTGACGGCGCGCGAGTTCGATCTCCTGCCCTTGGCCATCCAGTGCCTTGCCGGTACCGGCGTCGGCGAGCACAGCTATGGCGATTTCGCCGCTCACCTCACCGCCGTCAGCGGTGGCGTATGGGCGTGGATGGATGTCTCGGCGGATGCCGATGATGCCGGGCACGTGCGCGGCTGGTTGTTTGCCGAGGTCAAGGGCCTCGCCACCCGCCACAGTGAATTCCTGCCCTTGCTGCGCGAGGTCTTCGCCCGCAGCCGCTTCGACGAGCACGAGCGCATCACGGAACTTATCGATCAGAGTCTCAGCCGTCTGCAGGACCGCGTCACCAGCGGCGGCAGCCAATTGGCGGCGCGTGCCGCGCAGCGTGGCTTCGCCGGCGCCGCTGGGCTCAGCCATCGCAGCGGCGGGCTGGGGCGTCTGGCGTGGCTCAAGTCCACCGCCGCCCAGCTCGCCGCTGATCCCCAGGCGATCGTCGGCCTGGCCGCGGAATTGCAGACTCTCGTCCGCCGTCTGGCCGAGCTGCCGGCGCAGACGGCGTTGATCGGCGATGCTGCTGAGCGCGCCGAGATCATCGCCACCGCGCGCTCGACGTGGCCGGTGTCGACCATCGCCAGCGCCTTCCAGGCACCGGCCGCGCAACTGGTCCGGCCGACCGCCTTCACCACCGCCACGGCGGTCAACTATTGCGCCCTGGCCTTCGCGGTGGCACCGCTCGGCCACGCTGATGCGGCGGCGCTCTCGATCGCCGGACGTCTGCTGACGCATCAGGTGCTGCATGCAAAACTGCGCGAACAGGGCGGGGCTTACGGCGGTGGCGCGAGCTATCAGGGCGGCTCGGCGAGCTTCGCCCTGACCAGCTATCGCGACCCGCGTCTGGAAGCGACCTACAGCGATATGCGCGACGCGCTGCGCTGGCTGCGGACCTGCCCCGACGATGCGCAGATGATGAAGGAGGCGATCCTCGGCGTGCTCGCCTCGCTCGATGCTCCGGGCAGTCCGGCGGGTGAATGCCGTTCGCGCTTCAGCGGTGACCTCAAGGGCACCGGCCCGGCGCGCCTCGATGCCTACCGCGCGGCGATCCTGCGCACCACCGCCGCCGATGTCCGGGCGGTGGCTGAGCGCCATCTCGACCCCGAGGGCGGTACCCCGGCGGTGATCTGCAGTCCGGAAGCGGCGACGCGTCTCGGCTGGGACACCGTCGCGATCTGAGTCCACGTCTTCCCCGAGTATCCTGCGGTGCCTCTTTCACATTTTTCTGCTGCCATCCTCGCACCCGTCGAAGCCGTTGACCTGGTTCCGCCGCCGCGCTTCCAAACCAAGGATTTCAGCGGTTTCCGCATCGATCCGACGGTCGCCGGCCAGGCCGAGGCGGTCGCCAGGGTCCAGGCTTTCGCGCAACAGCGGCGGGGCTTTTTCGGGGGATTTCTCGGCGGTCTCTTCACGAAGAAGAGCAAGCCGGGGATGTACCTCGACGGCGGCTTCGGTGTCGGCAAGACGCACCTGCTGGCGGCGAGCTTCAATGCCGCCCCAGGCACCACGCGCTATCTGTCCTTCGCCGAGGCCATGAGCCTGCTGATCGTGCGCGGACGTGAAGACGCCATTGAGCTGCTGACCGCCGACCTCGTGTGCATCGATGAATTCGAGCTCGACGATCCGACCAACACGCGACTCGCGGATCTGCTCGTCAGCGGCCTGATGGCCCGTGGCGCGCGCATCCTGACCACCAGCAACACCGTCCCCGGTGAGCTGGGCCAGGGCCGCATGGCCATCGATCTGTTCCGCACCCAGCTCGCGCGCATCGAGGAATCCTTCGCCAATATTCACGTCCCGGGCAGCGATTGGCGGCAGAAGCATGCGCAGCCCGGCGACCGTCTCGCCCAGTGGCATGCCGCCGTCGAGCCTCTCGATGGAGCACAGTGCGTGACGCTGTCGGCCCAACAGCTCGACCAGTGGCTGAGCAACATCCCGGTGATCAACCTGCGCCGCTTGGCGGCGATGCTCAGCGGCCTGACGGTGACCGAGGTTCGGCCTTTCGAGAATCAATTGGCGGCGCTGCGTTTTGTGCACCTCGTCGACAAGCTCTACGATTACGGCGTCGCGCTGCGCGTGCGCAGTGCCATCACCGTCGGCGAGCTCTTTCCCTCCGAGCACTGCGTCGCCGCCTTCGCCAAGAAGTACCGGCGCTGCGAATCGCGACTGATCGAGTTGTGCGGTTGAGCTCCGCTGGATGCCGGACGCAGAACCCGCTTGGCGGCCGGTGATTTGCCGTAGGGTGCCGCCAACGCCGTCAGACGATCGCGGCTGTTTCCGTCGCAAGACGGACGCAGGCGAGGAAAGTCCGGGCTCCGCAGGGTTCGGTGGCTGTCAAATGCAGCCGTCTTCTGTGATGGGAAGATAGGGATAGTACAACAGAAAGTATACCGCCTCGGCGATGCAAATCGTCGCGGTAAGGGTGAAATGGTGGAGTAAGAGCCCACCGGGCGAGCCGCGAGGTGAGCCGCATTGAAAACCCCACCGGGAGCAAGCCCAGATGTCCGGGATGCGCGCAAGCGCCGGGTGCGACCCGCACCCGAGACCGGCGAATCGGGCGCTAGAGGGCTGGTGGCAACGCCAGTCCGTAGAGAAATGATCGTCCGCGACAGGACCCGGCTTATCGACGGCCCCCATCACCATGCACCCCAGCCATTCATTTGGCTGGGGTGCGTGCTTTGAGTACACATTCGCATAGCGTGCGGCCATGCTTACCAAATCCGAATTCCTTGCTTTCCTCGAACGCGAGGCGGCCACTCTCTCACATCTGATCAGCAAGCTGCAGCCGCAGCATCTGGCCTTCCGCCTGTCGCCGACGCAGCGCAGCACGGAAGAGCTGATGCGCTACCTCGCCACGCAGTGGACGGGCAGCATCAGCTATTTCCTCAGCGGCAATTGGGATGGTTGGGAAGCGAGCGCGACCGCGGCAGCGAACGTCACGCCGGCGACCTTCGCCGCCGCCATGGCCCGCCAGGTGGCGGAGATCCGTGCGCTGCTCGAACCCCTCAGCGAGGCTGACTTCGCCGCCCGCGCTTCCAAGGATCCCACCGGCAATCCCATGCCGCTCGCGAACGCCATCTTTTCGGGCACCGTCGCCTGGACCGCAGGCTACAAGATGCAGTTGTTCCTGCAGCTCAAGGCCGCTGGTCTCAGCGATCTGGGATCGAGCAATTTGTGGTGGGGCGTGGAGCGCAAGGCGGCGACGGCGTAAGGGGCGGGTCCCTTGTAACCGGGGACCGGGGACCGGGGGCCAGTGACCGGGGGCCAGGGACCAGGGACCAGGGGCCAGGGACCAGGGACCAGGGACCAGTGACCAGCGACCAGGGACCAGAGGCCAGAGGCCAGGGACCAGGGACCAGGGACCAGTCTGGTCAGATTATCATGCGGCTTGAAAATTACGGTACAAACCGCAGCTCAGGCATGTAGAGCCGGGCTGGTGCCAATGGCATTCACGTAGCCCATGCGATACGTAAAATACCAATCATTTCGAAAAGAATACACTTGACATTTCTGCGCGAAAAATTTTTGAGGCCTCATGAGCCTCTTTCCGCTTCTCTTTCCGCTTCTCTTCCCCGTCTTGGCACAACAGGTCATCGAATCGATTCCAGAGGTCGCATCGAAACCAGGGTGCTGGAATGCTCGTCGAGCGTACCAGGGGGTGCTTGGGCTCGTGCGAGCCGGAACGCGTACAAGTATCAACAACATGCTTGAACGGCAGTTTGATCTGGGGCTGTTTCCGGATTTCACCGATTGCCCTTCCGCCAGTGGCTTCTGTCAGGCGCGACATCTGTTGCGGATGAGCGATTTTCAGGCTGGTTGGGCTCGGGCGAAAACCCTGGTCGGCGATGTGGTGAGCCCGCTCGGCAAGCCGCGCTGGATTGCGTTCGATGGTTCGTGGATGGTGACATCGCGGTCGCGGTCGG
>JBIILZ010000163.1:0-6556 GCA_044338255.1 Planctomycetota bacterium | reverse complement strand
CCAGGGCCACCTCGTCCAACTGCCGACCTTGAACCGTGACCACGGGCATGACGGCATCCTAACCACTCGGGAGCCAGAACCCAGCTAAAAAGTCGACTCGGCCACTGACCTGCCTGAGCAGTTACTCCCGTTTTACCAAGTTCATCCTGGAGTTCAGCGAGCCGGATGCGGTGTGGCGATACTTGCGGGGGCGCCTTCTGCACCGCCGACTCGGTGGGTTCCGTGGCTAGTTCCGGGGATAGTTCCGGGCTGCCAGCGAAGCGTTTGGCGAGTAGGTTCACCAGATCGAATTCGCGGATCCGCTTGCTCAGATAATCATCCATTCCGGCGGCGAGGCAGGTCTCGCGCGAACCCTGGAGGGCGTGCGCGGTCAGCGCGATGATCGGCACCCGTGGTAAGCCCAGCCGCTGCTCGCGAATCCGGATAAGGCGGGTCGCCTCGTAACCGTCCATCTCTGGCATCTGACAATCCATCAGCACCAGATCAAAGGCCGTCCCCGCCTCGACCGCCGCGACCGCCGCCAGACCGTTTACGGCGAGGGTAACCGACTCGCAGAACGGCTTGAGCAACGCCTGCATAACCCGCTGGTTGATCAGGGTGTCCTCAACCAACAGGACCCGGCGCAACCGGAATGCCGTCGGCGCGACAGCCGCACGCACCGCGCTGCCGTCACCCAGCAGGGAGTGGATGGCGGTGAGCAGCCGACTGGCCTGCAGCGGCTTCCTGACCACGGCCAGTCCGACGGTATTTTTCAACTCGACCCGCGCGCGCTCGGTCATGCCGCTGAGCAGGACCAGGGGCGGTGCGGGCTGGGCGGTGGCGTGCAAAATCCGCGCCAGCATGACACCATCGATCCCTGGCAACTCGTGGTCGACGACCAGTACCGCTGGCGGCGCCACCCGCTGTCCGAGGTGCAGCATGAGGTCCTGAGCCGAAGCGAAGGCCTCGACCGTCATGCCCCACGAGGGGCACATGGCCACGAGTTGTTCGCGTTCAGCGGCGTCATCTTCGACGCAGCAGACCGCCACATCCCGCAGGAGCCGGGGCTTGGACACGATATCTTCGCCGCCGGCAGGCAAGGTCAGACAGAACCGGAACGTTGAGCCTGCTCCAGGCGTCGATATGACCTCAATTCCGCTACGCATAAGGCTCAGGATCGCCTTGCTGATGGTGATCCCCAGCCCCGTCCCGCCGAAGCGCCGGGTGGTCGACACGTCAGCCTGCGTGAAGGCCTCGCCGAGGACGGCGATCTGCTTAGGGGTCATGCCGACACCGGTATCGCGGACGGCGAATTCGAGCGCCATCGCCCCTTTGTTGGTCTGGGTGGCGGTCAGCGTAATGGCCACGGCCCCGCGTTGGGTGAACTTGATGGCATTCGAGACCAGGTTGAGCAGGACCTGCCGCACGCGAGTAGGATCACCCAGCACCAACGGTGGATGCGGCCCAACGATGCTGAAGTCGAGGTTGATGCCCTTCTGCTCAGCCTGGCCCTGATAGAGCAGGAGCGCATCTTCAATGAGGCGCGTCGCCGAGAAGGGAATGGCCTCAAGGGTGACCCGGCCCGACTCGAACTTCGACACGTCGAGGATGTCATTGATCAGCACCAGCAGGCTTTCGCCGCACGAGCGCAGGGTCTCGACCAGGTCGCGCTGTTCGCCGTCGAGCCCCGTCTTGAGCAGGAGATCGGTCAGGCCGATCACGCCGTTCATCGGGGTGCGGATCTCATGGCTCATGGTCGCCAGGAAATCCGCCTTGGCCTTGGCCCCGGCTTGAGCCAAGTCCATCGCGCCTCGCAGCTCCTCGTTTTGCTCGCGCTCGCGGGTGACGTCCCAGTTGGTGCCGATCATACGGAAGGCGGTGCCATCGGCGGTACGAAGAACGTTTGCGCAGCCGTGGATGTGGCGCACTGCGCCGTCAGGCAGCAGTAGGCGGAAGGTGCTGTTGAATGCGCGCTCGCCGGCGAGAGCGGCGGAGATCTCCGCCTCGGCCCTCGCCCGGTCCTCGGGATGAATGCGCGAGGACCAGGCCTCGTAGGCTCCGGTGAACTCCCCTGGGGTAGTGGCGTACAACACGTACATCCGTTCGTCCCAGGTGAGGTGATTGTTCACCACATCCCAGTCCCAGGTGCCGACGTTCCCGCTGGCCAGGGCCAAGGCCAAGCGCTGGCGTTCCGATTCCAACTGCAGCTTGGCCTGCTCCAATTCCTGAAGCTGGCGCTGCTGGACCGAGATATCGAGGGCGATGCCCAAATAGCCGTTGATCGCTCCATCAGCGGCACGTAGCGCGGTCACCGAGATGCGCACTGGTAAGCGCCTGCCGTCCTTGCGCACATAGGTCCACTCCCGTTCATCGGTTTGGCGACGGTGGGTCGGGATCCACACCAAGACCTCGAAGCCGGGCGCGATCGCGCTGCCGGTCGCGAGCGACAGCTCGGCAGCACGGGCTACAACCTCCGCGGGGTCGTGGATCACGACAGGGGCGAATTTACCCACCATCTCGTCCGCGGTGTAGCCGAGCATGCGCTCGGCACCGGGATTGAATACCGTGATGATGCCTGCGGGTGAGGTGGCGATGATCGCAACGTCGGCGGCTCCGATCACCGCCGACAGCAGCGCCGCGTTGCGCTCTGCGTGCAAGCGATCAGAGATGTCGCGAGAGATCTTGGTGAAGCCCAGCAGCACCCCTTCATGGTCGATGATGGGAGTGATGATGACGTGGGCCCAGAACTCCGATCCGTCCTTACGTAACCGCCAACCGATCGACTCATAGCGTAAGGAAGTGCGGGCGGTGGCGAGCGCCTGTCCGCACATACCGCGATCTTCAGGACGGTAGAAACAGGAAAAGTGACGACCGATGATCTCGTTCGCACGGTAGCCTTTGATGTACTCGGCACCGGGGTTCCACGACTTCACATGACCCTCGACATCGAGCATGAAAATGCCGATGTCGGTGGCGCCCTCGACCAGCAGGCGGAAGCGCGCTTCCTGCCCTTCCATCTCCTGATGGAGCTGCTTGCGTTTGCTGATGTCGGTGATGAAGCCGTGCCACAAGACCGCACCGTCGGCCAGCCGCTCGGGGCTCGCTTGGCCGTGAAGCCAGCAGATCCGGCCATCAGGATGGCGGTAGCGGTACTCGCTGGTCCACAACGTCAACTGCTCTGCGGAGTGGCGGATCGACTCCATGACCTGGTCGTGGTCAGCGGGGTGAAGGCGATCGATCACCGGCTGGGCCGAGCGTGCGGCCTCGGCAGGCGAAATACCGTAGACCTGCCGGATGCCCTCAGAGCAGTAGGGGAAGCTGGCGCTGCCGTCAGCCTTGACCAGGAACTGATAGACCATCCCAGGAACTTGCGCCGCGACTTTGTCGAGCAGGGCCAGGCGATCGACCTGAAGGGTCGCGCTGACGACTTGGTCCTCAAGTAATTGACGTTCGTAGCGCAATGCCAACAGGTGCTCGACCTGGCGACCGAGCAGGGTGAGCTGTTCCAGCACCGCTTCGGTCAGGCGGCGAGGTTGGTGGTCGATCACGCACAGGGTGCCGAGCGGCATACCTGCGGGACCGACCCGCAAGGGAACGCCGGCGTAGAAGATCACATGCGGCTCGCCGGTGACGAACGGGTTGCCGCGGAAGCGTTCGTCCTGGCTGGCATCCTCGACCACCAGTGGGCGCGTGTCGTCGAGGATCGCATGAGCGCAGAAGGCATGCTCACGCGGGGTTTGGCTGGCCCCGAGGCCGAAGGCCGACTTGAACCACTGGCGCTCGGCATCGACCAGTGAAACCAGGGCGATCGGCGTACCGGCGATGCTCGCCGCGAGGCGCGTCAGGTCGTCGAAGACCTGTTCCGTTGCGGTATCCAGGATCCCGCAGCGGTGCAGCACCGCCAAACGCTCGGCTTCGCTCGGATGGGACGGCGGCGGGATTGGCATAAGGCATTCATTCGCGGATTTGTACGTAAACTACCAGGGTCATTGACAAGGGTCATCGACAAGGCTCATCGACAGGGGCTGGTCACCAACAACGTGATAATTATGCCTCACTAATTCTCAGGGAGCAACAAGACCTTGAGGCATCGGGACGGCAGTCCTGCAAGCTGCTGTTGCCGACTTTCGCAATCCGGGGTACATACTCACTTGATGTCAGTGCCCAACACATCCGCCGCTCCGCACTCGATCACCACCCAGGGAACTCCATCGGGATCGGGAATGGGTTTGGGATTGGGATTGGAATTGCGACTACTGGTGATCGAGGACAACCAGATCTACTCGACGTGGCTGGCAGCCCATCTGCACCGCGCAAGCATCACCCCCCAGCAGTCCCTGGTAATTGAACTGGCGAACACCCTGGCTCAGGCCAGCGAACGCCTGCTGGGGGAGCGCTTCGACGCCATCCTTCTCGACCTCAACCTCCCGGACAGCAAGGGCCTGGACACCGTGACCGCGATCACGGCCGTGGCCCGCGACATCGCCATCATCGTGGTCTCGGCGACCAGCGACGAGGGTCTCGCCTTGCAGGCCCTGGCCCAGGGAGCGCAGGATTACATCTTCAAAGGCCAAGAGTCCGAGGGTGGGATCCTACGCACCATCAACCGCTCGCTGGAGCGCAAAGGCGTCGAACGGGCCCTGGCCGAAGCTAACGAACGGGCCTTGCGTAACGAGCGCATGGCGTCCATCGGCCTGTTGGCCAGCGGGGTGGCCCATGAATACAACAACCTCGGTACGGTGATACTGGGCAATACTGAACTGATCCTGAAGACCCCCGACCTCGCACCGCAGGTGCGTATCCGCGCCGAGCGCATCCGCGAATCGGCGTCGCGGGCCGCGACCGTCACCAGTAGCCTTCTGGCCTATGTCCGCGGCTTCAAGGATGGTGAACGACGGCTGGTGGTCGGTGAGGTGCTGGAGAGCACCCTGGTGATGATCGAACCGTTGTTCAAGCAGAGTGGCATCGCGCTCACGGTGGAGCAGGCGGCCACCCCCCTCGCGGTGCAGGGCAACGCCAGCATCCTCGGTCAGGTGCTGCTCAACCTGTTGCAGAACGCCTGCCATGCGCTGGCCGACCGGCCACTCCGGCGCATCACCGTCACGACCCGCGCCGAAGCCGAGGGGGCGCGCGTGCGGATCGACGTCGCCGACACCGGTTGCGGGATGTCCCCTGAACACCAGACGCGCATCTTCACCCCATTGTTCACCACCAAGGCGGCCAACGAACACGGCGACCAGGTGGCGGGCACTGGTATCGGCCTGGCGGTGTGCCAGAGCTTCATCCAGCAGCTCGGTGGCACGATCACGGTCGCCAGCCGGCTCGGCGAAGGATCGCAATTCAGCATCCACCTGCCCCTGGCCCGCGACCCGGAGCCGCTGGCCGCGACCCCCGAGGCAATCCCCGACCTGGGCGGACGGCGCATCCTGGTGGTCGAGGACGACCCCGAGATCCAAGGACTCTACGCGACCTCCCTGGAAGAATTGGGAGCCCAGATTGAACGCGCGTCATCGGTCCCCGAGGCCCTGGCGAGGATCGACGCGTTCCTCCCCGATCTGGTACTGCTGGACTGGCATCTCGCCGGCCGCACTGGCGCCGACGTGGTCCACCGTTTGCAATTGATCCCACTCGCGCGGCGACCCGCGATCCTGGTCTCATCGGGCAACCTGAACCCCGCCGAGCACGCCTGGCTGCTCGGCCTGCAGCATGTGGCCGTGCTCAACAAGCCGGTCTCGCTCACCGATCTTGAGCGCAAGGTCGCCAGCATGCTGAGCCGCCAACCGGAGATCCCGCAAGCAGACTGACGAGCGCTTGCGCCGGAGGCCACGCCCGTGGCCTCCTAAAGCCGGGACGGCTTTGCCCATGCTCGCCTCTGCGTCCTGCGGTGGGACGGGTCGCAGGTACAGATGTCTGTCGGGTTGGCTGTCCAGACTTCAAACCCGCAGCGCAGCCGCCTCGACCGCCGAGCCCTGGTTTTGCGGATACCATGGGCGCAGCCCATCCGCAAAACATCCTGGCTGCTTGCAGCCAGGATGAAGGGCGACAAAGGTCGTGGGTTCCGGGGGCGAAGCCCCTGAAACAAACCCGCGGCGCCAGCCGCTCGACCGCCGAGCCCTGGTTTTGCGGATACCATGGGCGCAGCCCATCCGCAAAACATCCTGGCTGCTTGCAGCCAGGATGAAGGGCGACAAAGGTCGCGGGGGTCCGGGGGCGAAGCCCCTGAAACAAACCCGCGGCGCCAGCCGCTCGACCGCCGAGCCCTGGTTTTGCGGATACAATGGGCGCAGCCCATCCGCAAAACATCCTGGCTGCTTGCAGCCAGGATGAAGGGCGACAAAGGTCGGGGGGTCCGGGGGCGAAGCCCCTGAAACAAATAGTCGGACCGACAAGATTCGAACTTGCGCCCAGCTCGCGGCGAGGCCGCTCCCGTCGCGCGGCGCGAGCCATGCCCATGGCTCGCGTCCCCTGCGGGGATGCCCGCGCTCCCCTCTTCCACCCCGGTTGGTCGTAGAGGCCGCATCTCGAATCTTGTCGGTCCGACCAAACGAAACAGCCCACCGCTCACGCGGGGGGCTGT
>JBIILZ010000162.1:0-6600 GCA_044338255.1 Planctomycetota bacterium | reverse complement strand
GCTGCAGTGAAATGACTTATGTACATTTTATTCATAATGAAAAGTCATAAGTGAAGGTGGTTGTTTAAACCCACGAAAAAATTGGCAGTTATCTCAATTTTCAGGGATGAGCGCATTGTGCGATAAATTCAAACCATCGCCCGAGGCCCCGTAGTCGGTTGCACGTTTTTCGAGTGCTGCATGGTGTTCTCACCATGCCTGACCTGGCCAACATCTCTCGCCTGATCGAGCAGGGAAAAGTTCCTGAGGCGCGTGCCGCCTTGGCAAACTTTCCACGTGGTGATATCGAGGCGAACCGCTTGCGGTTGATCGTGCGTAACTTGATTTTGCGCAAGTCTCAGCGGCAGGCGAAAGTTGCGGAATTTCTCGCTGAGGCCGGCTCTGATGTGCGGCTGCGAGTAGCGGCAGCGCGGTTGGCCGGGACGTTGCCGCAGCTGGCTACTGCCAGTCCGCCAGAATCGTTTGAAGCGCTGCTGGCAGTACTTGCCGGGGGTGATCTGCGCGCTGGTCTGGCTCGTCTGCGTCGCGTGCCGGGGTATGCCGAGTTGGCCCAGGGCTGGATGGCCATGCTGCGCGGCGATCTGTCGCAAGCCTCGGCCAGCTTTGCGAGTGTCCCGGCTGCCGAGCGGCGCCGAGCCGCGTGTGGTCATGCCGTGGTGGCCGCGCTCAGTGGTCAGGCGGCTGATGTCGAACAGCATTTGGCTGGTCTTGGACCCTTTCCACATACGGCTTTTCCTGCCATCGCTGGGATGCTGCACCAGGTCACCCGGCAGCGCAACGAGCACGGCCCGGCCAAGCTGGCCGAACACCTGCGGTGCACCACCTCTGGCTCACTACAGCGGGCCTATGATGGCTGGCCGAAAGCGCAGACCGAATCCAAGGCCTGGTTGGCCCTGCATCTCGGGGATGTGCGCTGGGCCGAGGCCGGCGCACAGGGCGATCAACGGGCCGTCACGCTATGGCACGAAGCTGCCCGTCTGCATCCGTCCTTGCAGGCAGATGTGCTAAAACGGTTGTTGCTAGCCTTCACCACCCTTCGTGTCCCAGTGCCGGGAACCTGGCGTCTGCACCGGGACCTGCATCAACGGAATGCTACGCTGGCTCGGCAGGTGGTCGATTCCGTCACCGCCGAATGGCCTGCGCCGTGGTGCGTGCAGCACCTCGATACTCTGCATTCGGAATTAGGCCAGATTGCACCAGAGACGTTGCCGGTAGAAATGCAACTGCTGCGCTTTCGCGCCCTGACGGCTTTGCCGGCGTGGGAACGGGAACAGGCAAATTCCGACCTCAAGCTGCTGCGTCCCGTCTTGGATCAATGCGATGCCGCCTATGCTGGCAATCTCACTTGGACACGGATCAAGCTGGATATTTTGGGACTTGTCGGTCATTACGGCGAACGACGCAAGACGTGCTTCGCTGCTTTGATGGCCGAGCCATCGTGTGCGCCAGAGATCTTGCCGCTCTATCTTGCCGCAGCCCGTCGTGAGCTGCGCGCCAAGCGCCAAGTCAGCGACGAATTTGCCCAGCTCAGCAGCGTCCTCGGTGACGATGTGGACCTCGCCGTCCTGGGAGTTGAAACCGGGAATCTAGCGGTGGCTACGGTGCAAGCCCGCTGGGCTGGGCCGATGGCCACTGCCATCCTTGTGGTGGCGAACAAAGGCAAGGCCAACGATCTGTCAACCTTGGGCCAAGACGAAGCGCTCGATATCCTCGCTTGCATGGCTTCAGGTCACCTGAAGAAGTCGCAGCTCGATCGGTTGCTCATCGATCGCGAACGACTGCACCGCCTGCTGCGTCGACATCAGCGTCGACTGGCCATGCGGTTTAACGCGACCGATGAGCTGTTTGGCCGTTGGCAGAAAAAGGATCCCCGCGATTGGCGTCCGTGGTTTCATATCGGCGCTTTTGCTCGACTGCGCAATGACCATCAGATGACCTCACGCGCCTGGAATCGCGCTCTGTCGCGGATCCCCCGTGAGGCTCCTGAGCACGCGGAAATGGCAAGTTGGCTGAATCACAACGATGATTCTGGACACTTCGGTTTCGATGATGATTTCGATTCCGAAGATGACGCCGAATCAGGACCGAGTTTTGCGGAGTTCGAGAAACGGCTCAAGGAATTATTGCGCCAACAGTCCCCCACCGGCGATACGTCGCCCAGCGGCGATGCTGGATCACCGAGCAAAAAGAAGAAGTCCACGTTATTGCCGCAGCCCGAGACGCCCGCCAAGACGCGTATCGTCAGTGATCCGCTGCTCCTTCCAGCCGCCGCCTATGAGTCTTTTCGCGCCACGCATGGGGCGGCCATGTCGATGCGCATGCTGGTTCTCATTCCCTCACTGGGCATCCCGACCACTCGGGATGCTGCCGGACTTGCCGAGCGCATCCTCCCCGTTGAACGAGCCGCGGTTCGCGACTGGCTCAGCCTCCTGACACAACATAATAACCGCATGCACGATCTCTCCATCGCCAGTGCCATTGCCGTGATGATCACCCGGCTGAACCATCTGGTTTCGGGATCATGAGCCAATCAGCCAGCCAATCGGTCAGCGATCCCTTCATGTTGCTGGGGATCCGCCCCGACGCCGATGACGCAGCCGTGCGAGCGGCCTATCACGATCGCGTCCGCGCCGGCACCGCCGATGCGCAGATCAATGCCGCCTACGCCAGCATCCGCAGCCCTGCTGCCCGCGAACGTCTGCGCTTCACCGCCATGACCAGCTACATCGCACAGCCACCGTCGGCGCCGGCGGATGCCGGCTCGTTGCTGGATCCCACGCAGCGCGAAGCCGTCATCCGGGAATGTGTATCCTTGTCTGATTGGGAGCTGGGCGATGTCTGAACTACCTGATGAAGAGCCTGTCATGGAGGACCAGTCAGCTGAAGACCAGGACCTCAATGCCGAAGCTGCGGGTGACGAAGACGCTCTTGAAGACACTCTTGAAGACGAGCCCTGCAGTCTGCCAAGCGACCTGTTTGCGAACTGGCCCCCGGCCTTGTTGGCCGCGTGGGAACAGTATCAATTGCCCAGTCTGCATGACCTGCTGACCACCAACGAACGTCTCGCCAGTGAAGTCCGGCGACAGAATCAGGAGTTGCGGCGCTTGGCCGAGGCTGCCGCCGCCGCCGCTGCCGGCACCGTCGCCACGGCTGAGTCGAATGCTCGATTGCTGACGTTGGCCGACGGCCTGCGTCGTGCCGCCGATGCCCAACAACGACGGCTGCTCAGTGGTTTGATAGAGGCGTGTGATAGTGCCGCCCGCCATCACCGTGCACTCGACGAAGATCGTGTGCGGGTGTTGGAGCTGCTGCCGAAACGCACGTGGTGGGGCCAGCCTTTGCCCGGGCGCGATGCGCTTGAACGCAGTTTACAGGCGAGCTGCGATGGCGCTCGACTGCTGATGCAACGACTCCGCCAGGAACTGGATGATCAGGGGGCCGAGCGTTTGACGCCGGCACCTGGAGAACCATTCGATCCCGCCTGGATGCGCTGCACCGGCCGCGCCCGCGGTGCGTTAGACCGTGTCATCACGCTTGAGCGCGATGGCTGGAGACTCCAGGGCAACCTTATTCGACCAGCCGATGTGCTGGTCGGAACCGCCGCGACCAAAACCGAAGGAACAAGCGCATGAGTGGACACGTCATTGGCATCGATCTGGGCACCACGCACAGTGAAGTATCGTATGTGGATGGCGATGGTCGCCCGGTGGTGATCTCCATCGATGGCTCACCGCTGGTGCCATCCGTGGTCTCGCTGGGCTCCGATGGTGGCTGGCTGGTTGGCCAGGCGGCAGTCAACAATGAGCTCAACGCGCCCACCGATACTGTGCGCTGGATCAAGCGCCGCATGGGTCAGGATTCGCTGATCGCGGTTGGTGGCAAGCCCTGTACGCCGGCGCAAATTTCGAGTCTCATCCTGCGTCATCTGCGCCTTGCGGCCGAAACCCATCTTGGTGGCCCGGTGACTCAGGCGGTGATCACGGTGCCGGCGTTTTTTGGCGAACGCGCGCGTGAGGATACCCGCGAGGCGGCCCGCCAGGCCGGGCTTGAGGTGTTGCGTCTGATCAACGAGCCGACCGCCGCCGCCAGTGCCTATGCGATGGGCAACCGTCGCGAAGAGACGTGGTTGGTCTACGACCTGGGTGGTGGCACCTTCGACGTCTCGGTGGTGGCGTGCTCTGAAGCCGTGATGGAAGTCCGGGCGAGCCATGGCGACGTCAATCTTGGCGGCCACGATTTCGATCGTGAACTCGCCGGGCGCGCGGCGGATGATTTCCGCACCCGTCACGGTATCGACCTCCAGCATGATCCACGTCAGTGGGCGCGCGTGCTGCGTGCTGCCGAACGTGCGAAGATCCGTCTGTCGACGCACGCCGAAGCCGTGGTTCACGAGGAATACATCGCTGATGGCGCGCAGGGCACCCGACTGCACCTTGAATTTCCGGTACGCCGTACGGTTTACGAAGCGATGATCATGGGGGCCATCGAGCGCACCTTGGTGTCCGTGCGCACGGCGCTTGAGCGGGCGGGCATCGCGGCCGAGCAGCTCTCGCGGGTGCTATTGGTTGGAGGCGTCACGCGTACGCCGTTGGTGCAAGCGATGCTGGCGACCGAACTGGGAGTGCAGCCGCAGGCGTGGATCAATCCGGATACGGTCGTGGCTCAAGGCGCCGCCATCGAAGCCGCGGCCTTGGCAGGTCGTCGCCTGGGGGCGGTGATGGTTGACGTCACCCCGCATAGCCTGGGTGTCGCCGCCGTGAGCTACGACGGCACCTTGCATGTCGTGCCGTTGATCCATCGCAATACGCCCTTGCCAGCGCAAGCGTCGCAAGTTTTTTACCGTCAATCCCAAGATCAGGACCGCATCGATATCGAGGTCTTCCAGGGCGAAAGTGAAGATCTCAATCTGTGCCATAGCATCGGACTCTTTACCCTCGACAAGCTGACGCACAGCGAATCGAAGGAAGTCCTCTGCCGTTTTGATCTCGACCGTTCGGGGATCCTGACCATCAACGTCACTGATGTCGGCAGTGCCCGCAATCTGGTCCGCCGCATCGACCAGGTGCAAGAGGTCCGCTCCGCCGATCTCTCCGACCTCACCGCCGTACGGCTGAGCGCCCCGCTGAGCGTATCGGCCGACGTGACCCCAGACGACTACGGCAACCAGCGTCCGGACGATGGCGACGATGCATCGGTCAAAAACATCGATGCGACTGCTGATGTACGGCCAGCCGACAACCAGCCCGTTGTCCCAGATTTAGAAAGCCTGCGCGAGCGGGCGTGCGCGATCTTGGCTCGTACTTCCGTCGATCCGCTTGATGCCGCTGAATTGCGTGACCGTCTGAAATCAGTCGAGAACGACGTCAGTCCTGCGGCCCGCCAAACCCTCGCCGATCTCGTCTACTTTTTGGAGTGAGTCATGGAGTTGCCAGATCTGTGGACGTGCGCCGTGTGTCGAGCCCGTCACCCAGCACCCGAGCGTCAGTGCCGCCGCTGCGGTGCGGACCTCCTCGCGCTGGCAGCGGTGCAATTGGCCGCCGTCGCCCTCACGCATGCTCGCCAACCGGGAGCATCAGCCCTGCATCGGCAGGCAGACTAAAATTTATGGCAAAAATTATGGCCACCCAAAATGAAGTTTAAAAGTTGGCGTGTCCCCTTTATTCCGAGCATACTCCAATGGCGCGTCAACGGGAGCGTAACAAGTTCGAAAAAGTCAAGAAATCGGCTTAATTGAGGAAAATCCAACACTATTCTCGGCCCTCGTCTGTGGCTAAGGATTTGCGGTCCAGTCTTCCACGGTGAGACCCGGAACCCGCTGAAATGCCTGGTCATTGGTTACCAGCACGAGGCCAACCGTGAGGGCGTGCGCGGCAATCAAGCCATCCAGATCCGCGAGTGGTGTTCCGCGGCGCTGGAGATACGCGCGCATTTTTCCGCCAATGGCAGCCGCCTCGACCGGCAAAGGTAACACCGGTAACGAGGCCAGCAGCGTTGCGATGAGAGCGTGATAGCGATCGGGTGTGGCTGATAGCTCCGCGCCCTGGTGCAGTTCCAGTGCGGTAATCACCGAGATCGCCACGTGCTGGGGTCCGAGGGTGCGCAGGCGATCGAGTACGGCGGGTGGCCGAGCCTGCATAAGGAAGAATACCATGTTCGTATCCAAGAGGTGCGTCGTGCTCACGGAAAGAGGTCTCCACGTTGCTGCGCCACCTGGGGTGGCCGCTGAAAGTCGGGTGCTTGTCCCAGGGCATCCCAAAATGCCTGGGAGAACTCGCCACCGGGAGCAGGCTCGAGCACCAAGCGATCACCCTCCCGCCGAGCAACCAGCTCGTGAATGTGTGTTGGGAAGGCGAGGTCACGTGGAAGACGGACCGCCTGACTGTTGCCGGAACGAAAGACACGGACGATGGATGTGGTGGGCATGGACAACCTCGCTGGGGTGAGTCATTCCGCGGATATACGCGACGGAAGCATATTCACGCACAATGCGCTCATCCCTGAAAATTGAGATAACTGCCAATTTTTTCGTGGGTTTAAACAACCACCTTCACTTATGACTTTTCATTATGAATAAAATGTACATAAGTCATTTCACTGCAG
>JBIILZ010000066.1:0-22599 GCA_044338255.1 Planctomycetota bacterium | reverse complement strand
ATCGCCCTGGCGCTGGCCGGGAGGCCGTGGTTGCCGAAGGTGCCGATGACGACAAAAGCCAAGTCTTCAAAGGATTATCGGAAGGCCGCCTGAGCTGTTACAAAAATCCTAGCGCTCGGTCCCACAGCAGGGGCTACCCTCCGCTGCTGTGGGCTGCATGGCCATCTCAGGCCATTCGCGATCGTCGGAAAAAGTATCGTGCTGTTCAGCCAGCGCGGCGGAGATCGGCCAAGTCGCTCAGCGAGACGCTGGCCGGGCGCAAGGTGCTGCCATCGGCACGATCGGCGAGGTCGAGCAGGACGCGGGCGAGATGGCGTAGATCCGCGACTGGGACTTCCAGGCGGGCACCGGCATGTGGGCCGGCGGCGGTGTAGGCGGTCAGCGCGACGGTCGGCGTGCGCGCACCGACGACGGCGGCGATTGCCAGTCCACGCTGACGCAGGCGCCCAAGGAAGCCGTGCGCCGTCACTTCATGGCCGAAGGTCACGGTGGTGGCCGGGGTCGCCATCGCCGCTGCCGAGGTGTGTTCGAAGGTGCGGTCGAAGGAAATGGCCATGAAAAGCAAAGCTCCAAACGTACAGGGTCGATATGGATACGGTTTATAGAAACCCATCCATGGAAGGCAAGTCTAAATTGACCGGTGTCTATTTAGCCACCTCATAAATGATCGCTCGTGTCCCCTTTTTCCGTTCCACGCAGCTCCTAGGGGCCTGTCGGAGATAGGCCGACCAGGCTGGCGAAGGTATCGTGCGGCAGATCCAAGGCGGCAAGGCGGGCGGATAGCGAGAGCTATCTGACCGTTTTGGCAACGCCGGAGCTGCCGTACGAGACCGAGACAGCCTTGCTGGCCTATCTCCGACAGGCTCCTAGGCTTGCGCCTTCCGCCGGAGGATCTGATGCGTCGTCTTGCCCTTGTTGCTGTACTCACCGCCCTCTTCGCCCCGTCTGCGGTGTGGACTGCCGAGAGCGCTTTGGCGCCTTCGGCTGACAGCTTGGCGGCGGGTGCGGCGCCAGTCGGTAGCTTGCGCGTGATCCTGGCTAAAAACGGCAATGTGCGCTATGCGCCCACGACCCAATCGAAGGTCATCGTCACCCTGCCCGCCAAGTCCGAAGTCGAAATCCTCGGACCGGCGAAGGTCGCGGGCTGGTACGTCATCCGCTTTCCGCGTGAAGGCAGTGCCTGGGTCCACAGCAAGGTCCTGCAAGCGGTCGACGGCGGTAAGCGTTGGCGCGTCACCGAAGACCGCTCGCGGGCCCGCGATGATTCGACGCTGCGCAGCGAGATCGTCGCCGAGTTGAACAAGGGCGAGATCCTCGAGGACAAGGGTCGCATCAATGGCGATTGGCGGGCGGTATACCTCCCCAATGCCGTGGCTTACATCTCCAGCACGGTCCTCGATATGCCGGCGAATATTGAGCAGGCGCGCAAGGACGCAGCCACCCGCGCCGCTGAGGCGGTGCAGACCTGGGGCACGGCGCAGTCCATCTACGCGAGCTTCTTCGACCAGCTCAAGAACAACCCGCAGAATGCTCTGGTCCTCGACTGGCAGGGCCTGGTAGTGCAGCTCGACAGCGTCATCCGCAATCACCCCGATGCCGATGTCCGCATCAGCGCCCAGCGCATCAAGGACGGCATCGTCAACGTCGCGGCGGCGGCGAAGAATGTGCAGGTGGCCAGGGGTATCACGCCGACCATCAGCTCCGGGAACAACGCCACGTCGATTCCGGGTGCGGCGACCACGGTGACCACGGCGCCGACCAGCGGGACCTCAGGCGATCCGTTGGCCCCGCCCATGCTGCCGGTGCCGGACGCGACTCCGGCGCCCGCGATCTCGGTGACGACCGTTCCGGCAATCATCCCAGAACCGCTGCCCCCGGCCGAGATTCCCAAGCCGGCCGCAGCGGTGGCCGTGGTCAAAGCCTTCGCCGCCGAAGGTTTCGTCACCCAGCAGAATTTCGAGCAGGTCGGCGCTACCGAGGTCCTCGTCGACGGCGATTCGAACATCGTCGCCTTCCTCAAGGTTGCGGTCGGCAAAGACGTTCAGCTCAGCGAGTACTATTGGCGCTGGGTCGGGGTAAAAGGCGAGGTCCAGAAGGTTGAGCAGTCGAAGCACAACCTCGGCCGCGATGTGCCGTTGGTGATCGTCGACAGTCTGTCGCTCTCCGCCGGCCGCTGATCTTCGCTCGGCGTCTACGTCATGGCCCAGGTTCCGTCGCCGCACGACACGCCGATGATGCGCCAGTATCTCGAAGGCAAGGCCGCCCAGCCGGAAGCCTTGCTGCTGATGCGCATGGGCGATTTCTACGAGGCGTTTCTCGAAGATGCCGAACTGCTGGCGCGCCATACCGGCGTGGCTCTGACCAGCCGCAACAAGGACGCGCCGCAGCCGATCGCGATGGCTGGCATCCCGCATCATCAGTTGGCGGTCTACCTGCCCAAGCTGCTGGCCCTGGGGCTGCGCGTGGCGGTGATGGATCAGCTCGAAGATCCCAAGGACACCGCCAAGGATGGGCGCACCCTGGTGCGCCGCGGGCTGACACGCCTGATCACCCCCGGGACCCTCGTCGACGAGGAAACCCTCCAGCCCGGTGAAGCCAATCGCCTGGTGGCGCTCACCGCCCTCGACTGCGAGCGCCAGGCGATCGGCATCGCCGCGCTCGATGTTTCCACCGGTCGCTTCACCGTCGAAGAGGCCGTCACTTCCAGCCAACTGGCCTTGGCCCTGGCGCGCCTGTCGCCGGCGGAACTGGTCGTCCCCGACGAACTGCGCATGAGCGCGGCCGAGCTCTTGCGCGAGGCCTGCGCGCCGGCGGCGGTACCGCCGATCTCAGGTCTGCCGGCCTTTGCGTGGAAGCCCGCCGATGCCCGGCGCTGGCTGATCGAGCGCCTGCGCGTCACCAGCCTCGATGGCTTCGACCTCGGTGCCGGCTGCGAACATCTGATCTCGGCGGCGGCGGCGGCGCTGCGTTATGCCGAAGGGGCGGTACGTATCGCCGAGCTGAACACCCAGCTGAACACCCAGCAGACCACCGGGCAGAGCACCGGCCTCGGGCATGTGCGCAGCATCACTCGGCTGCGCAGCGCCGCGGGCCTGGTGCTCGATGCCACCTGTCGGCGCAATCTCGATCTGCTGCGCAATGGTCGCGAGGGGACGCGCGCCGGCACCCTGCTGGCGGCGGTCGATCGCACGCGCACCGCGCCCGGGGCGCGCCTGCTCGCCGAATGGTTGGCGCGACCCCTGGCCGAGGTCGCGGCCATCGCCAAGCGTCATGATGCCCTCGACTGCCTGGTGGCCGATGACCAGCTGCGCGCCGACATCCGCGATGCCTTGGCCCAGGTCTACGATCTCGAGCGTCTGGTCGCGCGCTTGGCCACCGGCCGCGCGCATGCTCGCGACCTCGTGCAACTTGCGGATTCGCTGGTCGCGTCGGCGGCGGTGGGGGCGACCTGTGCCGGGCGCGCATTGCCGGCCCTGCTCGCGGAATCGGCGGTGGAATTGAATCCCGCTCCCGAGCTGGTGACGGCGATCCGTGCGACCCTTGTCGACGAACCGCCATTGACCGTGCAGGACGGCGGCCTGATCCGCGACGGCGTTGATTCCGAGCTCGATGAGTTGCGCGCCATCCGTAGCGATGCCAGCGCCTGGCTGGCCGCCTATCAGACGCGCGAGGCCCAGGCCTGCGGCCTGCCGCGTCTGAAGGTCGGCTATAATTCGGTATTCGGATATTACCTGGAACTGCCCAAGGTCGCCGCCGAAAAAGCTCCGGCGCATTTCATCCGCAAGCAGACCTTGGTGAATGCCGAGCGCTACATCACTCCCGAGCTCAAAGAGTATGAGGACAAGGCGCTGGGCGCCGAGGACCGCATCCGCAGCCGCGAAACGGCCTTGTTCGGGGCCCTGCGCCTGCAGGCCGAAACTCTCATCACGCCGCTGCAGCGGGCGGCGGCGGCGCTGGCGATCTTTGACGTCTGCGCCGGCCTGGCCGAGGTCGCGCGGCTCGGCGGCTGGTGTCGACCGGTGGTCGATGACTCATTGTCGCTGCACTTCGTCAAAGCCCGCCATCCGGTGGTCGAGGCGGCCATCGGTCGCGGAAATTTCGTCGCCAACGACTGCGAGCTGCATGCTGGCCCGCAGGCGGTGCCGCGTCTGGCGGTGATCACCGGGCCCAACATGGCCGGCAAATCCACCTATATCCGACAGATCGCGGTGTTGGTGATTCTCGCCCAGGCGGGCAGTTTCGTGCCCGCTGATGCAGCGCATCTGGGAGTTGTCGATCGTGTCTTCACCCGCGTCGGGGCCGGCGATGAACTGGCCCGCGGGCAATCGACGTTCATGGTCGAGATGGCCGAAACGGCGGCGATCCTGCACCACGCGACCATCCGCAGCCTGGTGATCCTCGACGAGGTCGGACGTGGCACCTCGACCTTCGACGGCGTGTCGCTGGCCTGGGCGATCACCGAGCATCTGCACGATGTCCTCGCCTGCCGGGCGCTGTTCGCCACGCATTACCACGAGCTCACCGAGATCGCTGACAACCGCGCCGGGGTGGTCAACCGCACCGTCGCCGTCGCTGAAAATGCCGACGACGTGGTCTTCCTGCATCGCATCGTGGCCGGGGCCGCCACCAAGAGCTACGGTATCCATGTGGCACGCATCGCCGGCGTTCCGCCAGCGGTGATCAGCCGCGCCCGGGCGGTGTTGGCGGCCTTGGAGCGTCATGGAGCGCAGGCTCCGGCGGCGGCAGCCTTGATGTCAGGGGCATTAGCTGCGGCGGTTCCGGTTCCGGTGAGCGCACCGACGCAGTTGACCTTGTTCGGCTACGTCACGCATCCGGTGGTCGAGCGTCTGCAGGGCCTCGATCTGGACGGCTTCACGCCCCGCCAGGCGGTGGCGCTGCTTAACGAATTGCAGGAAGCGGCACGCCGCAGCTGATCACGCCCGGAGCCGTCAGCGCACTGACCTCGTAGATCCGCGTCACCGACGCCGCGCTCAGCGGCCCAGCGGCCTATAGGAATTCAGCGCCGTCGGTCGGAACGGTGGCCAGCAGGCAATGCCGGCAGGTGGCGATCGAGCTGGCCACGAGGAGCAGAAGTGCGCTACGCATGCGGCCCAGGCTAACGTCGATTCAGGCCCCGTACCAGTGGCGCTGATGGATCAATGCCGCAACTGCGGCAGGCACCCGGCCCTCTACCGCCAACCCGGCGGCGAGGTCGCTGCGCAGGCGCCGGCTGCTGATCGCTGGCAGGGCGGCCTCGTCGGCATCGCCGCCGTGACCGCGACGGGCGATGGCGATGATCTCGACGAGCTGCGCCAACTCCGCGCCGCGATGCCAGTTGGGCAGATCATTGGCGGTATCGCTGCCCCCGATCAGGCACCACTGGTGCCCGGGATGGGCGGCGGCGATGCTGGTGACCAGATCGAAGGTGAACCCCGAAGGGTTGCGTAGTTCGTCGTCATGGACGCTGATCCAGGGGCCCAAGGAGGCGAACGCCGCCTGGCAGAGATCCCAGCGCTGCTGCCAGGGAGTCAGCGGCTTGCCATAGGGATGACGCGCCACCGGCAGAACCCACACCGCGTCGACGCCGGCGGCGGAGCGCGCCGTCACCGCCGCCAGGACATGGCCGAGGTGCGGAGGGTCGAAGGAACCTCCGAAGAGCGCGATGCGCATGGAGCGATCAGCGTCCGATGGCGCGGACGCGTTCCTTTTTGCTGTCGGGCATGTCGTCGGCGATGGTCGCGGAGTATTCGTCGAGGCTGGTGCGCGCGGCGCTGGGCACGACGCCTTCTTCGGCGAGGGCGGCGAGCACCATCTGCGTGCCAAGGGCCTCGCCGAAGATCTGCACGTCGTAATCGCCACGAGTGAATTTCACCGTCCGCACTTTCGCCAAGGCTCCTGCCGCCAACAGCAAGCGCGTCTTCAGTTCTTTCGTCAGCGGACGCTCGAAGGTGAGATCGATGCGCATCATGGCGTGGCTCCGGCGGGGTGCGGTTTGCGATCGAGCAGCTGCGCCAGCACTGGGCGGTTGACCCAGATGTATTCGCAGATCGAGGCCACGCTGAGGATCGCGCAGACCCAGGTCGCAAGCGTCGCCCACTGCAGCATCCACAATTTTTGCTGGAAGAAGATCGCCGGAAAGGCGAGGCAGGTGATCAGGGTCGCACCCTGGGCCCAGGCTTTGACCTTGCCCGAGGTCCGCGCGGCGAGCACCAGGCCCTTGGTCGCGGTCATCGCGCGCAGGGCGCCGGCGACGATTTCGCGCAGCGTCATAAGGAACACCGGTAGCCACGGCACGAGCCCGGCATGGGCGCTGCCATCGGCCGAGAGGAACACCAATTGCCCTGGAATATCAGCATAGGCGAGATCGTGCGGACCGACGGCGAAGGCCACCCCGCCGGCGGGCAGCAGGAAGGCGAGGAAGACCCCCAGGCGGTAGATCACATCGCAGAACGGATCGGCGAGCTTGCCGAAATCGGAGACCTCGCCGCGGGCGCGGGCGATGCGCCCGTCGAGGAGGTCGGTGTATTCCGCCAAGGCGCAGGTCCATCCAGCCACCCAGAAACCCGCTCCCGGCGGGAGGAGCAGATAGGCGGCGACGACGATCGGCATCAGGCCGAGGCGCGCGAGGGTAACCTTGTCGGCCAGCGTCATCCGGGCAGCAGTCCGTGTTTGCGCATGCACGCCAGCAGCGCCGCCTTCTTGTCGGCCGCCGCTGGCACGATCGGCAGGCGGAATTCCTCGCGGCAGAAGCCGAGGGCGGCGACCGCGGTCTTGGCCGGGATCGGATTGGTCTCGGCGAAGGCGTGCTTGCCGAGCTCGACGACGATGCGATGCAGGCGGCGGGCCTCGGGGATGTTGCCGGCGGCGCAGGCGTCGCACAGCTGACGCATCAGCTTGGGGGCGAAATTGGCGACCACGCTGATGACGCCCGAGGCGCCCAGCATCATCATCGGAAAGGTCATCGCATCATCGCCGGAGAGCACGCGCACGCCGCGCTCGAGCTGCTCCTGGGTCTGGTCGAGATTGGCGGCGGCGTCCTTGATCGAATCGACGCCACCGAGGGCAGCGATGCGGGCGCTGGTCTCGGGCAGCATGTTGATGCCGGTGCGGCCGGGGACGTTGTACAGCACCAGCGGCAGCTTGGTGGCTTCACGCACCGCCTTGAAGTGCTGGAACAGACCTTCGGCGTTCGGCTTATTGTAGTAGGGAGTGATGGTGAGGATGCCGTCGGCCCCGAGCTTTTCAGCGGCCTGGGCCAGCGACACGGCTTCGCGCGTCGAATTCGAACCGGCGCCGGCGATCACCGGCACGCGACCGGCGACGGTTTGCACCACGGCGCTGATGACCTGATGCTGCTCGTCATGCGCGAAGGTCGCGCTCTCGCCGGTGGTTCCGCAGGGGACGATCGCCTGCGTGCCTTCGGCGAGATGCCATTCGACCATGCGCTTGAGGGCAGGGAAGTCGACCTTGCCATCAGCGAAGGGGGTGACGATGGCAACAATCGAGCCGGCGAATGGCATAGGGCGCTCCTAGGGGGCGATGATCGTGGGCGGGACGGCGCCCGGGGAAGGAAATATCTCAGAACGAGGAGGATGGTGGCCGGGCTTGGTTGCTGGTCTTTGGTCTCTGGTCTCTGGTCACTGGTCTCTGGTCTCTGGTCGCTGGTCTCTGGTCACTGGTCTCTGGTCGCTGGTCTCTGGTCTCTGGTCACTGGTCTCTGGTCTCTGGTCGCTGGTCGCTGGTCGCTGGTCGCTGGTCGCTGGTCGCTGGTCGCTGGTCGCTGGTCGCTGGTCGCTGGTCGCTGGTCGCTGGTCTCTGGTCTCTGGTCTCTGGTCTCTGGTCTCTGGTCGCTGGTTGCTGGATAATTTTGGTAGAACGGGGAATTTCGCAGGCGGGTTAGTGGGGTGACTTGGTGCGGCTCCTTGTTCCACCTACCATATCGATCGTGCTCGGCGTCAAGGCTGCCCGTGCCTGCGGCACGGCGCTGCGCGGCCTTGACGCCTGCGCGCGTTCGATCTGGCAGGTTGCACAAGGAGCCTCCCATGGCGAATTTTCACAGACTGCGGATTTATCATCTCGGCCAACAGCAACTGCGCGACATCGCGGTGGTCAGCTATGGAGTACGGTTCGGCGACCTCGCCAATCAACTTCGTCGTTCAGCCATCTCCGTCGTCAGCAATCTCGTCGAAGGTGCCGGTCGCGGTAGCGATGCCGAATTCATCCGCTTCCTGCGTATCGCGCGCGCCGCCAACGACGAACTGTCAGCGCAGATCGAAATGCTCTCGGCCATCATCGGTTGCGATCAGACGCACTTGCTCACCAAGAATCACATCCTCGGTCGCAAGATATCTGCGCTGATCACGGCCCTGCGGCACTGCGGGTGATCGGGGGGGCGAACGACCAGCGACCAGAGACCAGCGACCAGGGACCAGGGACCAGGGACCAGGGACCAGGGACCAGGGACCAGGGACCAGGGACCAGGGACCAGGGACCAGAGACCAGTGACCAGGGACCAGAGACCAGTGACCAGCGACCAGTGACCAGTGACCAGTGACCAGTGACCAGCGACCAGCAACCAGTGACCACCAAATTTGAGGTACACACCTATTTCAGAACTCACCTGCGATTTTGTAAAAACCGTACTTAAAGGGAGCTTCTTTTTCGACAAACAAGGATTTCGGCCAGTAATGCGAAGGTACTATCTAAGTGGTTTTTTTCGACCCAGGCCTTGGCCCAATAATTTTACCGAAACACCCGGGTCGATGGTAAGAATGAGCGACTGATATACGGTACATACATATGAGCATCAACGAAGATTGCAGTCAATGACAGCGGCTCGGTATCTCTCGGTTAAAGCCGAGGCAACGGCCCTCAAGCGGAAGTCCACCATTCTCAATTTATTGGCAGATGGTTCTCATTCAGCCGTCGAACTATCTGCCAATCTCCCAACCCACCCATCATTGCGGACGGTATTCAATGATTTGCAGTGGCTAGCCAAGTGTTTCCCCGAACAGGTGGTGCGCGAACCGGGTCGCGATGCGCGGCAGGCCTTTTGGCGGCTCATCGGCTTGCCGCCGATCCTCTTGCCGCAGGCCATCGACATTTTGACTCACGATGAATTGGCCGCGCTCATCGCCGCCCGTGGTCTGTTGCGCGCCCCCGATACCCGCTCGCCCGGTTGGGAGCGCCCCGCCACCGCCTATGCCGGTGACTTGTCGGCGGCGTTGCATGGCCTGCTTGAGCGCAGTGGATTGGCTGAAGAAGCCAAGGCGATCGCACCAACCACCATCGGCGTGAGTCGCTTCGGCATTGCCGCCGAGGCCCCCGGCGCGCTGGCGGTGCTCGAGCGCGCTCTACGCACCGGCCAGGCGGCACGCTTCCGCTATCGCAACCGGGGAGCTGACGAACGCGACCTGCATGTGTGGCCGATTCGGCTGGTGCTGCTCAAAGGCGAATGGTTCTGCTTTGCCTGGTCGCCTGCCAGTGGCAGCAGCAGCGGACCCGGCCGGGTGAAGCAGTACGCGCTCTCGCGCATCACCAGCCGCGAGCCCACCGTGCGCATCGACGCGCAGCTGCCGCCAGGTGCCCCCGTGCGTCCACCGCACGCCGAGGTTGATGCCAGCCTGGCGACCGGATTTCATGCCACCGGCGGCGGTAAGCGCTATCGCGTAGAGCTGGCGATCAGCCCTGATGCCTGGGCCTTCGTCGCCGACCGCACCTGGGGCGAAGGCCAGAAGATCGACCTGATGCCAACTGATCTGCCACCCGGCTGGCGGCGTATCGCCTTCTCGACCACCGGCCTCGATGAGTGCCGCCACTGGGTGCTGTCCTTCGGCGGCGCGGTGCGCGCTGAAGGCCCGCCGGAATTGCGTGAATGGTTGAGAAATCAGGCGACTTCGCTGCTGAATGGCCTAGAGGCCGAGCCGCCCCAGATGTCGGCAACTCCGGCTGCAGTGATCGGCGATACGATGGTACACCATGAGAGCGAGCCCAGACCATGATCTCTGATTTCAACGCCTGGTTCCAGCACCTGACCAACGTGGCGATTCCGCATCCGTGGCAAAGCGAACTCGCTACCGACACAACGTGTCGCAACCGTCTGATCCGTATCCCCACGGGATTTGGCAAGACGGCGGGAACGGTGCTGCCGTGGCTCTGGCATCGGATCAAGCAAAGCGACCCGCAATGGCCCGCCCGCCTCGTCTTCTGCCTACCGATGCGTGTCCTGGTCGAGCAGACCGAGGCGAATATCCGTGGCTGGCTTGAGACCGCGGGTCTGCTGTGGGACGGGCATGGTGACCACGCTGGCAAGGTCGGGGTTCATGTTTTGATGGGCGGCTCCGATGCCGGAGATTGGCATCTGCATCCTGAGCATCCGGCAATCCTCATCGGTACGCAGGACATGCTGCTGTCGCGGGCGCTCAATCGTGGCTACGCGGCACCCCGCGCGCGTTGGCCGATGGAATTCGGGCTGCTGAACCAAGATAGCCTGTGGGTGGTGGATGAAGTCCAGCTCATGGATGTGGGCCTGGCGACCTCGGCGCAGATGCAGGCCTTTCGCTTTGAAGACGAACAGGCTGGAAAAAGCCTGCGACCCAGCCGAACCTGGTGGATGAGCGCGACCTTGCAGCCGCGTTGGCTGGAATCGGTTGATACCAAGCCATTGCTCGCCACCTTGCCGCCGGTCCTCGATATCCCCGCTGATCAGCGTAACGGCATCTTGTGGGAGGTGCGCAAGCCACGCGAACTGGTTTCGGCGGCAGACAACACGGCCATTGCAGAACTTGCTGCGAAGGCGCATCAACCAGGCACGCTGACCTTGGTGGTGGTCAACCGGGTGGATGACGCCACCGAGGTCTTCAACAAACTGGCGGCCCTGGAAAAACAGGGCATCGAACGACGGTTGGTCCACAGTCGTTTCCGGCCGTGGGAGCGGAAATTGTGGCGTGAGGATTTCCTCAATCGCAATGCCCCGATGCCCGCCGCAGGCCGGATCATCGTTGCAACTCAAGTGGTCGAGGCCGGCGTCGATCTCAGTGCCGCGACCCTGATCACCGCCCTCGCACCGTGGCCGAGCCTGGTTCAGCGATTCGGGCGGTGCGCCCGCTATGGCGGCACGGGCAAGGTCTTCATCGCTGACGCGGGATTGACCATTGATGACGATAAACGTGCGGCGCCCTACGCTCCCGCTGAACTGGTCGCCGCCCGCGAAGCTATGGCTCAGATCGAGGAGGTGTCTCCCGCCGGGCTGGAGGATTTTGAAGCGACCTTGTCACCTGAACAGCGAGCGAAGCTCTATCCGTATGCGCCGAAGCACCTACTGCTGCGTCGTGAATTGGATGAATTGTTCGATACCACTCCCGACCTGACCGGGGCGGATCTCGATATCAGCCGCTATCTGCGCAGCGGTGACGAACGGGATTGCCAGGTCTGGTGGCTCGCGGTTGCCGAAGGTGCTGCGCCTGATTCGTCGCAGGCGCCGATTCGCGACGCGCTCTGTGCCGTGCCTTTCTACAAAGTGCAGAAATGGCTATTTGCCGACAAGAAACCAAAGGGTCGCGCCTGGACCCTCGACTACCTGGATGGCAGGTGGCGGCCGTTGCGCCTTGATGATTGTCGGCCGGGTCAGGTCATCGCCGTCGACGAAACGGTGGGTGGCTACGATCCCGCGAAAGGCTGGACTGGCGAGCCTCGTACCGCCAAATCACCAATCATTCCCGTGATCGCGACGGCGACGCTCAGTCGCGATGATCAGGCTGATCAGGCGCAGAATCGCGAGGATCTCAGCACCCCGCAGGAAGGCGGTTGGCAGACCATCGCCACTCATGGCGGCTGTGTCGGCGAGTACGCCATCGCCATTGCCCATGCCCTTCATTTGCCGCCGCCGTTCGATCAGTTCCTCGGTCTCGCTGGCCGTCTGCATGACTGGGGCAAGGTCCATCCCGCTTTTCGCGCCTGTATCCGCACCTCGCACCCACGGCATGATTTGGCCAAGGCACCGCAGGGTTCGTGGGTCAGCCCGCGTGAGATGTACAACCTCGGCCCGCAGGGTGATGCCAAGCGCGGGGGCTTTCGCCACGAACTTGCCAGCACTCTGGCGCTGTTCGAGCTGTTGGCCCAGCGCGATCTCCAGCATCCGGCTCTGCTCGGCGACTGTGCCGAGCTCATCGCGGCGGGAGTCATCGTGCCGGTGACGATGACGACTCAGGCGACGGGGCCGCTGCCCGACGAGCTGGCCGCCCTGACCGCACCAGCGATCGATCTGGTGGCATACCTCGTGTGCAGCCATCACGGTAAGATTCGCGTCAGTTGGCATGCAACTCCGGACGATCAGCAGTTCGCTTTGGCTGACAAAAAAGGCATGCCCTTGCGCGGCATCTGCGAGGACGACGAATTGCCGGCCTTGCCCCTGCTAAACGCTAAGGGGGAGGCAAGCCTGGTCCCTGCTGTGACCCTGCATCTCGATAGCGCCGCGCTCGGCCTCTCGGGCCGCTATGGGCGAAGCTGGCGCGAGCGCACCGCTGGATTGCAGCACCAGCATGGGCCATTCGCCCTCGCCCTGCTCGAAGCCTGCTTGCGCGCTGCCGACATCCGTGCCTCGCGCTTCGTCACCACCGACCCCTTGTTGGACCTTCCATGAGCCTGCATGTCCATCATCTGCGTGGCTGCGTCCCCACCGCGCTCGCCCACTACCTGAAAGCCCTTGGGGTTCTGCGCCTGGTCGCCAGTCAGATCGATCCCCAGGCACGCGGCTACTGGCGCGATGAAAGCTTTCATCTGGTCACGGTGCTCGATCGGGAAGCCCTGCTGCGATTCTTTGCCGATCGTTATGCCCCGACTCCGCTGGTGGCACCGTGGAATGGCGGCAGCGGATTTTATCCCAAAGACAATCAATCGGGTATCACGGCCATTCGCACGGCCACAGCTGATCGATTTGCGCCTTATCAGACGGCGATCACCCTGGCTGCTTCAGCCGTAGTGGGGCGAGAAGAAAGCCCCAAGGATGAAGCCAAGCAAGCATTGCTTGGCGAATGCCGACGGACTTGGCGTGGGCCGGTCCTTGCTTGGCTTGATGCCGCCGTGGTCATTGGCGAAGAATTGGCACCAGCGTATCCCAGCTTGCTGGGAACCGGGGGCAACGATGGCCGATTGGATTTCACTAATAACTTCATGCAGCGATTGGGCGACATCCTCGACCTGGCAGCGGTTGACGCACCAGCCAAACCCCAGGCGACTCATTTACTGGCATCGGCCATCTTCGCCGATCAACCAACTGCCGGTTTGAGTGTCGGGGCAGCTATCGGGCAATTCCTTCCTGGTGGTGCGGGTGGTGCAAACAGCACGACTGGCTTTGGTGGCGATAGCCTGATCAACCCATGGGACTTCGTGTTGATGCTCGAGGGATCTATTTGTTTCGCAGCTGCGCTCTCACGTCGGTTGCGTGATGGGGAATCACCGCAACTCGCGGCGCCGTTCTCGATTCGCAGTATGGCAGTGGGTTTCGGCACGGCGGCGCCAAGTGAGGAGAGCGCCCGGGGCGAGCAATGGCTGCCGCTGTGGTCGCAACCCGCAACCTTTGATGACCTCGGGGCGCTCATCGCTGAAGGTCGCTGTCAGCAAGGGCGTTCGCCGGTTCGCAAGCCGGTAGAGATGGCTCGCGCTTTGGCCCGACATGGCACTGCCCGTGGGATCACTGCCTTCCAGCGCTTTGCTTTTCTGGAGCGCAACGGTCAGGCGAATCTTGCTATCCCGGTCGGTCGCTGGCAGGTGTCGTCAAAGCCGCATCCCCAGCAAGGATTGGCCGACGAAGCAGCTGGATGGATCGAGCATCTTGAGCAGAAGTCACGGGTTGATCACTCTCCCGCCAGTTGGCGACGGGCAGCCCGTATCTGTTCCGAAGCCCTGCTGGGGGTTAGTCGCGATCCGCAGGATTCCCGCTGGCGAACCTTGTTCCACGCCCTGGGCGCAGCCGAACGGACGCTGGCAACCACCCATCCCCAGGCCCGTGAAGCCGGATTGCGGCCACTGCCGAAGCTGTCCCCGGGGTGGGTGGACAAACTCGGTAATACCTGTGCGTTGCGTCTCGCGCTGGCGATTGCTGACCAATGCGGGCAACATCACGGGTTCCTCGATACGAAAGATACGTTGCGTCATCACTGGCAGGCACTCGACGGGCACGTGCCTGAACACCAGCGATTTGCCGAACGCGCCGATACCGGTGTACTTCCTGATCTCGCAGATCCGTTGGATTGGCTTGCCCGTTTAGTGCGACTGCGTGCAGTGCGCGAATCTCCGCTGGTGCCACGTACGCATGTGGTCGGCTTGAGTGATCTCGCTGCTTTTGTGCGCGGGGATTCCGATGCGAATGCGGGGGCCGTTTTTGATCTGCTCGGCCCATGCTTGGCCCTTGATCGATCTGCCGTCGAACGGCTTTCGGCACCACCGGCAACAGCGGGGGATCTTGGCGGCCTCGCCACCTACGGCCTGCTGCGTCTCGCCACCTTGCCCAATGGCCTTGAGTTGTCTGGTCGCCGGGTGGCGATTCCATGCGACCATCAAGTGACCTTGGCACTGTGCGCCGGGTCTATCGATCGGGCGGTGGATCTTGCTGTCCGCCGACTGCGTCATGCTCGCTTACGGCCATTCATCGAGCGCACCTTTGGCGGGGCTGACCAAGCCCGGCTGCTGGCGGCGGCGCTCGCCATCCCACTCCATCACGGTGATGCCGCCCGGCTCGCCCTCCGTCTGACCAAACCCTCGGTGACCGACGTCGTCACCACCAACGTCTAATTCAGGAACCATCCTATGTCACTCGATCTTGCTGCCCTGTCCAACACCCCACGTCTGCTGTTCGATGTGCTGGTGAAGCCCATCCAAGGCCATCGTTTCCAACCCACCGGTTTTCCGGATCTCGGTGCTGCGACCTATCGCGCCGGTGACATCGAATGCCTGCTGGTGGAAAGCGCGCAAAGCATGGCCAATCGGCTCGAAGCCACGATCTGGGATGCGGGCACCAACGCCCCGATTCCTGCTGCCAAAGGTCTGAGCTACGTGCAAGTCAACGGTAAGGATGGCGCATTCCTGACCGCATCGACCTTAGACGCGCACCGGCTCAACAGCGTGTACGTTGAGAAAGCTGACGGCGGTGCATTTAAAAAGAGCCTAGAAAAGGCATTCAATTACAGCGAGAAAGATCCGGTCGATCGCGCCTCATTTCTCAAGGCACTGTTTCGTTACGACGTGAACAGTCTGCTCCATGGCACCTTCCTGGAATCAATCGGCGGGCGCCTTCGCCTGCCACGTGCGTTGTCGGCATTCATCGAGGCTGAGGGTATTGCCGTTGCCGCATCGGGTGGCGTGAAGAACGACCACATCATGCCTGGCAAGGAAGACGCCGCCGACGGCAAAGATGCTCGTGGAGCGAAGGAAGGTTTCGGTAACGTCCCTTTCCATCGCGAAGAATACACTGCCCGTGCGATCACCGTCTCGGTCAATCTCGATCTGCAACAGATCCGCAGCTACGGCCTGGGCGAAGCCGCAACCGAACTACTCACCATCCTGGCACTGTTCAAGGTCCGCGCGCTGCTTGATGGCAATCTACGTCTGCGTACGGCCTGTGATTTGGAGGTGATCGATACCGCCGTCACCGCCCGCAAGCCCGCCGGTTTCGTTTTGCCGACCCTCGCCGTGCTCACGACGGCGTTGACCGAAGTGATCGCACGCAACGCCGCCACGCTGGGCGGGGCCCAGGCCGTCACCACCGTCACCTTCACCAAGTGAGGCTTTGGTGATCACCATCCACCTGGATTTTCCAGCCGGTCGTTACCACGCGACGCCCTGGGGGCACCACGTCAACGAAGGACTGGTCGAATGGCCACCTTCTCCCTGGCGCCTTTTGCGTGCTCTGCTGGCGGTCGGTTTCGCCAAACAGGGCTGGACTGGCCCGGAGGCGTTGCCCAGCGAGGCCGTTGGGCTGATCTACGCTCTGGCAGAAACCCTGCCGAGCTATCGCTTGCCCGTGGGTGGCGTGGCGCACACCCGTCATTATCTGCCGTTTACTGAGGGGAAAGCGCAGAAGACCACCAAGGTGCTGGATGCCTTTCTGCGCTTTCGCAAGAACAGTGACGGGCTCTACCTCACTTGGCCACTCACCTTGCCCGCTGATCAGCGTCAGTTGCTGGCTCACTTGCTGGCCGGGCTGCCGTATCTCGGACGAGCCGAGGCCTGGGTCGAGGCTACCTTGCTGGAAACGGATCCCCCTGACGACCAGTGGACGGTGCCGACCGCCGAGGGCGAGCCGGTCGACCCCGGCTGGGAACAGGTGACGGTATTGGCCCCGGTATCAGCCGAGATCTACGCCGCCTGGCGTCACACCAGAGTGCCACCAGTCAGCGTCGACGGTAAAAAAGGCAAACCTGCGAAGGTTAAAAAATCAAGCGTCGACGACCTGTATCCTGGCGATCTGGTATCCTGCCTTTGCGCGGACACGGCGACGCTGCAAAAGCAAGGTTGGAGCCAGCCTCCAGGTAGCCGACGGGTGCTCTATCGTCGGCCCACGGGCAGCTTGGAACCAGGAATCATTGCCCCGCACCGCATTCCTGCCCGTCGCGAACCAGTTGAATTCGCTCTGCTGGCCCTCTCGGCAGATACCCAAGGCGGAACGCTGCTGCCGTTGATGAATCGTTGCCTGCGTCAGGCCGAGTTCCTGCACGCCTCGTGGGTCAAGCAGCTCGGTGAGGATGTTCTCCATCCCATTGTCAGTGGCCGAGCCGCAGAGGGGGCTCCACTCACCGGCCATCGTCATGCCCATCTGCTGCCCCTGGATCTCGATGCCAATGGACGGATGGATCATGTGTTGGTCTGGGCCAAGGGATTGATGGATCAGACGGCGCAACAGGCACTGCTGCGCCTCAGTCGTACCTGGGGTAAAGACCTGCCGAGCATCGTCGTCACCTGTGCCGGGATGGGCTCGCGTGACGACCTGGTGCGTCAGCTCCGCGACCGTACCGATCAGTTACCGCCGCTTCTGGGACTGGCTCCGACGGGCACCGCGCGGACTTGGACTAGCAGCACGCCCTTCATTGCACCCCGGTTTCGGAAACCCAATGGCGGAAACAGTCTCATCGGCCAAGTCCTGGCGGAGTGCCGCAGCCGCGATCTGCCTGAGCCCATCCAGGTGAAAGACCTGGGTCGGGATGAAATGGTCCGCCGGGGCTTTCTGGATTTCCTGCGCAACCGGGCCAACGGCCATTCGCAACCACCGTCAACCATGCCCTGGTGTCTGGAGCTGACCTTCGCGGAACCGATCGCAGGCCCTATTTGTTTAGGCTACGGGAGTCATTTCGGGCTAGGACTATTCGAGGCCGTTTCCCCAGAACCGCACCACGCCTAAGCCCACGATGTCACCTCGCCCAATCCACCACCTTCAACTTCGGCACCCGCTTGAATTCGGCGATGTTGCCGGTCGCCACACCCAGGCCGTTGGCGACGGCGATGGCCGCGATCAGCAGATCGCGTTCGCCGATGGGTTGGTGGCGCAGCGTGTGGCGCAGGTGGGCATGCGCCACGGCGGCTGGTTCATCGAAAGGCACGATGGCAATGCCGTCGATGAAACGGCGCCAACGCAGGCGGTATTGGTCTGGATGGGGAGCCTTCAGGCTGCCGTATTCCAGCTCTGCCACGACGACCACCGGCACTCGCAGGCGTTGCTGGGGCAGGGCGCGTATCCGTTCGCGTACGCCATTCACCCCCCGGATCGCGTGGCTGATCGTGTTCGTATCCAGCAGCCAGAGGTCCATTCCCGCACTGCTCATGGGGTACGCCGTTTTGGTGAAGCTGCGCGCTTGTGGCTCGGCAATGTCCGGGCTGGAGATGCGTGCGCATCGAACGACGGAATAGCCTCGGGTGGCAACAAGCCAGCCGGCATCAGTTCTGGGTCGGAAAAATCGTCGCTGAACTGGTCGAGCCACTCCCACAGATCCACCGGCCAGCCGTTGGCATCACGCGGTACATCGGGCACTGCCTCAAGAATCACGCGGTCTCCGTCGCGACGGATAAGGACTTCGACCCCGGGCAGTCGGAATTCCTTGGGTAGGCGCACCGCTTGGCTACGGCCATTCGCAAACAGTTTGGCCCGGATTCCAGGCGCGGCGCTGCCGATGATCTGCGTATGTGGCCCGCCGCTGCCGATTGCCGGGGCCACGCGTTTTCCGACAGATGGCCTAGGCAAAGGTGCAACATGGTAGGTAGCGACGGGTTCACGGATGCGTTTAGCCATGCGGACACCTCTGGTAGTACCAACAGCATAGACCAACGCATGCCCCCCACAAGTGTCAGGCCCGGCGATCCTCTGCCGGCCCGTATGCTCAATGAGTTCGCCTACTGCCCGCGACTGTTTCACCTTATGCACATCGAGGCCCGTTGGGCTGATAATCACTTCACCGAAGACGGCAAATGGGTCCATCGGCGGGTCGATGCCGTCGATGACGTGTTGCCGTTGCCCTCGCCGACTGGTGAGGATCCGCCGGCGGTGCTGCGCTCGGTGACGCTCACCGACGATCATCTGGGCCTCACGGGCAAGCTCGATCTGTGTGAATTGTCGCCCGGCGAACCACAGCCGGCAGAGATCTGTGGATTAACGGGTGCCGTCACCGTCTCGGCGTCTGCCCCGCTGGCGGTGCCGGTCGAGACCAAGCGCGGTACGGTGCCCAACAACGCCGAGCGCTCCTGGGAACCCGAACGCGTGCAGCTTATGGCCCAGGCCCTGCTGCTGCGCGCGCACGGCTATCGCTGCGACCACGGCGTGCTGTACTTTGCCGCCTCGCGCACGCGGGTGACCATCAAGCTCACCGGCGATCTCGAAGCCCGCACCCTGCACTTGCTGGCGCAAGCGCAGCAGGCCCAGCATGCGACGCGTCTGCCGCCGCCCTTGGATGAAAGTCCGAAATGCCACGGATGTTCGCTGGCCGGCATCTGCTTGCCCGACGAAACGGCGGCGCTGACCGCCGTGCCGGGTGACCCCGCAGCTCCCGAGGTGCGGCGACTCTATCCGGCCCACGACGACGCCCTGCCGCTGTACGTGCAAGAGCAAGGTGCGGTGGTCGGCAAACACGGTGAAGGTCTGCGCATCAGCAAAAGCGATGAGCGGCTGGCGGATGTCCGTCTGCACGACATCTCGCAATTAGTGCTGTGCGGCCGGATCATCATCACCGCCCAGGCCCTGCACCTGTGCTGCGAAGCCGGCGTGCCGGTAGCGCACCTCTCGCAAGGTCATTGGTTCTATGGCTTCACCGCCGGGTTCGCGTTGCGCAATGCCTTTGATCGGGCGGCGCAATTTCAGGCCGCCACTGATCCGGAGCGTTGCTTGGCATTTGCCCAAGCCGTCGTCACCGCCAAGGGCCAGAACCAACGCACCATGCTGCGGCGCAACGCTGAGCCATCGCCCGAACGAGCCTTGAATGCGATCGCAGACCTCATCCCCAAGGCGAAGAAAACCGCTGATCTGGGGCAACTCTTGGGCATCGAGGGGGCCATTGCGGCGCTCTATTTCGGAGCCTTCACCAGCATGCTGCGTCCGAAAGACGGCGCTTGCCCGGCCTTCGACCTCAATGGCCGCAACCGCCGTCCGCCGCGCGACCCGGTGAATGCCTGCCTGTCGTTCGCCTATGCCATCCTGGTGAAGGAATGCACCATGGCTCTGGCCGGGGTTGGCCTCGATCCCTTTTGGGGCTTTTATCACCAGCCACGACATGGCCGGCCGGCACTGGCGCTTGACCTGATGGAGGAATTCCGCCCGCTCATCGCCGACAGTGCGGTGATCACCGCCATCAACACCGGCATGATCGGGCCCGGTGATTTTATCGGAGGTAGCCGCGATGGAGCCGCCGCCTGCCAGATGACGCCCGCCGGGCGCAAGGCGCTGATCACCGCCATTGAGACCCGCCTTGATCAACTCGCGACCCATCCGGTGTTCGATTATCGCTGTTCGTGGCGGGCAATGATCCGTCTGCAGGCCCAGCTCCTCGCCCGTTGGCTGCGCCGCGACATTCCCGCCTATCAAGGCATCATCACCCGTTGATCGGAGTGAGCGCATGGCCCGCCGCCGATTTCTCATCACCTATGACATCGCCGACGACAAGCGCCGGAGCAAGATCTTCAAGGCCTTGCGTGATGTTGGCGATCATGTGCAGTTCAGTGTCTTTCTATGTTGCCTGAATGAGCGAGAGCGTGTCGCCCTGCGCGGCCGGGTTGACAGCCTCATCGATCACCGCGCGGATCAGATCATGACCGTCGACCTGGGCCCGGCTGCACACGATCCAGATCACTGTATAAGCACCCTAGGTCGGGCCTATCAACCACCCGGTCGGCTGATCGTGGTGTAGGCACGACCCCGCGAGCGGCGAGGTTCTGGTCAAATGCCGGGGGTCGCTCGATCCTATTGAAAAATAAAGAGTTGTAGGTACTTTATTACTTCTGATCAAAGGCTTGCAGCAGGACATATACGCAGGCGCTCGATAATGCGCCGGTAAACGCCTTGCAGGTAGGTTTTTATGAGGATAGCTATTTCCGAGGGTTCAATCTCTCGGCCCCATTGAAGCAGCTTGTCCAGTTCAGTCCGCAGCGCATCGCGTTCGGCATTTCCGAGGGTTCAATCTCTCGGCCCCATTGAAGCAATTCAAGCATGGGAAACTCCCGCCATTTCTGGCAATTTCCGAGGGTTCAATCTCTCGGCCCCATTGAAGCTTGCGCATCGCTGCGCTTTTCGCATTGCTTGCGGCCATTTCCGAGGGTTCAATCTCTCGGCCCCATTGAAGCTATACGTTATCCCGTATGATATAATGTGCGAGTCATCAATTTCCGAGGGTTCAATCTCTCGGCCCCATTGAAGCCGGATACGTCCGGGGTGGGGCAAAGCGGGGGCTGACATATTTCCGAGGGTTCAATCTCTCGGCCCCATTGAAGCCAATGTCTCTGCTACGATTCGTGACGACTCTCCAAAAATTTCCGAGGGTTCAATCTCTCGGCCCCATTGAAGCAATTTGCGGCATCCGGTCCATCAGGGCGATGCAGATTTCCGAGGGTTCAATCTCTCGGCCCCATTGAAGCCCGAATGCCCCACCGGTCACCTCGCCGAAGTCCCCATTTCCGAGGGTTCAATCTCTCGGCCCCATTGAAGCAGCACTAAGCGCGACTGGCCGGGTCCCGACCACGCGAATTTCCGAGGGTTCAATCTCTCGGCCCCATTGAAGCGTATGATTCGTATTCGACTCCGCACAGCGGTGGCAAATTTCCGAGGGTTCAATCTCTCGGCCCCATTGAAGCCCGACATTGATGCCGGGGACGCTTTGCAGCTTCATGATGATTTCCGAGGGTTCAATCTCTCGGCCCCATTGAAGCCGATACAGCGTATCAAGGAACGCCTGCATGTCTGCGCCATTTCCGAGGGTTCAATCTCTCGGCCCCATTGAAGCTCCCATCTGGTATAATGTGCGAGTCGTCAGTAACGAAATTTCCGAGGGTTCAATCTCTCGGCCCCATTGAAGCGAGGTTCCAGCGATTCCAACAGCCATAGGCCTTGATATTTCCGAGGGTTCAATCTCTCGGCCCCATTGAAGCAATGGAATCGCCTCGCGCTACCTACATGGGCGACGGATATTTCCGAGGGTTCAATCTCTCGGCCCCATTGAAGCGTCTCGGCTGCTATGCGCGCCCTCTCCGCGATCTCATTTCCGAGGGTTCAATCTCTCGGCCCCATTGAAGCTCGGATAGCCTTGTAGGTCCGATGGCCTTGCATGAGATTTCCGAGGGTTCAATCTCTCGGCCCCATTGAAGCCTATCGGTGGCGTCATTGCCGCCGTGGTCGGCGGGTATATTTCCGAGGGTTCAATCTCTCGGCCCCATTGAAGCAAGCCGGTGGCGCCAGCGGTTCCGGCGTCGAAAGCAAATTTCCGAGGGTTCAATCTCTCGGCCCCATTGAAGCAGGTCGCGGCAGCGCTCGGCATCCGCACGAGCCTGGCGCATTTCCGAGGGTTCAATCTCTCGGCCCCATTGAAGCAAGCCGCTCTGTGTCGTTTAGGAAAACACCACAATATTTCCGAGGGTTCAATCTCTCGGCCCCATTGAAGCATCTATATTTTTGCTGCAATGTTCCGCCTTATGTCTATTTCCGAGGGTTCAATCTCTCGGCCCCATTGAAGCGGGGCTGATCTTCCGCGGGTTGGTTGCGCACGGGAATTTCCGAGGGTTCAATCTCTCGGCCCCATTGAAGCTCGCTTGGCAGATGGATGTCGGGGGATTTCGCCATGTCATTTCCGAGGGTTCAATCTCTCGGCCCCATTGAAGCAACTCGTAACGTGAGGCAGCACCAATCCAACATTGGTATTTCCGAGGGTTCAATCTCTCGGCCCCATTGAAGCATGGCCTACCGCCTCACCTACCGGCTTCCCGAGGTCTATTTCCGAGGGTTCAATCTCTCGGCCCCATTGAAGCAAGACGCTGACGGCAATAAGCTGCACGTCTACCCGATTTCCGAGGGTTCAATCTCTCGGCCCCATTGAAGCGCGAAGGGTGGCGTCGCTGCCGGCTTCGCTGACCTTATTT
>JBIILZ010000161.1:0-6706 GCA_044338255.1 Planctomycetota bacterium | reverse complement strand
GAGGGAGTTTGTGCGGTGGACATAGGCCGCGCATTATGCGCAACGCCTCGCCCACGGGTGGTTAGTCAGGTTAGAAACTTACGGTGTGTCACACTCAAATCGCCTAAGTAGCTGTAGTGAAACGACTTATGTATATTTTATCTATAATGAAAAGTCATAAGTGAAGGTGGTTGTTTAAACCCACGAAAAAATTGGCAGTTATCTCAATTTTCAGGGATGAGCGCATTGTGCGTATTAAGACCATCGAATAATGATTTATACTTATTGAGCTATAAAATAATGTAAAATATTGCTCCACAATAAGTTATTTAAATTACTTAAATAGTTGATGCGTCAAAATGTCGCAAATATTGTGACACGGCTTTTGGGGTGGGGTTTCTAGAGTCAGTTCATGTGTTCCATACGATTCAATCTCTTGCAAGTCCCGCTTCAACCCGTGCGAGGGGTTCAAGTCCCTGTGCTGCACGGCGGACATCGACCGGGTGGTGAAGCGCTGGTCGCCCTTGGTCGGTGTGGGATTGCTGGCTTGCCTAGGGTTTTGGCGCCACTAGGTGCTTCAGTTCTGATCGTCATGTTGTCTCTATTGATGACTCCGGCGATGATGGCTGTAGAAAATCGGTTTACGCGTAACGTCGTAGATGCTGTGGTAAAAGACGGTCAGTCGGCAACCTTCAGTGTCGAGGTCTCGGCAGGCAGCCCGGCGGCGATGTACCAATGGCAGTCCGCACCAAAGGATAGCACGAACTTTACCAATATTACGGGGCCTAATGCAAATTCTGCCAGTTATACGGTTACCGCTGCTTTGGCCAACCATGGTACCAAGTATCAGGTAGTCGTAACCCGGGGTGCTACCGGCGTGCCGTCCCAGGTGGGGACGCTCCAGGTCATTCCCGCAGGATGGAAGTATGAATTAGCTGCGGAGTTCAGCTCCCAGGTTTACACCTCTCCAGAAGGATTGTCATTGGGTTACCGTCTGTACTCCCCCAGCGGTGCACCTGCAGCAGGATATCCGATGGTGGTAGTCTTGCCCGGCAGAGATGCCGATGGCAAACCGATGTTGAACTTGGCTGCAGCCCGTTTTGTCGCTGAACAAACCTCTCGGAAGTGCCATATCCTGGTGCCAATCTGCCCCTTTGCCAGGGAGTGGAGTCAATTTGTCAAGACTGGGGTCAGCGTTTTTCAGGCTGCTCAGTCCACTGAAATGCGTTTGCTGCGCGAGACGATTACCGATCTTCAGAATGGCTCCTTGCCGATTAATGACAAACAACTGTACCTGTTGGGTTTCAATGGCGGAGGGTACGCGGTGTGGGACCTTCTGCAGCGCGAGGGCATTCGTTGGGCGGCTGCGGTTCCTGTGCTTGGGGGTGGTGATAGTGGAACGATCGCCAGTGTCGCTAGTCTGCCGCCGATCTGGGCGGCGCATAGCTGGGAGAATAATGCGCTTGTCCCAGTGGAACGTACTCGCGAGATGGTGACGGCATTGGAATCTGCAGGAAATTCGGTACTTTACAGTGAATACAATAAGATCCTCAGCTCCTACGAGCACTTCTGTGGGTATGATGCAGGTAGCTGGGTTAGTGGCGAGAAATTCCTTACGGAATGGATGTTCGCCCAGGTGCGCGGGCAGCCCAAGACCTTCGCCGAGGTGGCCGGTAGCACGGCGCTACCGCCTTGGAACCAGTGCCCCGGCAAATCCGGTGGTGGACCCATCACCAGCTATTCTGCATTTAGCACGCAGTGGAAGGCAAAGCGCGATTCCTTGTTCTCTGCCAAGAGTGCCAATCAAGGCAAGATGGTGTTCCTTGGCGATTCTATTACTGAACTGTGGACGGACGTTGCAGGCGCCTTTCCCAAGTTCAATCGTAAGGTGGTCAACATGGGTCTTAGCGGTGACATGTCGCGTGGCGTGCTGACACGCATCCAGGATGTGATCGATGTCAATCCGATGGGTGTGAGTCTGCTGATCGGTACTAATGACTTGAACTTCTTCGGTCCCAACTCCGATGCGATTTGTGGCATCGCCGTCAATAATATCACATTGATTATTGAGGCACTTCGAGCGCACAATCCGGATCTGCCCATCGTTGTCAGCACGGTGATGCCGACCGGATTTAACCGTCAGGATACGATGAACGGGGCGTTGACCGCGGCATTGGGCTCTTTTAGCAAAGTGTTCATCTGCGATATCAATACCCGCTTTAAAAACGACGGGTACGTGGCAAGGCGCTATTACAACGATGGGCTACATCCATCCACATTGGGTTACCAGGTTTGGAAGGAGGAATTAGATCGGGTATTCACCACCGCTGGATTATATGGTGTCTCAGTGCCTACCGTCTCTTTTTCGAGCGCGCCCCAAAGCACTCCGGAAGGCTCGACCGCTGCAGTTACTCCGGGGCCGATCCCAGTGTATCCGTATGCCAATTACAATAATGGCAGAATGGATCCGCAGAGGACCGGTTGGCCGCTGACCGATACGGAGCTGACTTATGCCTTGATTTCAGAATGGGACCGTAAGCCGGGCAAAGAGGTGGTCCCGAACCAGCATAAGCCAGACATGTGGGCCGTCACCCCGGCAGCACGCCAGTTGGAAATTCCACCTGACAACAAGCCCTCGGATTGGCTATCCTATCACAGTCGGATTGTTGGTGAAGTTCGCGCCAAGCAGGGGGCGATCGATATCTTGCTGGTGGGCGACAGCATCACTCAGGGCTGGGGAGGATGTGTGACCCAGGCGGGTTCGGCCTTCAAAACGTCGTGGACGACCAATTTCCCCACCAACCGTTATACCACGGTAAACGCCGGTATCTTAGGCGACAGGGTTGAGAACGTTTTGTGGCGTCTCGAACATGGCCTGATCGACAGTTCCAACGCCCCCAAAGTCGTTGTCCTACTTATTGGAACCAACAATGCCGCTAATGCCTCTGCAGATTATCCGAATTCCATCGCTGCCGGCGTCAGGCTGTGCGTCGATAACGTGCGTAACAAGTCACCTCGTAGCCATGTGGTGGTGGTCAAATTGCTACCTCGGGGCGATGGCCCCAAAGTGAAAATCGATCCGATCAATAGGGCAATAGATGCCTTGAACCTTACTGCTGATGCGCGGGTACGGGTCATTGGTCTGACCAGTGATTTTTCCAATCCGGATGGTTCCCTTAAAACGCAAGGCTATTCTGATGGTATTCTGCATCTTAATGACACCGGTTATGGCTGGTATGCTGCCAGATTGAAGCCGGTTATAGAGCAGATCCTTGAGGATGAGGGTAATTCGGCCACGGTCACGCTGTCGCTATCAGCGGCCGCTACCCAGCCTGTGACGGTGCCCATGACGACGAGTGGTACCGCCTCAGTTGGCACGGCCTATGTCGCTCCAGTGACCTCGGTGGTCATTCCAGCTGGTAGCCTCACCAAGACCTTCGACGTTCAACTCATTGACAATACCAGGGTCGAGGGCAACAAAACTGTAGTATTCACGATGGGTACTCCGACCAATGCGATCATGGGGGATGTTGTCTCCCATACGTTAACCATCACTGAGGATGATGTTGCAGCTCCTCCGGTGGTGCGTCCTCAGAGTGCTGGAGGTACGGTACTCGTCACCGAAGGAGGTACGGCGACCGTGAAGATCCGCCTGAGTGCCCAACCATTGGCCAACACCACGGTGAACGTGACTCGTGAAGCTGGCGATACCGATCTCCTGCCGGTGACGACTTCGGTTGCGTTCACCACAGTGGATTGGAATACCGATAAGGATGTCGTCATCCGTGCCAACGCCGACGCCGACACCGTGAGCGGCGTAGCTCAGTTCTCCTTCTCCGTCGGCAGCCTCAAAACACAGGTGATGGTGGCCGAACTAGATACAGTGGTGGCTCCGACCAACCGTGCTCCGACGGTGGCGAATGCGATCCCGGCACAGACGGCGACGGCAGGGACGGCGTACAGCTACGCGATTCCTGCCAACACGTTTGCGGATGCGGATAGCGATCCGTTGACGTTCTCTGTGACCGGTCTGCCGTCGTGGGCGACATTCACGGTGGGTACTCGTACGATTTCCGGCACGCCGCCGGTTGCAGCTGCGGCTGTCACCGTGGTGGTGACGGCGAATGATCTCCGTGGCGGCACGGTATCGGCGAATCTGTCGCTGACGGTGTCGGCGGCGGCCAACCGTGCTCCGACGGTGGCGAATGCGATCCCGGCCCAGACGGCGACGGCAGGGACGGCGTACAGCTACGAGATTCCTGCCAACACGTTTGCGGATGCGGATAGCGATCCGTTGACGTTGTCGGTGACCGGTCTGCCGTCGTGGGCGACGTTTACGGTGGGTACTCGTACGATTTCCGGCACGCCGCCGGTTGCGGCTGCGGCTGTCACCGCAGTGGTGACGGCGGATGATGAACGTGGTGGAACGATATCGGCGAATCTGTCGCTAACGGTGTCCGCTGCGTCGGCGAATCCTGGCGATCTGAACGCCGACAGAACGGTCAACATCTTGGACCTAATCCTGGTCCGCACCGCCTACGCTAGTTTGCCCACGGATGTCGGCTGGGATGCCCGCGCTGACACCAATGGAGATGGCGTGATCAACATCTCCGACTTAATTGAAGTACGCCGCAATTTCGCCAGGACCTACCCGTGAACACCCCTCTCACACCTCAATCGTACGCTTCAAGGAGCCTGAACATGCGCCTACTCTGCCAGCTAGCCAGCATAATGATGATGCTCTGCTCCATGATCTTCAGCAAGGCCGCGGCCGTTGAAAACATCACCCTGTCGGTATCGCCAGCCAACGTGGCGATTGGGGATACCGTCACCGTTACGGTGGGGACTAATTCCGCGTCTCCCTTCGTCTTCTGGCAGGTTCAGCTCGGGTTCGATTCCAGCAAGGTTCAATTGGCGACGCAGGCGACCGGAACGTTCACGACCTTCACCGGCGACTCCCGGCCGCTCGCGACGATCAACAGCTCGGGCTATGTCGCGATCGGCGGAGAATCGTCGGGAACGTCGCTGAGCGGGACCGGTTCCCTGGCGATCTTCACCTTCACCGCGACCGCAAGTGGTTCGACTTCATTCGACCTGCGGATGTACAATGCATCAACGCAGCTTTTGGGCACGCTCCTGGCCGAGCCAGTAACGTACAATTTCCGTATGCCGGCCTATACCGGTAATCCGGCAATGCTGACGGTGTCGGCGGCCGTGACGCCTGCAGACCAGCTTTCGTTCCCAAATTCTGACAATGCCAGTGGTTGTGGTGTTGGAGGATTGGGAGGGCTGGGAATGGTACTCTTGGTGGGTGTTCCTCTTATGAAACGTGACCGGCGCACACCTAGATCAGCGTCGTAGCAGACTGTATTGCTAAAAGATCCACCTGAATCACCCGGCCTGATTTTACGGAACGTAATCACCCACCGTTTTATCGTGGTCCAGATTCTTCTTTTCCAGGTCACGCCCGGGAAGGCTCTTTATAGCTCAGAGATACCCGGAAATGGCACCTGGTAGGCGTGAGGCATCTTCGGCGTATACGCGTCAGCCTCACCCTGTCTGGATCGCTGTTCGGGCGCCGGAGTCGTTAGACTTGCCCCATCCCCAGTAACCCCTGATCAGTGAGTTCAGATCGTTCTCGCCCTGCTGCGCACAGAGGACACGTTGGAATCGTTGGCGCGGAAGGCTGGCGTGTCGCCGACGTCCTTGACGCGTTGGCGGGATGAATTGGTTGATGCGGGCAAGTCGGCGTTGGGTTTGGGAAAGGTGGCGCAGAACCAGCTGGCGCGACAGGTCGATGTCCTGCGTGAGGAGTTTGCCGATCGGGATCAGGTGATCGGCGAACTGACGGTGGCGAATCGGATATTAAAAAAACGGTCGGCCCGATCTGACCTCTGAGGTTCGCGCAGAGGTTTCCGTCGCGATGGCAGCGCCATCCGCGGCGGGAGCCCGGTTTCTGCGGAGGACGACGATCTTGGGGCATCTGCCATGGCCAGCGTCGGCGTGGGATCGCCAGGCGTTGTATGGTCCGCGGCGTACACCTGGCCCGAGGGCGCGGGGGCTGGCCGATGATCTGGTCGAGATCGTGGTGCTGGCGGCGCACGAGTGGCCGTGGTGGGGCTTCAAGCGGGTGGCGGTGGCGCTGCGCTCGCTGGGAGTGGCGGTGGCGAATGCGGTCGTGAACCGGATTTACCGACTTCGTCAATGTGTCGGTAACGAGTACCGCCCGAGGGCACCGCCAGCAAAAGACTTCCCGCTTCGCTTGACACTTCCGGCGCATTGGGACTCGTTCGCTGCAACGGACAGCGATCACGCAATGCAGCCCACAGCCCGGATTCGTGCAAAAATTCGATAAAGAATACCGCCAAACCGTGCACCGACACTGCCGCGCCTGGTTCCCATGGCACCGTCACCGTGCCATTCGGCGTCTGCACCGTTACGTACTCTGGCGGGGTTACTTCTGACCCGGAAACGGGGTCACCAGATTGGTGAAGTGGCAAATGCATTGCGTTGCTTCGAGCCGCGGCGCGATCGATGCCGATCCCGCTCCAGGCGCCATTGCGCCGCGGGTTGAAGAAACGGGTGTTGGACATGGCCCTGGGTGTTGGACATAGCCGGCCGCCCCGGCCATACGGGCGCCCTGTACGCTCCACGTCTCTCGTACTGCCGACGCTGTCGAACAGCCAATGCTGCCGTGGCCCCGCACGTGAATCCCCACGGGCCGGGC
>JBIILZ010000160.1:0-6733 GCA_044338255.1 Planctomycetota bacterium | reverse complement strand
GGCTCGCTTGTTCATCTGACCGAATCACGTTCGTACTCCTACGGGCCGCCAGTTCTCCTCCACCTGCTCTCCACCCCGCCTCACGACGACGCAGTTGGTTTCGGATACGGGGCTGGATGCCGTTGCCTCGACAGGGACTTGCACCCTGCTGTTGATGTGCGCTGTTGGGCGCACGGGCGCGGGCGACTCGCCCGCGATATCACGTCAGCGAACGCGGGCGAGTCGCCCGCGCCCCCGGAATCGGGCTGATCGAACAAAATCCCAGCCCGTTCCTGGCGCCTATTCCCGACCGGCTCCTAGACAAAAAGCTCTGTCTGGCCCGAATGGGGGCAGATAGGATCAGGCGGCTTTGGGCAGCAGATCCTCGACAAACGCATGGATTTCTCCGAGTGTGCGCAATTGCCGCGCCTGCGCTTCCGGACATTTGACCTTGAAGGTCCGCTCCAAGGTCGCGATCAGATCGACGCTATCGAGGCTATCGAGGCCGAGGTCTTCGATCAGTCGCTGGTCGGGGGTCATCTCCGCCAGCTCGAGTTCGAATTCATCGGCAATCGCCTGATTGATGCGGGCACAGATTACGGCGTCTACGGCGCTGGCGCACTGAGCTCGATGCTCACCGTCACCGCTACCGACGACCAGGTACTGCGAAAGGCCAACCAACCGCCCTGCCACAGCCGGTAATCACCAACTATGATAATCATTGACGGAGCCTCGATCTGACGCAACAGCAGCGGATCCCCGCCATACCAGCGCTGCGCCTGCGGTTGCAGAGGCGACGGCGCCGCCACCCGCCAGGCGTCATCGCGCCACGTCGGCTGCCCACTCCTCTGCACGATAGAAGGACTGCCCCAGACCTGCTGCACGTACCAGCCGAAGCGCTCAGCGAGCGGCGCCAGATCCGGGATGCTCCGGTGCGTTGTCACGACGGCGCCATCGCACGACAGATCGCATAGCAGCACGCCTTCATCGGCGATTAGGGCCAGGCGCACTTCGCCCGTCGCCGCCCGCCGCACCACCGCCCGACAACTGATGCGCGTCAAGGGCGTGACCACCGTGCAGCGCCCGGCGACTTCATGCCACGCCACCGCCGGCGAGCCGTCGCGGAGGACCTGCGCCCGCGCCCACCCGGCGGGCGGCACGCGCTCGCCGCAGCCGGCCAGGGCCAGCACCGCCACCGTCATGCAGAGCCGTCGCATGCAAAGCCGTCGTATGCAAAGCCAGCGCATGCGCGCATGGTCGAGGGCCGAGGTGTGATTGCCATCGTCTATCGCCAGTGACGATTCCGTGCATGGATGTCCGCCCATGGAGGTGATCGTGATCGGAGCCGGCATCGCCGGCGTGGCCGCGGCAGTCGCCGCCCGCTAGGCCGGGGCCGCGGTCCTGGTCATCGAACGGCGCGCGCAACTCGGGGGCTTGGCGGTGATCGGCGAGCACCGCACCATTTGCGGTCTGAGCGCCATCGCTGCCCCAACGCCGGAACTTCTCGAGCCCGTCGCCAGCGGCTGGTGGATTCCACGCCTGAGCGCGGGCGCGCCCTTCCGACGCGGCCGGGTGTGGCTGTGGCCGACCTCGGCCACGCATCTCGCCGCAGGCCTTAGCCGCGCGCTCGATGAGCTGCGCATTCCCCTGCACCTCTCGGCAACGCCGACCATCAGCGCCGCCGGTGTGGTCACGCTCGCAGATCAGCAGTGGCGACCGATGGCGGTGATCGACGCCAGCGGTGGCGCCTGGTGGCGAGACGTGGCCACCAGGCCGCCGCGACAATGCGGTGCCTGGCGCGTCGAGCTGGAGCTCGAGCTCGACGAAGCCCCAGCCAGCCAACGGGCAGCCCTGCGCCGCCTCGCGCCGCTCGCGCCGACCTTGGCCCTGGAGAAGATCTCCGCCCGACGCTGGCAGCTATCCTTCGATGTCGTCGACGCGGATGCGCGTGCTGCCTCCGTCTCTGCCTCTACCTCTGCCACTGCCACTGCCACTGCCTCTGCCTCTGCCACAGCCACAGCCACAGCCACTGCCGAGCAGGCCGCCACCCTCCTCGGCGCGACCATCATCGGTCACGCCCAGGCCGTCGCCGAACGCGATGAAGGCGGCTACGCTGGCCTGGGCCTCGCGGAGTTGTTCGCTTGCCGCGAGCGCGGCCTGACCTGGGCCGCCTGGCCCAGCGAAGTGCACGACGCGCACGGGGTCCACTGGCAATGGCCGAACCGCGATCGCCACGGCTGTCCGCCGGCCCTGGTCAAACCGCGTGGCGCACCGCCCTGGCTGTGGTGCTGCGGCAAGGGCCTGGCGGCAGCTCCGGAAGCCGCCGCCGCGCTGCGCGTCATGGGCACTGCCCTGGCCCTCGGCCACGCCCTCGGCAACCTCGTGGTCTCGCCGCCTGCGAACACCCCATGACCACCGTCCTCACCACCCTCGCTCATTGGGCGCAACATAGCCCACGGCAGTTGGCGCTCGTCGATGGCGCGACGAGCTACGATTTCCACTCCTTGCTGCAGGCGATCAATCACCGGGCACACGCTTTTCGACAGGTCGGCGTGCAGGCCGGCGATCGCCTGGGCACCGCCCTTCCCGATGGTGCAGAAGCCCTCATCGCCTCGCTGGCGGCACTCGCCTGCGGCGGCGTGCACGTGCCCATCGATCATCATCTGACGGCAGTCGAACGCGCCCAGCTGATCGCCGCCACCCAGCTGCGCTGGCTGATCGACGAGCAGGGCGTGCACGACTTGGGGACAGCACGCAGCGCTGATCCGCTCGGCCCAGGGGCGAGCGCCTTCCTGCGTTTCACCAGCGGCACCACCGGTACGGCAAAAGGCGTGCTGCTCGCGCATGCGACCTTGCGCGATCGTGCCGCCGCCACTGGGCGGGCGCTGGAATTGCAGCCCGGAGACCGCGTTCTGTGGCTGCTGCCGCTGGCCTTTCACTGGGCGGCCTCGGTGATCGCGACCCTGGCGGCGGGCGCCGGCGTGGTCTTCGGCAATCGCCTGCGCGTGAGCGAAACCCTCACCATCGCTCGCAGCCAAGGCACCACGCTGGCCTATGCCTCACCGTGGCACTGCCAACGTTTCGCCGGCCTCGCTGCCGGCGGGCTGGCGCCGCTGACGACCATCGTCTGCACCACCGCTGCCCTCGATCCGCTGATCGCGGAAAAGTTCCGCCACACGCATGGCGTGCGCCTGCGCCAGGCCCTCGGCGTCATCGAATGCGGCCTGCCGCTGATCAGTGACGGCCAGCCCGGCGAGGCCCTCGGCAACGTCGGTCGGCCGCAGCCGGGCTTTTCCTGGGTCGTGCATGCGAGCGCGGGCGAGGACAGCGGTGAGCTGCGCATCCGTGGCCCGGGTCTCTTTGACGCCTACCTCGATCCCTGGCAGCCGGCGGGCGCGGTCTGCCGCGACGGTTATTTCAGCACCGGCGATCGCGCACGCATCGCCGCCAATGGCGAGATCCACTTACTCGGCCGGCTCAAGGATCTGATCAACGTCGGCGGGATGAAGGTCTTCCCGTTGGAGATCGAAACCGTGCTCGCCAGCCATCCAGCGGTGCTCGCCAGCCATGCCTACGCGGTGCCCGATCCCCGACTCGGCGAAACCGTCGGGGTCACCGTCATGCTCGCAGATCCGTCGACTCAGGCGCAGGCGCAGGCCGCCGACGAGCTGGTTACCTGGTGCCGCGCGCGCCTGGCGCCCTTGAAGCAACCGACGGCCTGGGAATTCGCGCCCCTGACCCTGACCGCGAGCGGAAAGCTACGGCGGACGACGACGCCTACGGTCCGCTGAAGCGCTCCGGACGCGGTACCCAGTTGGTATCCGGGGCGCTGAAGACGTAGGTCGTGCGATCGCTGCCGTGCGCGTCGAGCTCGATCTGCTGCGGGCTGCCATCAGCGCCGACGGTGATCAGCATGCGCTCGAGGTAGCGCGCGAGATCGGGCGTCTTGGGAAGACCTTCGATGTGCTGGGCGTCGCTGTGCAGCGTGAACAGATCGCCGAGCACCTTCCAGTTGCCGCTGAGCACGCCCTGCATCTGTCCGACCATGGCCTGGGCGGCAGGGTCGTTGCCGAGATTCTCTTCTTTGCCATCGGCGCCCCAGCGGCGCAGCTTGCCAGCCACGAGGATCAACGTCGCGCCGTGATCGAATTGCCAGCGCAGGCGCCCACCGGCGCGATCGATCTCCATCGCCCCGGTGCTCACCAACGGCTCGTCGAGCATCTCGAGGTGCTTAGTCTGCACGAAGGTCAGACGCACGGCCTGGGCCTGGCCGGCGGCGGCCTGCGTACGTGCCAGCGCATCGCCGGGCAACTCGGCACCGGACATCGCGATCAGCATGAACAGCAGCAGACACAACCAGCGTTGGCAAGCGACCATGAGGAAATGCTGCGGGTGGGAGCCTGGGTACAAGAAGGAGGGGCGGATTCGCGAAAGCGGGAATCGGGGTGACCAGCGACCAGAGACCAGAGACCAGGGACCAGCGACCAGCGACCAGCGACCAGCGACCAGAGACCAGCGACCAGCGACCAGCGACCAGCGACCAGAGACCAGCGACCAGAGACCAGAGACCAGCGACCAGAGACCAGAGACCAGAGACCAGAGACCAGAGACCAGAGACCAGAGACCAGAGACCAGAGACCAGAAACCAGAGACCAGAGACCAGAGACCAGAGACCAGAGACCAGAGACCAGAGACCAGTGACCAGAGACCAGAGACCAGAGACCAGAGACCAGAGACCAGAGACCAGAGACCAGAGACCAGTGACCAGAGACCAGAGACCAGAGACCAGCGACCAGAGACCAGAGACCAGCGACCAGCGACCAGCTTTCGAAACTCGAAACTCAAAAATTGTCCGTTCGCCACTTCTGTCCAGATATATGCTCGCTGGCAATCACCAGCCTGCGAGGCCGTCATGCCCATCTCCTGCCATGTGTCCTCGCCCATCGGCGAACTCGTCCTGCTCAGCGACGACACCGCACAGCGCTTGGCTGCACTGTGGATCGTCGGCGAAAAGCATGCTCCGCAGGCACAAGCCGATTGGCAGCGCGATGACCGCTCCTTGCCAGAAGTCCGTCGTCAGCTCAACGACTATTTCAGCAGCAAACGCACCACCTTCGATCTGCCCCTGGCACCGGAAGGCACGCCGTTCCAGCTGCAGGCCTGGCAGGCGCTACAGACGATTCCATACGGCACGACCATCACCTACGGCCAGCAAGCCGCCGCCATCGGCAAGCCCGCCGCGTGCCGCGCCATCGGCCTAGCCAATGGCCGCAATCCGCTCTCGATCATCGTCCCCTGCCACCGCGTGGTCGGCGCCAACGGCGCCCTCACCGGCTACGGCGGCGGCTTGGCGGCGAAGCGCTGGCTGCTTGATCATGAGGCTCGTGCGACCACGAAAAAAACCCGGCTGAGCAAGGCTCAACCGGGTTCGCTACCGCAATCGCGCTCACATTGAGCTTATGCTGGCTCAATCCGGAATCGTGATCTGCACTTCCCGACCCTTGCTCGACGATTCATAGATCGCATCGAGGATCGACTGGATGGCAACGCCATCGTCTCCGGTGCACGTGCAAGTGGCCTCACCACGCAGGCACTTGGCGAAGTGCTTGAAGCGATCGTCGAAAATCGACTTATCATAGCCGATCTTGGTGGTGGTGATGGCGTTGTCGAACTCGCCGTAGACCTCGAGCTGATCGCCATCCCAGCTCGCGCCGGCCTTGTCGCCCATCACCAAGGTCTTGCAGTTTTCGTCCGGACGATTGGCGGCCCAGCTGACTTCCAGCTGCATGGTTGCACCATTGTCGAAGCGTACGAAGGCCGCCGCGAAATCCTCGGTATCGCAGGTGCCGCCGACCTTGCGCGGGCCGGCCCACATGCCTTCGCAGACGTAGCTGTCGATGCTGCCGAACTTGGCATAGGTAATGGCGCTGACCGCCACCGGCTTGGGGCGACCCATAACGAACCACGTGCGATCGAGGACGTGGATGCCGATGTCGTACACCGGTCCGCCGCCGGCCATGGCCTTGGTGGTGAACCAGCCGCCCATGCCGGGGATGCCGCGCCGACGGACCCAGGCAGCCTTGGCGTGATAGATGTTGCCGAACAGACCCTTATCACGCAGACGCGCCAATTCCTGGGCATGACCATCGAAACGCTGGTTGAAGCCCATCATCAGCAGCTTGCCGCTCTTGCGGCCAGCGTCGCGCATCTGCAAGGCGCTGGCGAGATTGGTCGCCGGCGGCTTTTCGCAGAGCACATTGAGGCCGTTCTCCAAGGCCTCGATGGCCACCGGCGCGTGCAGCGAGTTCGGCGTACAGACGCTGATTGCGTCGAGCTTCTCGGCCTTGCGCATATCGGCGAGCGAGGCGTAGGCGGTGACCTTGTGGGTCTCGGCGAACTTGCTGCGTGCGGTTTCAAACGGATCGGCAACGGCCACGACCTCACAACCGGCGGCGCGCAGTCCTTCGACATGCGACTTGGCGATGGCGCCGGCACCGACAATGCCGATGCGCGGGGTAGTGATCGGAGAAGATGCGACGGACATGACGACCTCGGACGTAAATCGCGGATTGGGTTCCGCAGGCGGGATGAAGTGTGCTGACATGGAAGCGCTTTCAAACGCTTTCATGGGCGGGGTGGAATGCTGGCTGATTGCAGGTTGGTCCCTGGTCCCTGGTCCCTGGTCCCTGGTCCCTGGTCCCTGGTCCCTGGTCCCTGGTCCCTGGTCCCTGGTCCCTGGTCCCTGGTCCCTGGT
>JBIILZ010000065.1:0-23094 GCA_044338255.1 Planctomycetota bacterium | reverse complement strand
AGCGGGATCGGCATCGATCGCGCCGCGGCTCGAAGCAACGCAATGCATTTCTTCAACCCGCGGCGCAATGGCGCCTGGAGCGGGATCGGCATCGATCGCGCCGCGGCTCGAAGCAACGCAATGCATTGGAGAACGCTCCCAGGCGCCGGTGACGCTGGACGAGTACCGGGCCCTGGTCGCACCTGTCGTCCTGTCGCCCTGTCGCCAACCGCACGCACGCTCTGCGATCGACTTAGCATCGATCCGGCCGCGTGGCGCATACTTTTTGCAGATAATCGTGCGAGGGGCTGATCCATGCCGTGCACGACCTGGTCTCCATCGCCTTGAAAGAGCGATCGGAGAGCGCTCAGGGCGTTGCCGGATGGGCACGTTCCTCGGCCGCGGCCGCGAATACCCGTGCTGCACGTTGGCGGAGCTCGGCGTGGTCGCTGGCAACATCCACGCGCTGGCCGGGATCGGTAACGAGGTCGAAAAGTCGGATCTCCATCCCTTCGGGCCGTTGGAATCCCATCGCGAACCAGCGTTCGTCGAGCAAGGTGGCGTCGGGCCGATACGGTCCGTTTGGCTCTGGTCGCGCGGCCACCGTCGCTCCGGCGGCCCAGTCGTCGTTCATGGCGGCATAATGGCAGGCCACGCCACTCCAGAGGGTCGGTGAATGGAGCGGTTGCTGGTCATCACGCCCCTCCAGCAAGGGGACGAAGCTGGTGCCGTCGGTGGGCCCCGGAAGGGAGGCGCCGGATAGCTCGCGTGCCGTGTCGAGAACATCGGTGAAGGTGATCGCCCGGTCGGTTGCGCCGGGCGGCACTCGCCCCGGTCCCCAGGCGATGAAGGGCACGATCACCCCGCCGGCGGTGTTGATATGCTTGCCACGGTTCCACGGCCCCTTGTTGGCGAACAGGGGAATATCGTCCCACATCGCCAACTGGGGGCCCCAGGGCACTCCCATTGCAGGAAAATTGAATCCGGCCGTAGAGCCATTGTCGGAGGTGACCAAGACGATGGTGTTGTGATCTAGTCCCTGCGTGCGGAGCGCGTCGAGGATCGCTCCGACGCTGCGATCGAACTCTTGTACCGAGGCGGCGTAGGCTTTGTGCATCGTCGTCCAGGTTGCCGGACGGTCGGCGAAGCCGTCGATGCGCTTGGCGACAATCGGAAAATGGACCAGGCTGGAGGCGTAGTAGAGCAGGAACGGACGCGAACGGTTGGCGGCGATGAACGACTCGGCGGCCTCGCGGTAGAGATCCTCGGCGTAGCGCAACCGGGTGATGTCATTGCCTGCCTGGTCGACGAACAGGCCCTCGGCATTGTAGATGCCTTCGCCGTGGTGGCGGACGGTGAAGCGGTCGCCGATGCCATAGTAGTCGCGAAAGTAATCTTCGCTGACCGTATGATTTTCGGGTACCGCGATCGAGGTGTCATCGCCGGTCAGCAACTGATGCGGGAAATGGCAGTTGAAGCCGTGGACGAAGCCGATGCGGCAGGTATCGAAGCCGCGGTGCCAGGGCATCTGAGCAAGTGCCGGCTGGTCATCCCGGCTGCAGTCGGCCGGTTCGGCCATGTGCCATTTGCCGATGGCGCAGGTGGCATACCCGGCTGGACGCAGCAGCTCAGCGATGGTCGGACGGAAACGGGTTCCCACGCCCTTGGCATCGCATGCCAGGGGCGCGAAATGGACATCGGTCAGACCGGTGAGCAGGGCGGCCCGCGAGGGAGCGCACCAGGCGGCGCCAGCGTAGGCGTTGGTGAAGAGGCGGCCTTCGGCGGCCATACGGTCGGTATGCGGGGTGGCGAAGGCACGCTGGCCAAAGCAGCCGAGATCGCGATAGGCGAGGTCGTCGGCGAGGATGATAACGAGATTGGGGCGGTCGCGCGGTGGCCGCATCTCTGCCCCAGGGGCTAGCGATAGGAGGCTCGTGCTGATCGCGATGACGTTGAGCAGGGATGATCCCATCATCGTTATGGCCACAGAGCCTGGGGATGAGCGGGCTCGGTGTTGCTATCGAGGGGCATAGACGGTTCCATAGCAGGGTGATGTCAGTCGTGGGCGGTTGGCTTGAGTCCAGTCTGTGGGCCCTTGCGCGCCTGCGAGCAGCAGGCCGGATCGGGCTCGGTCGGAAGGCCTTTGGTCCAGGCCTGCAATAAGTCGGCCAGTCGGGCGGCCTGCCCAGGCTGGGCCTGGGCGAGGTCCTGGGCCTCGTTGGGATCCTTGGCCAAATCAAAGAGCTCGGCCGTACCTTGCTTGCGTGAATGCACCAGTTTCCACTCGCCATCGCGCACCGATTCCTGTTCCGTGGTGCGCCAGAACAACGGATGCGGGCGGACGCTGGGATGGCCTTTGAGCACCTCCAGCCGGTTCACGCCATCCCCATCCCAGTCTGAGGGGACGGCGGTGCCGGTGGCGGCAGCCAGGGTCGGCAGCAAGTCGACACCATTGATGGCACTGGTACTGTCGACCTTGCCGGCTGGTACGTGGCCTGGCCAGCGAACGATCAGCGGCGTGCGAACGCCGCCTTCGTATAACTGTCCTTTGTAACCGCGGAGTCCGCCGGTGGTGCCTGAATTATAGTATTGGCCATAGGCCGCTTTCAGGTCGTCGGCGCGGCGCGCTGGACCATTGTCGCTGGTGAAGATCACCAGGGTGTCCTGCTCCAAGTGCAATTCCTGCAGCGTGGCCATCACGCGACCAACACCGTTGTCGAGGTCGGTGACCGAGGCGGCGTAACGGCGCGACCGTTCGTCGACGTGGGCGTTGGCTGCCAGTGCCTCTGGCGAGGGGATGTAGGGCACGTGAGGTTCGTGGGTGGTGAGTTCGAGGAAAAAGGGCTGTTTGGAGGTCTTCTTTAAATAGGCGACCCCAGCATCGAAGGATTGGCGGGGATCGATTCCTGATTCCCATGGGCCGCGCATGAGTTGCCAGGTCTGAAAACCATACGCAGCGGGTGTCGGTGCATCGGACATGATCTTGGCTCGCTCTTCGACCAGATGCCACTTGCCGCAGATGGCAGTGGCGAAACCGGCTTCCTGCAGCAGGCGCGGCAAGGTGAGGGGTCGAGGATCAAGCCAGTCGGGCTGGTTGATGGCGATATTCCGGTCCATCTGGAAAGGGTAGAGGATGCCGAAGCGCGCGGGGAATCGGCCGGTGATGATCCCTGCTCGACTGGGTGAACAGATCGGCGCCGCCACCGAGAATTGCCGGATATCGATGCCCTCCCTGGCCAGGTTGTCGATGTTGGGTGTCCGGAATTGGGGGTGGCCGTGGCAGCCCAAATCGCCCCAGCCGAGGTCATCGGCAAGGATGAGCAGCACATTGGGCCGCGTAGGCTTGGCGTCTTCGGCCGCCATCGTCGGAACCGTCGGCAGGGTCAGAGCGAGGGCCAACGTGGCGAGCATGGTTGTGGTGCGCATGGGTTTATTGTTCCGATGATTTCTGGGAGCCTTGCTTGGCCAGCTCGGTGCGGGCGAGTGGCAACTCCGACGCCCATTGGTCCCAGTCCGCTTGCATGGCTCGCACTCGCTCGGTGAACTGGTCGGCCAGGTCGTGGCGCTTTCCGGGATCCTCGCTGAGATGAAAGAGCTGGGGTTTCATGGGTTGCAGTTTGGTCGTTACCGAGACCAGGAGCTTCCACTCGCCCGTGCGGACGGCACTGCGCTGGGCCATCCGCCAGTAGAGCGGGCGTGGTGATGAAGGGCGATGATACCATGCAACATGGATTGAAGTTTCTGCATCAGGCTTCATCAGTCATGTCACTAAAATTGAGGAGGGTTTAAAGTGGCTCATATTTTCCAGGTACATGGAATCGTATCGTGGTGCCGCCCCCGACGGCGCTGGTGAATTGACAAGTGCCGCCTAGTTCCTGGAGTCGCTGATGTAACTGCGCTACTCCTCGACCAGCGGCGACCGCGGCGGCGAAATCGCAGCCGACCCCATCATCTGCAATTTCCACCATCAGGCGGCCGTTCTTTACTTCCAGGCTTAGAGTGACGCAATCGGGCCGTCCATGCCGTACCGCGTTGTGCAAGGCTTCGCGCACGGCCAGGACCAGATGGTGACGGACGGTCGAGGACACCAGCTGCGTCGGCAGGTCGTCTGGGATTTCAGCTCGGAAGCGCACCCCAGCCAGGCACAGGTGTTCTTCGGCCTGGGCGCACAGGAACAGCGCTAGCGGTTCGACCGCGTCATGGACGGGGTTCACCGCCCAGACGATTTCGCGGAGCTTGCGCGAGCCTTCGCGGGCCCGTTCCATGATCCGTTCGAGTTGGCCGCCTACTTCTGGCGAGTTTTCGGCAGCCGCCGTCCTGGCCAAGCTACCAAGCATGGATATCTGCGCCAGATTTGCCCCGAGTTCATCGTGGAGATCGCGGGCGATCCGCACGCGTTCCTGTTCCAGGGCAGTGCGTTGCTCGGCGGCGGCCAGTTGGCGTTGCCAGCGCTGCCGGCTGATGAGGGCAGCGGCCGCCACCGCGCAGGCAGCCACCACGGCCCACCAGATGGGCCGTTCCCACCACGGCGGGAGGATGTGCACCGCTAGTCGCAGTTCACCGGGCAGGATCTGCCCATCGGGTCCCCGGCCGCCCAGGCGCAACAGGTAGAAACCCGGCACCAGCGGGCCATAATTCAGATTCTCGACGCCGCCTCGGCCAAGCGAATGGCAGGCCTCCCAAGCGATCTGAACCTGATCTCCGGATTCCACCGCCGGCTGCATGCCGTCTTGCAGGCGCCACGACGCGAAGGCATCGCTCCGCTCATCAAGAAGTCCGAGGCTGTCGCTGCCGTCGCTGCGTTGGACCGGCTTGGCCTGCCACCAGGCGCTGGTGCGCACCTGGACCCATACGGGGATTTTCTGCTGACGTTCGAGATGGGCCATGCGTGGGGCGGAACCATCCTTTGGCTGTACGGTCACCGTTATGGAGGTGAGGGCACCCAAGCCGATGAGCGCCCCGCCGGCATCTTCTGAGGTGAAAGAGAGGTCGCAGCTCCGACCTTCGGGCGGCACCGTAAGTTGCATCCCGTAGGTGGTGAGCGGCGCGGTTTCGAGATGGCCGTCCCAGCCGGTGGAATCCCCGGACATCGTGACGGTCTGGCTGGCCCGAGGGATCTGATAACGATCGACGATATTGGCGGTCATCCGTATCCGGCCGATCGACTCTTGCCAATCGGGATCAATGCCTTCCAGGCGATGGCGTAGGCGAAAGGGCCGGACTCCCTCCTTGGGGACCTGTTTGTAAGCAATCCGCAACGATTGACCCCCAACTATTTCGAGGGGACGTTCAGGATGGCCCACCGCTTCGCTCCAGGTCTCCGGAACCAATGCCTGATTATTGACGGTGATGCCAGTGATGACCAGTTGGATGCCGTCCTCTTCAGCCACCGCGAGGGCGGTGGTGAAAAGGCAGGCTGCGATAACGAAGCCAAGTCGAGGCATGAGGACCATCCACAGAACCGGTTGCATCTTTGGCATATTGCATCTTTGGCAAATTTCATCTTTGGCAAATTTCATCTTTGGCAAATTTCATCTTTGGCAAAGGTGCGACGAAGCCAATCACCAACGCAGTCACGGTCTGGTCGGATTAGACATTCACGGTTCACGTCCCTGTTGGTCACGCACCGGGGCGTCGCCGCCGGTGGGTTTCTGTCGGGCCTTGCCCGCGTTCACCCGCGGGGCATCGCTGCCAACAATACGTTCAAGGGCCTGCCGCATGTGTTCGACCCGCTCCGGCTCTGCCTGGGCTAGGTTCCGGTCCTGGTGCAGGTCGTCGCTCAGCCGATAAAGTTGACTATTGGTGATACGTTCGGAGGGATTCGCGTAGGTGAGTTTGGCGTCATCACCATTTCCTGGCCCATGCAGGTACATCCATGCGCCTTGGCGCAGGCCGAACATCCCGGCCCGGCCTTGGATCACCACCTGGCGGTCGGACAGCAGATCCTGCCGGCCCCGGAAGGACTCGAGCAGGTCTTCGCCGTCAGCGCCATCCTTGGGGCCCGTTGGACGGTTGACGAGGCGGGCGCAGGTCTTGAGCACATCAGTGAAGAGCAGGAACTGATGCGATTCCAAACCGGCTGGTGCCTGGCCAGGCCACCGTATCAGAAATGGCAATCGGTGGCCGCCTTCATAGAGGTCGCCTTTGTTGCCGCGTAGGGGTGCGTTGGGATTGTAGGCACTGACATGTTCATCGACGCCGCCATTATCACTGGTGAAAATTACCAAGGTATTGCGATCGAGACCAGATGCCTGCAGCTTGTCCAACACTTGGCCAACAGCCCAGTCGAGTTCCATCAGGTAATCGCCATAGGGCCCAGCAGGATGACCAGTGAACGCCTTACTGGGCGTCAATGGGTCGTGGACGTTGGGGGTCGAGAGGTAAAGGAAAAAGGGTTTATCGCGGTGGCCGTCGATGAATTCCAGCGAGCGGCGGACCAGCTCGGGGGTCACCACCGAGCGATCGCGTTCGTAGCTGTAGCTTGTGCCGCCGATCTGCTCCTTGCCCCTGATGGTGAGCGGATCGTCGGCGTGATAGCCGACGATCCGGCCGTTCTCCAGATAGACATAGGGCGGGTAGAAGTGGCCGACCGGCAGGGTGAAGGAATAGGTGAAGCCAACGTCGTTGGCACAACGTGGCACCGGCTGAAGATTGAAATCGACCTCCTTGGCAGCGGTGTGGCCGATGTGCCATTTGCCCAAAATCGCGGTCTGGTAACCAGCGCTCTGGAGCACCGATGCCAGGGTGGTCTGACCCGGTTCAACTAGCGCCGGGCCGTTGGAAATAACACGCCTCTTGAGAAAGGTGCGCCAGCAGTATCGCCCGGTCAGCAGGGAATAGCGTGAAGGGGTGCACACGCCGCTGGTGGTATGGGCGTCGGTGAAACGGATGCCGTCCCGAGCCAGGCTGTCAATGCGCGGCGTGGCGACCTGTTTATTGCCATAGCAGCTGAGATCACCGTAGCCGAGATCATCAGCCAGAATGAGAACGATGTTGGGAGGGGCCAGGGATTCGGCGGCGCCCAGGAGCGTGCAGCACCCTAGCAGGCCGGCAGATAAAAACTGGCGGAGGATGAACAAGGGTAACCTTTCGGTTTGGTCGATCAGATGGGCCACTGATTTGTGGTAACGATACTCCAAAGTCCTTAATCTCAGGGCGAACTGAGGGTGATTCGCAACTCCTTTTCTGCAGCCTGATCTAAATGACCAACCATGGCAAGTAGTTTTTGGGCTGTCGCAGTCTCGCCAGAAGCGGTCGTCCATACGGCTGCCACGCGCAAGCTTTCCAGGTCTCGATCGACGACAGCGGCCTTGGCGAGCGCAGTCACCTGACTCAAACTCAGTGCCTTCCAGGGCAAAGTCAGGTCTCGACCTTGTACGCTGCCGGTAATGCCCTTGTCGTCTACGGCGGTAACGTAAATTTTTTCTTTATCCAAAAACGGTACTTGCGGGCCTTTTCCTGCTGCTGTTCGTGCGGCAAGAACCGCTACTAAGCGCGGACGCCAAGCAGCTAACAGTTCAGGGGATGCAAAGAGTATTTCGGTTGTCGCGGTGGTCTTTTTGGGCGCCGGCGTGACGGTCTTCGGTGATGCCGCCTTGGAAATGACTTTAAAGGGGATTTTCAAGCTTTGAGTAAGCAGACTAAGTGGGACCCATACTTGACTCATGTCAGCAACGCTGCGCCCTATGGCCTGAGCGGGATAGGCAAGTTTCACCTGTACGCCATCCGCCAAGGCAACCGTTGAATTTTCCAGAAATACGACCAGATGATGGGTCCCCAGAACCCCCTCGAGACGTGGCACTCCATCAAAACGAAGATACCACTCACCAGTCTTCCCGTCCCAGGGCTTGCCACTATACCAGGGGCGATTCCGTGAGTTATTTGCGCGGAGACCACCGTCGATGTGGATGCGCTCTGGTTCACTATCCTTCGCCTCATGGGCACTCATCGCCACGCCACCAGCACGCTGGATCACGGCTAGAAGGTCAACCATCGGATCATCGGGTAGAGCAGACGAGCGCAGTGGCAAAGGTTTATCCCCGGTATCGCCAACAGTCACCGAACCGATACACGTTACGGTCAGACCCTGGTCGCTTCGCGTCAAAACGAGCTCTCGATCATCTGCCGAACTCCCACGAAATTTAGCGCTAAAGGAACGAGTGATCTCAAGATAGCGGGTCCCCGTCGAGCACGAGGGCTCAATGGTGCCGCCCTCGAACCACTCGTTGAAGGAAGTGACCATCACGCAGTCAGGGCCTCCGCCCGCTGACGAATTAGGGGGTTTTCCCGCCGTCAAAGCTGCTTCCCACTGAGCCTTATAGATCTCTCCATCGAGACGGTTCACGACCATGAAAGGCTCATCCTTTGGTATCTGCTTTGGTCGATTGTCCCACCCGGGCATCACGGTTAGGCAGGCGATTCGGCCACGCTTACGCAGAATGGCCAACTCCTGTTCGTACAAATTCAGGCAACGGCTCTTCATCAGTTCGGCGGTGGGATCCTTGCGCATTTGGAAAAGGATATGGTAGGAATGCAAACCATCGAATATTGACATCCAGCGTTCAGCGATTTTTTTCTTAGCATCATCGCCAACCGATGTAGCAAGAGGCGACATGTCTCCGAGGATGGTGAATTCCAAGCCCTCCTTGTGCAGACCCAAGAGGGTTTCCGCCCAGAATTCCGGTGTGGCAGTTTCATCCAGCGTGCGTTTGTAGGCAAGGATCACCGGTCGTCCACCGATGGTCCAGAGTGCCTTAGGATACTTTTTGGCATACCCGGCCAGGTTGCGGGCAGATTCTGCAAAATCGACTGGCTTACCAGCCATAGTATTGCCACGTACGAACTCCAGGTACGGGGTTATCTGTATCCCTGTGCGTTGGGCTTGTTCCAGCAAATCTTCTGGGATACGACGTTCAAAAGATACCGCAAGGACGTCTATGCCCGAGGCCTTTGCCCAAGCGAAATGTGCGGCAATGGTGTTGGGGTTCCGCGACTGGTAATACCCCAGAAGCGGCCGATCCCAGACTGCAAACCCTTTTTTCCCTTCGAGTCCTTCGAGCAGATTATGCATGCCTTCAGGGATCACGGTGCCCCATCTCCCGTCACCTGAATACCAGGAATAGTACGACGAGAGGACCACGGGTGGAAATTCCTGCTTCCCGCGGGCATCGACGATTTTTGACCAGACAGTTACCGGATCCGTAGTAACTGAGGCTTCTTTTTCTGATCCGATGCATGGCTTAGCTGTCCATGTCATTATCAAAAAAATAACTACTAAGCGAATTGTAAAACTCATAGTATTATTGTACCTCAATATCAGTCTTATAATGTATAGGCCTGGATCACTACGTCAATATTCCGACTGGAATTATTAATCATCGATATGGTACCCCGGTTTTCGACCAAGATCATCAGCGATGATGAGGATCATGTTGAACTCATTTGAAGAGGTGCTGAGGTCAGCAGCCGAGGTCGCGGTCAACGACCGCAGGGAGGTGGCGTCACGGCAGCCCAATCACCACCCTGGAGGCTCACGATCAAGGTGGGGATGAGGCACATCGAAGTGGGTGTGAAAGCTATTCGCCCATCTTGGGCCGTCGGCATACAGCGGTCATGTCACAAAAAACACGGAGACTCCTAAGCCCGTCATCCCTGTAGAGCAAAAGCGGAACAACCCCCGCAGGTTCCTGCGGGGGTTGTTCCGGGCAGCGGTTGCCGCTGCTCAGTTAGTGCCGCTGCTCAGTTGGTGCTGCTACTCAGTTGGTGCCGCTGACCGGTTCCTGTATCGACTCGTCGAACGAGACGTCATCGACATAGAGGGGGGTCTCGAATGCGCGGTCGCTGCGGTTGACGAAGCGGATGGCCGAGAGGTCGGTCGCCCCGAGGATGCCGAGTTCGTCAAGGTACACGGTGACCTGCTGCCAGGCTCCAACCTGCAGCGGCTCCAGCACCCTGCCCGGGAGTGCAATACCGGCGCGTACCGCCTGGATTTCGACCTTTTGACCGCCGACGCTGCCGCCGTTGATCCAGAAGGTCAGCGCGGCCTGGGAACCGACGTTGTACAGCGTATCCGGCGACTTCATCCCGGCATAGGCGTCAGCGGCCAGGAACTTGATCGAGTAGGACCTGAGGCTACCGGTGCGCGTGGATTTAGTATTGAGCAGCGTGCCGTCACAATTGTGATTCTGCTGCGTCCAGCCGGTCTTGATGCCCTCGGCATAGAGGACGGTCTGGGGCTGGGTGAGTACATCGAACGACAGATCGTCGATGTAGAAGGCCGTGGCCGAACTGGTGCCTTTGTTGACGAAGCGCAGATGCGCCAAGTCAGTCACCTCGGTCGCGCCCAGGTCGGCCAGCGGGATGGTGATCAGCTGCCACTGTTCTTTCTTCAGCGGCGCCAAGGGGAAGCCCGTGGACATACCACCAGCGCGTACCGCCTGCACTTCAACGTGCTGATTACCAATGACGCCACCGTGGATCCAGAAGCTCACCGAGGTATACCGTTGGGTATCGAAGGCATTGTTCAGGAAGCACAGTCCGGCGTAGGCATCCGCTGCGTTGAAGATGATGGAATAGGAACTTTTGCTGCCATTGCGGGTGGTACCGGTGCTGCGCAGCCAGCCCGTGGTGTTGTGGTTCCTCTGCTCCCAGCCGGTCTTCAGCACGCCATCGGCGCTGAAGTCGGTGTAGATCATGTCTCGACAGCTCCTGATCGGCGTCGGCGGAGGAACGACACCCCCGGCGATGTCCAAGGTGAAAGTGGTGGCGGCGCTGCCGCCGAGGCCGTCGTTGACACTGACCTGCACGGGGAAGGTGCCGGAGGCAGTTGGGATGCCAGCGATGGTACGGGTTAACGGGGCGAACGACAGGCCGGCGGGGAGGCCGGTGACGGCGTAGGAGAGTGTGTCTTTATCGGGATCCGCGAAGGTGGTCGCGGCAATGACCATGCTGAAGGTCTTGCCGACCTCACCGACCTGTCTCAGCAACGAAGCCTTGACCTCTGGCGCGCGGTTGGGGGAACGGACGAGGGTGTTCAACCGGGCATGTGCATCCTTGGCCAGGCTAGGGTTGGCCGCGATCACATTGGTTTGCTGTTTCGGATCTTCGCTCAGGTTATAGAGCTGCTGGAACGGTGCCTGAGGCTTAACCTTCCCCTTGCCGGTGAGCGGATCGATCAAGATGTCGCTGTTCACCCAGGAGAAGTCACGGTAGGCACGGTACATGCCGCCGCCATTTTCCACCCCATCAACCACCGTTTGACCGCCAGTGCCGCGCACAGGGATATACGCCCACTTGGTTTCCTTGCCACCGGTCGAGGTGGTAAATCGCAGCATCCAGCACTTGGTGGCCTGGATAAGCATGTCATTGCGGATGGTTCCATGACCCTCCGGATCACGCAGCAGCGGCAGTTGGTTCAGGCTGTCGATTGCCGCGCCCGGTGGGATGGGAACGCCAGTCGCGGCCGCGATCGTGGCCATGAGGTCGGTGCCGCCGATGAGCTTGTCACACACCGCGCCGGCAGGAATCTTCCCCTCGGGCCAGCGGACGATAAGTGGTACGCGATGTCCACCTTCCCAAGCATCGGTCTTTTGGCCCTGGAGGTTCCCGACCTTGCTGTGACCATTATTGGGGCCGAGGCCGCCATTGTCGCTGGTGAGTATCACCAAGGTATTCTTATCGAGGTTTAAAGCTGATAGTTTTGCGAGAATGAGTCCAACTTGTTCGTCGAACTGCTGGACGTAATCACCATACGGACCCTCACCACTCTTGCCCTGCCATTTTTTTTCCGGGGTGATGGGCACATGCGGGGCCTGGAAAGGCAAATACATGAAGAATGGGCGGTTGCCCACCTGGCCGAGTTCGGCAATGGCCTTTTCCGCGCAAACATTGTCGATATATTCGTTAACCCGTTCCGCATGGGCCGCTGCCCCACCGATACTGATGCCGTGACCATAGTTTTCCGGTAGTTTGGGGTCAGTTAATTTCTGTGCATCCGCATTATTTATTTCTGAGATCGGATCGGTTGGATCGACATCAACAACCTCTAATTGGGGAGCTCCCTTGTCATCGTATACGGTTTGCACGTAGACGAAGGGGGGTTCATTGTGGCTTTTAGGCGTGCCAAAAAAGGTGCTGAATCCGAGGTCCAGTGGTGAATGCTTGACTGCGCCGGTGGTCAAAAAGTCTCGATTGTTCCAGTTGAGTTTGTTATTTAAGGATTGGCGGTTGAAGCCGTTGTGCCATTTGCCGAAGATGGAGGTCCGGTAGCCAGCCGACTGGAGCATCGTGGCCACGGTATGCTGGCCTTCCCGGAAGTAGGAATCGTATCCTTTGAGATCACTGCGGATGCGGTTGGGATTCTCGCCGGTAAGAAAGGAATAGCGCGACGGTTGGCACACTGAAGCCGTTGAGCAGGCATCGGTCATGCGCACGCCCTGGCGGGCCAGCGCATCGATATGTGGAGTCTTGATCTTGGTCGCGCCGTAAATCGACAGATCCCCATAGCCAAGATCATCGGCTACGATCAGGATCACATTGGGGCGAGCCGTGTCGGCGGCCGATAAGGCTGTACTGAGTAACGTGGTGGCACCGAGCAGAGCGAGTCTCTGGGCGAGAGAAGGGCGTGTCATGGAGAGGTGATCCTTGGTTGAGCGGGAATGCTCCCAAGGATGACGGGGTCGACTGAAGAATTACAAACAATCTCGTAGGGGGTCATCACCGGCCCCGTTTGTCGGCCATATCCGGCGACAGGTCATCGACATACAAGATCGGCAAAGGGCCTCCGCTGACGGGGATCCTGTTCGGGGATCTCTCCGGCTCGATACCTGGTCTCACGCCGCCTGCAGCAGTTGGTCGGCCAGCTCTTCTCAGACCACGCTGCGCCTGGCGCAGGGAAGGGGTCCTCCCTGACGGTCGTTCCGGCTGGCAGGCGTGCCCAGCCGGGCAGCGGCATGGGTGTGATGCAAATGCAGACCGCCAGCGTAGGATGCGACTCCATGCAGGCGCATGTTCGCGAACTCTCCGTGTGCTCCTCGTTGAGGCTCATCCCAGTCTGGTTCGGGCTGGTGTCCGCCCTGCTCGTGGTCGGCAGCGGCGTAGCCCAGGCCCAGGACGCTCCGCAGGTCCTGCGGGTGGCGGTCGATGATCAGCCATTGCCGGACACCACCTGGCAGGCGGCGATCAACAGCACCCAGTCGCCTCTCGAGCTGGAACCGTTCCGGTCGCTGAGCCTGTCCATCCGCACCAATGCCGCCGACGCGACGCCGCTGCGGCTCAGGCATGTCCTGGAAGGCGGCCGAGGCGGTTGGCAGGATGCGGCAGGCGCCATGGTCTGCACGGTCTTCGTGCTCGACCAGACGGTCGGCGTGGTCGGGGAATTCCACCAGCCGATCACCGGAGAGAGCGTCGGATGGACGCGCAATCCACTGACCGCCGATCTGGTTGGCCAGTCCATGGTGGTCACGGCTCCGCCATCGGCGTACCGCTGCATGGTCACCTTCTCCACCACCCATTCTACCCCGGCCACGGTCGGCATCCTCGCGATCCAGGAGGTCGCTATCACCGTTGTTTCCGGCGATGGCACCCGTCGTCAAGAATTCCAGGCACAGCCGGATGGTCCGGAGTCGCCACACTACCAGGGCTATTCCCCAGGCGGCTGGCTCGCCTATGGCACCCGGCCGGCAATGGTGCGGATCGCCCATCGCGAGGACGGGTCCGCCTTGGCCGTGCTCACGGATGAGCGGACCGACGGCTTCGCCTGGCTGCGATGGCGTCTGCCACAGTCGGCCCAGGTGGCACCGGGTGATCGGATCGAGGTGGCTTGGCGGGGCTGCTATACGGTCGGTCACGGGGGGAAGCAGGCACTCGCGATCGAACGGCTGCCGCCCGGATCCTATAATCTGCGGATCGGGGTGCGCGCTCCTGATGGGGCGGTGCTGCCCGGAGAGACCAGCCTGCCGCTGGTGGTGCTGCCGCCCTGGTGGCGGCGTCCGTCCGCCTGGCTGGCGGCCGGCAGCGCCGTGGTGGTGTTTGCCGCGGCGGTCGTGCGTCTGTTCCAGGCGAGACGGCGGCAGCGGCACCGGGCGCTCGCGGATCGGCGCCAGGCGGTGGATCGCGAGCGCACCCGCATCGCCCGCGACATCCATGATGACCTGGGCGCATGTTTGGCCCAGATCGCGATGCTCAGCGATCGGGCCCAGGGGGCACCCGCCGGGATCTCTCTGGCCGACAGTGTCGCGACCATCTCCCAGCGGGCCCGGGAGAGCATGCAGCGGTTGCGAGACATTGTCTGGGCGGTCGATCCCGCCTACGATTCGCTCGATCATCTCGCGGTGCAGATCGCCGTGCGCATGCAGGAGCACCTGCGCCTGGCCGGGGTGGCCTTCAGCGCCGAGCTGCCCGAGGACCTGCCGGCCATCGACGTGGAGCGGACGGTGCGGCACCAGCTCCTCCTCGCGGTGCGCGAGACCGTGCACAACGCCGTGCGGCATGGCGGCCCGACGCGCGTGACCCTGCGGCTGCACTGCCGCGAGGGACGCATGACCATCGAGATCTCTGATGATGGTCGCGGGTGCGATGCCACGGCCGCCCTGGACAGCGGTCGCGGCATCGCCAACCTCACGTCGCGTCTGGACGCGCTGGGTGGTTCGTATCGATTCGCCAGCAGCGCCGGTTGCGGTGCGACCGCCACCATGAACCTGCCCATCACGATGAAGGCGACGTGACATGCACGATAGCGCCGCCCCAGCCCTGACCACGGTGGCCATCGTCGAGGATGACGGGGGGCTGCGCCGGGAGTTGCAGGCTCTGCTTGATTCCGGCTCCGACACCCGCTGCGTGGCGGCCTGCGCCAGTGGAGAGGACGCCCTCGAACGCCTGCCTGGACTGCGGCCAGATGTCATCCTGATGGACTACAACTTGCCGGGCATCGACGGCGTGGCATGCGTCAGACAGCTGGCTGGTCGGCTGCCCCAGACCGACCTCCTCATGCTCAGCGTGGCCGATGACACCGCGGTGGTGTTCGCCGCCCTGCAGGCCGGCGCCATCGGCTACCTGCACAAGCCGATCACGGCGGAGCCGCTGTTCGACGCCATCCGCCTGGCGCGGGCCGGTGGAGCCCCCATCCATATCGGCATCGCCCGCCGACTGATCGTCTCTTTTCGCGAGCCGCCGGTCGTCGGCGCCCTGGCGCCCCGCGAGGCCGAGATCCTGCGCCTGATGGCCAAGGGGCAGCAGCACAAGGAGATCGCGGCCCAGCTGGGGATCAGCATCACGACCGTGCGCTCGCATACGGCCCGCATGTACCGGAAGCTGCAGGTCCGGTCTCAGGCCCAGGCAGTGGCCCGGTACCACGACCGCTGAATGGTTGCGAGCGCGGGTCGGTACGGGCCCTCATCACATGAGAGGACATGACTACGCCGCGGTCGGGGCGTATGGTCGTGGACCTCCGACACGCAATGTGTTCAGAGTCTCCATCTTCAACACCGAGATCCAGTCATGCGCCGTATCTTCCTTCCCGTCCTGGCCTGTCTTGCCGCCGTCGCCACGAGCGCCGCCGCCACCGACAATCCGCAGAACATCGTGATCATCCTGGCTGATGACCTGGCCTATGCCGACCTGGGCTACATCTATGACCAGCAGTCCTATCCTACCGCCAATCGGGTGCCCACCCCCAACATCGACTCGTTGAAGGCGCGTGGAGTCAACTTCACCAACGCCTATTCAACCTCGGGCCTGTGCGCGCCGTCGCGGGCCGGCCTGCTTACCGGCCAGCACCAATGCCGCTGGGGCGAGGAGGGCAATGACAACCAGGAGGTGCCGCTCAGCCGCAAGACCCTGGGCGACCGCATGAAGACGCTGGGCTATGCCACCGGCATGGTCGGCAAGTGGCACCTGCGTAATGACGACGCGGTGGCCAAGGAAACCCTGCCCACCTACCGGGGGTTCGACATGGTGTTCCATCCTGACTGGAACGCTTGCTACTTTGGTGCGCCGATCCTCGATAGCCGGATCAACCGTGATGCCATCCTGCCCAATGCCGATGCGCGCCGGGATTGGGTAGCGGCGACCAGCACGAAGTCGGAGCCGCAGTACACCACCACTATGAATGTGGATCGAGCTTGCGCGTTCATCCGCGAGCAGAGTGACGCCGCCAAGCCGTTCTTCCTCTACGTCGCGCCGAACAACGCCCACGGGGCCACGACCCCTGGGGTCCCCTACTCGATGACTGATCACCGGTACAAGTATGTCTCCCAGGCCTATCTCGACCGGGTCCCGGCGACGATACGTTCCGTCGGCAACATGGAGCGCACGGTGATGGCGGCGATGCTCATCGCTCTGGATGATGGCGTGGGCCGGATCGAGTCCGAGCTGCGCAAGAATCTCACCGTCAACCACAACACCATGCTGGTATTCTCCAACGACAATGGCGCCTACCAGCACTACATCAAAAGCAAGGCCGGGGTCTCGCCGTTCTCGGGTGGCAAGTCGACGGTGTATGAGGGCGGCCTTCGCGTCCCCCTGATCATCCGCTGGCCCGCCGGTCTGATGGCCCAGAAGGGCACCACGTACTCCAAGCAGGTCAGTCTGCTGGACCTGTATCCCACGGCGATCGCCGCCGCCGGCGGGACAGTCGATCCGTCCTGGAACCTCGATGGCGTCAATCTGCGCCCCTTTGTCGCCGCTACCACGACCTCGACCTCGACCGAGACCACGGCCGAACCGCATCCGAACCTCTTTTGGCGCATGGGCGACAAGCAGGCCATGCGGCAGGGGAAGTGGAAATATATGAGCACCATCAATGGCGAGAGTCTGTTCAACCTCGAAGCGGACCAGGGCGAGAAGACCAATGTCGCCAGCGCCAATCCGGCCAAGCTGGCCGAGCTGCGTGAGCTGTGGACGGCCTGGAGCGCCAGCATGGCTCCGGCGATCGTCACGCATCCGGTGAAGGTGGCGGTAGTCGAGGGGCAGAAAGCGACCTTCACGGTGAAGGCCTATGGATCGGGAGCCGAAGAGATCCGCTACCAGTGGTTCCGCAATAACATCAAGATCGACAAGGCCGTGCATGCGTCCTATGTGATCCAGACGGCGCTGGTGGCCGACAACGGCGCCGTATTCCGGGTCGAGGTGTCCACTTCCAAGGGCACTGGATCCTCACGGGCGGCGAAGCTCACCGTGAAGGTACCGGTATCGAAGAGCGCCCTCGCGCAGCTCGACGCTGGCTCGGCCAACGGGGCGGATGTTTTCGCCGGGTGCAAGTAGGGGTATGGATCGACGAGGCGAGCGGATGCCGACGGCGGCCAACACCAGCTTGATGGCGCCGATGCCGGGATCATCGCGATCTTTGGCCTTAGGATCAGCCGCTCGTGTCGCCGACCCCTTCCATACCAGGCGCACCCTCCTTGAGCGCATTGCAGCTGGCGATGACCACGGCTGGAGGGAGTTCTACGCCCTCTATTCACCGCTTATCCGTTGGCATTGCCGGCGCAGGGGGGTGGATACGGACGAGGCCCAGGATCTGGTGGTGCAGGCGGTCATGAGTCATTTCGCCGTGGCTGCGTGGAGTTACGACGATGCCTTGGGACGTTTCCGCAACCTGGTTCTGCGGGTGGCGGAGCTCAAGATGCATGAAGTCCGTCGTGAGTTGGCCCATCCGCGCACCATTCCGTTTGAGCGACAGACCGACCAACGTCTGGCCCTGGAGGAGGACGACCTGGAGGGCGACTGGATGCGTCGTCAGACACTTCTGCGCCAGGCGCTAGAGCAACTCCACGCCGAAGCCCAGGCCACCCCGCGCGACCTCCAGGTGCTGGCCCTGGTTCTCGCCGGCCGGCCCCTGGAGGAGATCGTTGGCTTGGTGGGAGTGACGGCGGGCCATGCGCGGGTGATCAAGCACCGCATGCTGACGCGGCTGCGCCAGCTGCTGGATGGCAATGAGGAGGACGGGGTATGACCGAGGCGATCGGCTGCATTGAAGAGGAGCGTCTGGTGGCCCTGGGGGAGGGTGAGCTGGCGCTGCCTCAGGAGATCGGTCATCTCGCCTCCTGTCCGGTGTGCGCGCGCCTGCTGGCATCCTGCCGCGCGGACGACCTGCTGCTGGAGGAGATGACCGGGACGCCCGTTGGCTTGGTATTCGGGCGTTACCGCCAATGCGTGGGCATCGCCCGCGGCGGCATGTCGGAGGTCTACCTCGGCTGCGGTCCCGAATTGCAGCCGGTGGCGGTGAAGGTGTGCCGCCAGCGTGAGTTGTTGCCATTCTTCCGCCGCGAGGTGGAAATGCTGCAGCGTTGCGCTGAATTGGGCCTCGATGGCATCGTGCCCTTGCGCGACCACGACCTGGGGCATCAACCCGCCTACCTGGTCACCGATTTCATTCCCGGCGGCACCCTGGCGGATCGCCTGGGCCGGGGCGCTCTGGCCCCCGACGAGGTCGTCCGTCTGATGCAGGCCCTCGGGGGCATTCTCGCCGGACTGGCATCCCAGGGGATCGTCCACGGTGATCTAAAACCCGGTAATATCATCATGGATCGCAACGGACGGCCGCTGCTCATCGACCTGGGGGCGGGCCGCAACCTGCTGCGCGAGGCGCTGCGCTGCGGCCAGGGGCTTACCACCATCAAGGCCCCGGCGTTGACTGTGGCCTATGCCGCTCCGGAACAGATCCGCGGCCAGCCTGCCGGGCATGCCAGCGACATCTTCGCCCTGGGGGCGGTGCTGTACGAGTTGGCCACCGGCCACCATCCCTTCGTCGGCGGCACCGCCTGGGAGATCAGCGCGCGTATTCTTTCGGGGGTGCCGCCTGCGCCCAATCCCCTCGACCACCTCCCCTGGATGCAACTGCTGCGCTGCTGCCTCGATCCTGAGCCTGGTCGGCGACCAAGCGCGGTGGCTCTGGCGTCGGGCACCCGGGGCGGAAATCGATCCATGGTGCGGCGTGCCTGGCAGATCGCTGGCTTGGTGCTCGGATTCGTGGCCGCGATTGCCTTGGCGATCCTGCTTGTTGTCGTCCGTCGAGAGCCGTCGCCACCCTATTTCCTCTACACCGACTTCCCCGATCCCCGGCACTCACGGGTGGTCTGCGAGGATTGGGGGCTTCATGGCAAGGGCTGCGTCTATGACGTGCATTATCAGGATGCCACCGGCGGTGGCTATGTCTTCGCCATCACCCTGCAGCGCGCCGACGCTTTCGTAGGGGTCTGGACCAATGCGCAGCATGCGCTCGATCTCCGTCGTTTTCAGTCGCTGTCGTTTCGCATCCATGGGGGCGAACGCGGTGGCCAGCGCCTGGCGCTGCAACTGGTACGAGCGAGAAAGGCCAAGGATGGCAATTACCAGGTGATCGAGCATCCGTTGCCCAGTCCAGTCGCCGGCGGTTGGCAAACGGTACGCCTCAGCCTGGACGAACTGGGCGCCCACGAAGTCGAGGATCTTACCGGAGTTCGCTTCCGGCCAATGGGTGGCCCGGTCGCGACGTTCTTGGTCGACGACCTCGCCCTGGAGGGGCACCAAGATAAGCTGTAACGCGCGGGCAGTTGACTTCATTCTTGTTAACCAGCCGCAGCACCGCCTGCCGGCGATCAGGAGTTTTCATGCGATCCATCATCCTTGCCCCAGCCATGCTGCTGGTTGCGGCGCAACTGGCCCCTCTCGGCATCGCGGCCACGGCCGTCGCCGCCGACCAGTCCAAACCCAACATCGTCCTGATCATCGCCGACGATACCGGCTGGGGCGATCTGTCCTGCCATCGTGGCTTTGAGGAGCAAGAGGATCGCAAGAGGCTCAGCAAGATGTACGCCACCCCCCACATCGACAGCCTGGCGGAGGATGGCATCGATCTGCACCAGTACACCCAGGCTGCGCCGACCTGTTCGCCGAGCCGGTCCGGGATTATGACCGGGCGCTCGCCGGCCCGCTTTGGCATCGTGTCCCAGTTAGAGTATCCATTAAACGAGAAAATCCGTCAGCCCGACTGGCTCAACCCCCTGTTTGGGGATGCCCAAGGAATGACGCTGCCCAAGGCCCTACTTGCTGCTGGATATGACACGGCCATTGTCGGAAAATGGCATCTGGTGGAGGAGAAGGAAGGGAACCAGACGGATGCGCCGACGCCGTCTGCCTACGGATTCTCTTCCTGGCAGCTGATGCGCGGACCCTGGAAACCGGTGATGCAGCCGGTCGAGTCCTTCGATAAGGCGGTGGAGTACCTCGGCAAACAGTCGGCGGCCAAGCCTTTCTTCCTTGAGCTGACCATGCACGAAACCCATGTTCTGTACACGCCTTCGACGGCGGCCGAAAAATGGGCCAAGGACAAGGGGTTCAATGAGCGCGAGGTGCCGTACGCCTCCTCGCTGTATGATCAGGATCAGGGGGTGGGCAAGGTGATCACAAAGCTGGAAGAAATGAAATTGACCGACAATACGCTGGTGATTTTCACCAGCGATAACGGACCCGCTAAGTGGTACGACAATAAGGACGCCGTGGCTGGTCAATATAACAACCGTGGCCTGAAGGGCGGACTGCGCGGCGATAAGGGTGACCTCTATGAAGGCGGCATCCGCGTGCCGTTCATCGCCAAATGGCCGAACCGGATCCCCAAAGGAGTGAAGGACAAGGCCAACGTCGTCAATGGGGTCGACTTACTGCCCACCCTGGCGGCCGCGGCCGGCATTACGCTCACCGGGCAGGAGGGCCGTGATGGCGAAAACCGTTTGGATGTCCTGACAAAGAATCGGGTTGACGAAACGGAGGTCACGAAGGTCGATGTGCCGCGCACCACCAAGACAGCGCTCTACTGGCGCGTCGAGAACCAGTTCGCGATCCGCGAGGGCGATTATAAGCTGGTCACTGACCAATATCTGAACAAGCCCGGGCTGTTCAACCTGGTTAACGACCGGGCTGAATCCAACAACCTGGCCGCTACCGAACTGGTCAAGCTCAAGGAGCTGAAGGACAAACTCCGCGCTTGGAAAGACAGCCTGCCCAGCCAGGTGGATCCGGACGCCGTCTCCAAGGCTCGACTGGCGCCGACCGTGGCCAGCCCGGTGCCCAGACAGGTGGCGACGGTGGGCCAGCCCTTCACACTCGATCTGTCGAGGCATTTCACCGACCCGCTCGACCATCCCTTGACCCTGGAAGTCACCGGCCTGCCGGCGGAGCTGGCGGTCACGGGCATGATCATCGCCGGCATCCCCAGGACAGTTGCCACCTCGACGGTGACGGTGAAGGCCATCACCCTGGCCAAAAAATCGGTCAGCGTCTCCTTCGACCTGTGCATCGAAAACGGGACGGTTACGCTCCCGCTGCCGGTGGTCATTCCCGACTCTTCGCATCGCACCTTCCTCTACCATGATTTCTCCGATGGTCGGGTTATGGCGGCAGGATGGGGCAACAACGGAGCCGGCTGCCTTCGCAACCCGGGCTCGACGGTGGTCACCCGCAACGGCAGCGCCACCGCCTACGCCATTACCTTCACCCAGGCCACCGGCTATGCCGGGGTATGGACCATGGTGCCCGGGGCCGACACCAGCGCCTATGAATCGGTGTCATTCTGGATCCATGGCGGGGTCGGTGGCCAGAACGTCGGCATCCAGGCGCAGCTCGCTGACGGCAGTTCGCGCACCCTGCCACTGGGCCAGCTGCTGCCCGGCCGGTGGACGCCCTACTCGGTCACGCTGGCCGACCTGGGGGTGACGGAGCTCTCCAGGCTCACCGCTATCCGCCTGGTCAACCAGGATCTGGCGGACAGTGCCCAGTTCCACCTCGACGATCTCTCCTTCGACGCCGCCACCCAAGGGGTCTACGCGATCTACCAGGACTTCGGCGGTGGCCAGGTGATGCGGGCCGGCTGGGGGCACAACGGGCTGGGAAGCATCCGCGATGTGCGTTCCAGCCCCAAAGTCAACGCCAACGCCATCACCCGCAATGGCAGCGCCACGGCCTATTCCGTTAGCGGTAACCAGGTCGGCGCTTGGGCCGGGGTGTGGACCATGGCTCCTGGGATCGACGTCAGCCCGTACGCTGCCGTCACCTGCTGGCTGCACGGTGGCAGCGACGGTGGACAGCGACTCGAGATTCAGGCGCTCTATGTCGACGGCCGGAAGGTGACCCGTTCCATCCCCGCCCCCAGGGCCGGGGCTTGGCAGAAGGTCACGGTGTATCTTGATGAACTGGGCGCCACGGTGGGCAAGAGTCTCACCTCCATCCGTATCGGCGGTCTGGAGAGCGTCATCCAGCCGGCTTTCGTGATCGATGACCTCTCGCTCGATGAGGTAATACCGGCGAAATCGGTTGGACCCGGCTGATCCAGCCGTTTCTGCGGTACCTAAATCTTTGGTCGCAGCGAAATCGCTGCGACCAAAGATTTTTTCGTATTATCGCCAAGATCCCGATGTCCCAATTTCTTGGACGTCTTTTTAATCACCTCAGTTAAAAATGTCTGTTGGAGAAACTGAATGCTGACTCGTCGATTCCCTCTTTCTCTTTCTCATTCTCATTCTCTTTCTCATTCCATGGCCACAGCGCTGGTCGTTCTGACCTCAGTTTGCGGTGCTCAGGCTGCTGAAACGGTGCTCAGTCCGGGCGCCCAGGGGGCCGTCCGCCTTGGCCTGGGGAATGCTATCGTGGCCCAGAGTGGCCAGGGTACCATGACCGAGAACAAATCCCTCGAGGGGCGCGCCCTTGTGCTGGGTGGACGGGCATTTGGCCTGGGGATCGGTACCCATGCGCCGGGAGAATTTGTCTACCATCTCGACGGTGGATTCCGCTGGGTGTCATTTCTGGCTGGAATCGACAGCAGTTGTCGTGGTGGGTCGATCGTCATCCAGGTGTGGGCGGACGGAAAAAATGTCTACAGTTCCCCGAGTCTGATCGGCGGTGAAAGCCCCGTCCTGATTAATGCCCCGATCATCGGGGCCAAGGAATTGAAACTGGTGATCACCGATGATGGCGATGGCGATGAATTCGATCATGCCAATCTCTGCTTGGCCATGGTCAGCAATGCCAAGACCGCCCCTGAATTGGCGGATCTTGAGGCGGGACGAGCCACCAAACAGGTGATCACCCTGGGGAAGGGTGGGATGGCCAAGCCCACGCTGGAGCAGGCGGCGCGTTCCCTCAGTG
>JBIILZ010000159.1:0-6877 GCA_044338255.1 Planctomycetota bacterium | reverse complement strand
CGGGTTCCCTGCCATCAGGGAACCCGACGCCGGACGGAAGCCGGATCCGTCAGCTCACTTGTAGCCTTCGGGGAACGGGTTCGGCTCGATCAGCTCGGACTCGGCCACGATCTTGAACTGGCCATCGGCCTGCATCTGACCGATGCGCGCCTTGGACCACAGATGGTGGTTCTTGTGGATCTTCACGTAGCCTTCAGGAGCGCCGGTGAATTCGATGCCCTCTGAGGCGGCGGCGATCTTGTCGATGTCGAAGCTGCCGCACTTCTCAACGGTCGCCTTCCACAGCCAGGGGCCGAGGTAGGCGGCCTGGGTCACGTCGCCGACCACCGGCTTGTCACCGTACTTATCCTTGTACATGTCCTTGAACGCGGCGACGAACTTGACGTTGTTGTCGTTGGTCAGGCTCTGGAAGTACTTCATGCAGGCGTAGAAGCCTTCGACGTTTTCGCCGCCGATGCCGCGGATCTCGTCCTCGGTGGTCGAGATGGTCAGCAGCATCTTGTTCTTGGCGGCGAGCGAGGCGCCGGTGATGCCGGCGGCCTTGAGCTGCTTGTACCAGGCGACGTTCGAACCACCGACGACGTCGGCGAAGATCACGTCGGGCTTGGCCAGCTTGATCTTGTTGATCAGCGAGGCGAAATCGGTGTCGCCGAGGGGCTTGTATTCCTCGCCGACGACCTTGCTGTCCTTGAGGTGCTTCTCGATGTGGATGCGCGCGATCTTGTTCGAGGTGCGCGGCCAGATGTAGTCGGAACCGACCATGAAGAACGTCTTGGCGCCCTTTTCAGCGGCCCAGTTGAGGCTCCAGAGGATCTGCTGGGTGGCTTCCTGGCCAGTGTAGATCACGTTCTTCGAGGCTTCGAGACCTTCGTAGAACGTCGGGTAGTAAAGCATCCCGTTCTCTTTTTCGAAGATCGGGAGCACGGCCTTGCGCGAGGCCGAGGTCCAGCAGCCGAAGACCGTTCCGACCTTGTCCTTGATCAAGAGCTTCTTGGCTTTTTCAGCGAAGGTCGGCCAGTCCGAGGCCCCGTCTTCGTAGATCACTTCGATCTTGCGCCCGAGGACGCCGCCCATGGCATTGATCTGCGCGATGGCGAGACGTTCGGCCTCGATCGAGCCGGTCTCGGAGATCGCCATCGTGCCGGTGGAGGAGTGGAGCTGGCCGACGGTGACGACGGTGTCGGTCACGGCCAGGCCGGTGGTGTTGACCACGGCAGTTGGAAAGTCCGCCGCCCAGGCAGACGACAGGGAAGCGCTGAGCACAGCGACGAACGCTACGAGCGTGCGCAACTGGCGGCGAGGTGAGCTGACAGTCATAGATTCTCCGAGATGCGCGGGGATGGAGTGGTCGGGGGCCTCGTGACCGCGCGTCACGAGGGCGTCAAAAAAGGATCGGGGTAAGGATGGGGGTTACGCCGTTAGCAGGCGTGTTCGATAACCCACGGCCGCGGTCCCTTGCAGATCTCGAGCGCCGCGGGTTTATCGGGGGTCGCCACCGGCTTGCGCCGATGATGCGTGCAGCCGGTGGTGCATACATGCGGCTCATGCCGCGACTTCTCGTTCGTGGCATGCGCGTGGCGCGTGCCGTGATCGAGCATGGCCATCATCGGCACGGTGAATTCGCGGGCGCAGCTGACGCCGCAGGTCGGACAAGCGGCAGCAGCGGCGGATTGCGAAAACGGACGGACATCGTCAAAGCTGCCGTGCTCGGGACAGCTGTGGGCGTAGGTTGGCATGGTGCTGACCTAGACCGCGTACGACAGATCGGTGTCGGATGGGACCATGATCTTGGGGCCGTCGGAATTGGGCATGATCGGGAAATTGAAGATCTCCGTTGGCAGCGCGAGAGTCGCGCAGGCATTGGGGATGTCGACGATGCCACTGATGCGCCCCTCGATGGGAGCGGTGCCCAAAATGGCATAGGCCTGGGCCCCGGAGTAACCAAATTTCTTGAGGTACTCGATAGCGTTGAGACAGGCCTGACGATAGGCGACGTTGACATCGAGGTAGTGTTGCTTGCCCTTCTCGTCGACCGAGATGCCTTGGAAGATCAGGTAGTTGGAATAGCGCGGCTCGAGCGGACTGGGCTTGAAGATGGGATTCTTGATCCCATACATCGCCACCCCGTTCTTGATGATGCTGACGCGGATGTCGAGATAACCAGCCATCTCGATGGCGCCGCAAAAGGTGATTTCACCGTCCCCTTGCGAAAAGTGGATGTCGCCCATCGACAGGCCACCGCCCTTGACGTAGACCGGGAAATAGACCGAAGAACCCTTAGAGAGATTCTTGATATCGCAGTTGCCGCCATGCTCGCGCGGCGGCACGGTGCGCGCCGCGATCGCCGCCGCCTCTTTGGCGGCCTTGCCTTTCAGGCGCCCCATGTGCGCGGTTTCCGGATGCGGCAGGGCGCACAACGGCGGAGTGCGGTTGGGCTTGGTGTTGAACAGCGACGTCTCGCGCTTGTTCCAGGTCGCCAGCATCTCGTGGCTGGGCAGGCAGCCGATCAGGCCGGGGTGCATGATGCCGGCGAATTCCACGCCGGGGATATGCCGCGAATTGGCATAGATGCCGGAGAAATTCCAGCACGCTTTACGCGCTTCGGGAAATTGATCGGTGAGGAAGCCGCCGCCGTTCTTCTTGTCGAAGATGCCGGTGAAGCCCCATTGGAAATCGGGCAGCACGCCGACATCGAGGATGTCGACCTTGAGCAGATCGCCGGGCTCGGCGCCGACCACGCCGATCGGCCCAGTGAGGTAGTGGACCTTGGTCAGGTCGACGACCTGGACGTCGGTCGCGGAATCATCGTTCTTGATCTGCCCACCGGTCCAGTCGACGCATTCGACACGAAATTCATCACCCGGTTTGACCATCGCGATCATCGGGATATCCGGATGCCAGCGATTGTGCAGGACGTCGTGTTTCTCCGGCTTGTCTTTGAGATCGACTTTGATGAGCGTCTTCATGCGTCGGCAGCTCCCGGTTGCGGGGTGAGGTTTGCCGGCGCGACGGGTCACAGCTGGAGTACGCACCCCGATGGATCCGTGCCCGTGTCGTCCGGCGAATCACCCTCTGCGCAAAACGTGCCATAGGTATACGCACCTAATAATTGATAGTAATATAAACACATGTGGACGATTCGCTGAAGAAAGGCTGCTGTTGAAATATACATAGCTGCACGGCGGTACTCTCAACTTGTAGCCATTATCGCATAAACAGTGCTGCAATAATAACAAAACCGGTACAGGAGCTCCTGTACCGGTTCCAAGTATACAATCCTAGGAGTCTGTCGGGAATAGATTCGGTCGGCTGACTCGGTCTCGTACGGCAGCTCCGGCGTTGGCAAAACGGTCAGATAGCTCTCGCTATCCGCCCGCTCTGCCGCCTTGGATCTGCCGTACGATCCCTTCGCCATCCTCGGTCATCTATTCCCGACAGACTCCTAGCGTGGGTCACGCCGTGCTGGAGACCGTTACAGTGCGAAGCCCAGTTGTTTACCAAGTTCGGCTTTGACGTCGTTGGGATTCAATTTACCGCCCGACAGCTTCATGGTCACGCCCACCAGCCGCCCAACGGCGCTGAGCTTGCCGGACTTGATGTCCTCGACGACTTTGACTTCCTGCGCGATCGCCTGGGCCACGAACTGCGCCAAGGCGGCGGTATCCTGGATCTGGATCTGACCCTTGGCGGTGAAGTAATCGACCGGGGCTTTGCCGCTGGCGAACAGTTCCGTGCACTCGGCCTTGGCCACCACGCGCGCGACCTTGCCTTCGGCGACCAGGCCGATGAGCGCCGCCATGGTCGCCAACGGTGCCGCCTCGGTCAGCGATTTATGCTGCTCGTTGGCGAGACGCATGGCTTCTTCGCGCGTCCAGTTGGCAGCCAGCTTCGAAGGGCAGCCGAGCGCCACCAGGGCTTCGAAATAATCGGCGATCGCGGCCTCGGCCGTCAGCTCCGACGCGGCGGCACGCTCGAGGCCGAAGGTCTCTCGGAAACGATTCTCGCGTGCCCGAGGCAGTTCGGGCATCCCCGACTTGATACGCTGCACCTGCTCGCTGGTCAGCAGCAGCGGCGGCAGATCCGGATCGGGGAAATAGCGGTAGTCGGCGGCGTTCTCCTTGGTGCGCATGACGCGCGTGGTCTTCTGATCGGGATCCCACAGCTTGGTGCACTGATAGATTTCGCTGTAGCGACCGGCGCGGTGGAGGGCGACCTGCTGGGCGATCTCATGCTCGATGGCGGCTTCCACCGAACGGAAGGAATTGAGATTCTTGATCTCGCAGCGCACGCCGAATTTGGGATCGCCCTTAGGGCGGATGCTGACATTGGCATCGCAACGCAGGCTGCCCTCCTGCATCTCACAATCCGAAACGCCGACCCATTTAAGGATGCGCTTCAGCTCCATGAGATAGGCATAGGCCTCTTGCGCCGAGCGCATGTCGGGATCGGAGACGATCTCGATCAAGGGCACCCCGGCGCGATTGAGATCGACCTCCGACCACGGCCCGGAATCCTGGTGGATGAGCTTGCCGGCGTCCTCCTCCATGTGGATGCGCGTGAGGTTGATGGTCTTCTCCGTGCCATCCTCGAGGACGATGTGGATCGTACCGCCGAGGCAGTAGGGCTCATCGAACTGCGTGATCTGATAGCCCTTGGGCAGGTCGGGATAGAAATAATGCTTACGATCGAACTTGCTGTACAGGCGGATATCGCCGCCAATGGCAAGGCCGGCGGTGACCGCGAGCTCGACGGCGCGGGCATTGATCACCGGCAAGGCACCCGGCAGACCGAGGGTGACGGTGTCGACCTGGCTGTTGGGCTCACGGCCGAAGACCGTGGTCGCCCCACAGAACATCTTGCTGACCGTAGCCAGCTGACAGTGAACCTCGAGACCGATGACTGCTTCGTATTCCATGGCGCGCAAAGGTATGACTGCAGCGCCCAGGGAAAGTCCGAAGGCACGCCGGCTTGCAACTTCATCGCCGGGCGCTGGGCATAGTCTCGAACCATGCCTCATGACATCGTCCCCACCGGTACCGCCCACGAAATCGCCAGCCTGCTGCACTGGAATGAGCAGGGTCTGATCCCGGTCATCGCCCAGCAGCACGACAGCGGCGAGGTCCTAATGTTCGCCTGGGCCACCCGTGAAGCCGTCGAAAAGACCCTCGCGACGCGCCTGGCGACCTACTTCAGCCGCAGTCGCGGCGGCTTATGGACCAAGGGTCAGACCTCCGGTTACGCCCAGCAGGTGCGCGAAGTCCGCGCCGACTGCGATGGCGACTGCCTGCTCTACCTCGTCAATGCCCCCGGTCCGGCCTGCCATCAACTGCGCCGCTCGTGCTTCAGCAACCGCATCGATGGCGATGGCAGCGTGCACTGCGACAAGCCGGTGATCGCCTGAAGCGGCTGCGGCCTCAAGACTTCGACCAATCTTTCAGCGCCAAGCCGTGCACTCGTTTGAAGGCAGCATCTGAAGTGACCAACGTCAGTTCGCGAGCCAAGGCGTGACCGGCGATCTGGCTGTCGGCCAAGGACAGCGTGATGCCGACCCGCTCCAAAGCCGCACGCACCGCGCCCGCCTGTTGGGCTGCTTCCTGATCGAAAGGCAAGACCTGCACGCCAGAGAGAAACCCTGTGACCGCGGCCGTGAGGGTTGCCGACTGGCGTTTCTCAACCCCGTAAGCCAGCTCCATCGCGGTGATGGCGCTGATCGCCACTGCCGAGGGCTTTTGCGCGTGCAGATGCTTGACCGTGGCCGGCGTGCCCCGCAGATAATAGCTAACGGTGTTGGTATCCAGCAGGTATTTCACGCAAATGGATCCCGTGCTAGCTCATCCTCACCGGGACGCGGGAGGCCGGCTTTCCATGCCCCAGCAGCGGCGAGAAAGGCTTTCGGCCAAGCGTCGACCAGCGGCTCAAGGATTATGCAATTACCCTCGCGCCGCTCGCGAATACGCATGCCACGGGGCAGCTTGCAGTCACCCACCAGGCGCACTGCGAGGCTATTGCCAACCTGAAAAACCACGGTCTCGGTATTCATCTCGGCCTAGGATATCCGCATTGGATATCCGTCAACCAGAAAAGGGATCAGAGATCTGATCTTCCACCCGAAAAGTTGACACCGGTTTAAGGTTGTTTGGACGTACAGTGACGATGTCTGTATAATGCCGTCGTGCGATTGAGAAAGAGGCACCCAGGACGCCAAGTCCGTTAGCTATCACCTTTGATCGAAATGGTACTGGACGCTACGGTTTAATGACATCACCAGGCACGATCAGCGGCGGCATTTCAGGATACTGCTGCATCACTCCAGCATCCTTGGCGTTGAGGTCGCGCTGATACAAGGCTGGGGAACCAGTATCATTGACGATGCCGTCAATGTCCATGTCATACTGAAACTTCTTCCAGTCATATCCCTGGGCAATAAATGTTATAGCGCCATATATCTTTTTATTTCGAACGTAGAACTGTATATGCTTTGCAGATTCTCTTTCCGATATGATTAAAATAGAATCAGCAGGAAGTCGGTTCAATTCATCAAACAAAACACCTGGCGGCCGCCACAGCATCCCCTCACGTGGCTCGAAAGGAATCCGATTCAACGCTGGGTCGGGCGCTGGGTCGAAAAAATTTCCGGATCCTTCATTAAATCTTATCCGTAAGTTTTCAACATGCGCACCACCAATTCTCCTTTGCTCTGTTCCGTCCTTTCCTTCACGTGGATCTTGACCTGGTGTTAACTGGATTTCCGGCTCCTCGCTGTTTGGTGTGGGTACATAAACTCGCACTGGCATAGTCAGTTCGGGGTTGCGGGGGCCTATTTGATTGCCGGCAACGGGAGTCTGCCGGCAATGAGATAGACCATGGCGATGAGGTT
>JBIILZ010000064.1:0-23223 GCA_044338255.1 Planctomycetota bacterium | reverse complement strand
ACCTGGTATGCGGAAGCAAATCACCCAGGGCCATGTCCAACACCCGTTTCTTCAACCCGCGGCGCAATGGCGCCTGGAGCGGGATCGGCATCGATCGCGCCGCGGCTCGAAGCAACGCAATGCATTTGACCGTTACCGAGATCTGCAGCGATCCCGGGCGTAGCGGCAAGTCCTTTGCCAAACGGCCGGGATTGCTGGCCTGCCTCCGTCGATTCGGTCAGGGTGGGTACGGCGTCGTGATCGTCTGGGCCGAGGACCGGTTGGCCCGGAATGTGGCTGACGCCCCAGCGATTTCTGCCTCTGTGTTCCAGAAGCGCGGCGGGGTCATCGTCGTGAATACCTGCCAGATCGATCGCGGTCCCGTCGGAGGCATGGCTATCGATCTCCGCGGGCTTCCTGCGCTGGTTAACCCTGGAAAACGGAGTTAGCCGATAGAGACCCCAGGACACGTCGGCATTTGTCGTCCAGGCACCACCTTGCCCAGGGCGCCCATCTGGTGATGCAAAAACCGCAGGTGTGGTCCATCTCCAAGGCGCGTGATGCGACGGCATGGCAGCGCCATGCCGAGCGTCGCGCAACGATGGAGATGGGCCACAACTGCGGTTTTGGGAACAAGGCTTACAGTTGGACTTCGATCATCGAAGCCATCTTTGAACCGACTTTTTAAGGCTCGCGAAGGTCTTTTGGCAGCTGTGATGGGTTAAAAGATGGACAAGACAGGCGGCTTGCCTCGTTGTGAAACGACGGGGGTAAGAGAGTTACTGAGATTCTCCCAACAGGTGTGTCCGCTAACGCAAGTGGTGCGCAGATTCAAGGCGCTTCAAGCCGCGGCATGGCAGCGCCATGTCGCGGCTTGAAACAACGCAGCCGGCGCGCTCCAATTGCACTTTTCTCGATTATTTCTTTTTCGGGATTGGCGCGGAGGTTGGCAAAGCGTTGACCAAGGCCGTGGCCTCAGCTGTGGTCGCAGGGTGCCCCCACCCACTCGCACTCTTGTTGTTCTGAATATCAATCACCATGTTGTCGTCGCCAGATGGGCTGACACCTCCAGGGATATGATCCAGGTCAAGGGCATGACGTAATTTCCATGCGATGATATGATCAGTAATGGAACTATCGCCAGACAAACCAAGACCTCCCAGCAGCTTCCCGTCGTTCCCATACAGCGAGAGACCGCCGCCGAAGACGTTCAATCCACCAATGCGTTTCCCGATCATCGGATCCTTGGTCGTGCCGAAATCTGCGGCATTACCGTCATAAGCGACCGCGGGATTAACCGGATTGCTTTCTTGCAGACCAAATGCAAACGCTCCAGGTTGAACTGCTGAATAGAGTTGCGCCGTCGATAGGGCAAGTCCAGGCAAGCTGAAGGCGTTCGCGGTATTCGCTTTTTGTGCGGAAATAACCCGACTGCCCGGCCACTGATCGCCACGGTCTTGTCCCGACATGGTGACCAAAACCACCTCGCCATCCCGATTGACGACGGTCGCCCACATGTGCAGACCAAATCCGCCATTTTTTTCGGCCACAATCGTCCGCAAGGCCTTCTGCACGGCGTCAGAAGTTGGCAGGTCGGCCGCTATTGCAGCGGTGCCTTGAAGACTCAGGGTTGCAATGGCGAATAAGGGAATGAGCTTTGAGATGGAATGAAGCATGAAGTCTCCGACGGTGTTGCGTGACATGGGTAGAAACTCCTGCGCCACTTGGGCGGATATGGTGGGGGACGAAGAACGCTCGATCAGGGGCGATTGCCCGGTGATCGAGTTATGGTTATTGGGGTTGTGCATGGCCAAATCGTATGAACACAGATTTCGACCGCTAAGACTTATTCGTTTGTACAGTTATAACTTCCAGTTATAACCAATTATGGACCTTCGTCATCTCGCCACTGCCATTGCGGTTGCCGAAACCCTAAGCTTCACCCGGGCGGCGGTTCGTCTCCACGTCAGCCAGCCAGCCCTGAGCAAACAGGTTATCGATCTGGAAAAAGAACTGGGCATCACCCTGTTTGAGCGCAATACCCATGGCGTTCACATCACCAATGCAGGCTCAGTCTTCATCGAACAGGCGCGGCGAACCATCGCCCATGTCGAACACACCGTATTCGCCACCCGACGCGCGGCCCAGGGCGATGAAGGCAGCATCCGCATCGGATTCATTGGCAGTTTATCCCATCACTCAGTGCCGGAAATCCTGCGGCGATTTCACCAACGGTATCCTCGTGTTGATCTGGACCTTCAGGAAATGGGTCCAACCAAGCAGGTTGAATCCCTCCGCAATAGATCGATTGATATTGGCTTTGCCGGCATGATCAGCGCGGAGGCACATCCCGATCTCATTTGTCAGACCATTGGATCTTACCCGTTGATGATAGCCTTGCCTCGTGGACACGCATTGCTGACCAAGAAAACCATTTCACCGACTGACGTGGGAAAACTTTCCTGGATCATGACCAACTCAACAAGCGCTCCCCTTTATAACAGCTGGCTGATCGAACAATTTCGGGAACTAAGCATTGATCCCCGCATCGAGCGCATGGTGGATCGAGCACCCAGCGCACTGGCACTGGTCGAAGCCGGATTCGGCATCAGCATTTTCCCCGAACCCGTCAGCAACATGCCCGCACCGGGTGTAGAATTTCGTCCAATATCAGACTTGAACCCCTACTTGTTCAGCATGGCTTGGCGGCGCTTCGCCTTGACGCCTGAAATCCTTCAGTTCGTTAATCTCACCAAGATCACGACCGATCGGCCAGTCACCTAGAGTACGTGTTCATATTGACGTCCTACCCCAAAACTGGGTCGACTTTGTCCCACACTAAAACATCAATAAAGCACTTACGTTGACCATGAGATAGATTCTCGGGGAAATATTCAGATTTTTCCCTCTTGCTCTCGGCTGCGTCTACCTCCTACCGAACTGGCTCCGGGCGACGGCGGAACTCAGGTTTGCCCAGCAGAACCCTGGCCAGGATCTGACCAAGAACCCGGTCGGTGGCGACATCGCTCGGGAAGTGGACCTCAGCGATGACCCGATCCCAGTCGATCTGTTCGCCACGTTGGATCAGGGCATCCCGGGGTTCCGGTACCAGTTCGGCGAGGATCGGGCCATCAAGCATTTCGCGGGTCGCGTGACCGCTGGGATAGCTGGCGGCCGCCTAGCTGGCATTCAAGGTTGGCATTCAAGGTGACACACCACCTTGAAAGTGGTGTATCTCAATGCAGTACCTTGTTTCGCCACAATGCGCCGAAGTAATAGGTCCACTACAAGGTGGAGGCGTTCTGGCGTCCGAGGATACGGCTGGGATTTTACGTCATCGACAGCTCCAGGATCCATGGAACCAAAACCCAGGAAAAGAATCCCCCCGACCAGCCAATAGACCTCCCAGGCCCACTTTTTGACGCAGCGATAGGGAACGTAGAAGCTGCCAGAGGCGAAGCCGCCGAGCCAGTGGAATAAGACGCCGACGAACGGATTATCGTTCATTTTTTCTGTTCTTTGCGTGGAGCTCATTGGTGCACGTCAGCGGCGATCGAGTCCCGTAGACCAGGTATTCTCGCGATCATAAAGAGGATAGCTGCGTTCGCCGTCTTCGTGCCAGGAGAAGCCGGTCGGGACCCGGATCTCGCGGATCTCCCCGATGTTACCACCTTTGGCCGAAAAGACGGCGTCGGGTGGCAACTGCTGGATGCGTCCATCCCGCTTGAGCTCCTTGCATCCAAGCGCGAGGACCTGGGCGGTTCCGTCGGATTGAAGATGCGCGAGGAGGAGTTCGGAGGTGGCGGTCCAGCCACCGGCAGACAGCGTCGTCGCGCCGCCCCGGGCGCTGCTTCCCTCGATCCGTGATCCGTCTTTGAGGTGGATGGCGAAGGTGGAGGCATCCCTGATGAGATTGCGCTCCACCGATGCGATCGGCGTCCCCTGCGGTCCGGACGGGCACAGGAGTGTAAGCAGGTGCGTCTCCGCCCCACGCCAGGAGGCAACCACGTCCACCGCCGGGAACTCCTTGTCCCGCCAGCCGCGCACGACTGGCGTCTTCTCTCCATGACTGGTCGAGTAGGTCACCGTCGCCCCGCCGACGTGGAGGATCTCCAAGTTCGGGCCGTTCGGATCCTGCGTGCGAACCGCCTGGGCGGCGCCATCGCACTTCACCTGCGCCGGGGTGAAATCTTTCGCTAGGCACCAGGTCTGGGCATAGGTGTGCTCCTGGGCAGCCTGCATCCGGTCGCGTACCAGGAAGATACCAGCCTTCTTGAGGAAGATGACCTGCCGTGCATGCACGACCGGATCCGCGACGCCATCGTAGCCGGCCTCGTGCCATCCCTCGGCGAAATCGAAGGCCGGCGAGGCGAGCCAGCGACAGGCTACGGGAGCCTTCTGCATCGGCATTCCCGGGTTCGCCTGCGTCTCGCCATCCACGGTGATGGTATTGTAGCTGAACGACGAGTTGATGTACTCGTCATAGCCGGGAAAAGGCCCTGCCCCGTACAGCCCTGATCCGCCCCGGGTCAGCAGGATCCGGCCCCAGGCGGTGAGCTGGATCTGGTTCGAAGTGGCAGCGCTGTGGCCGGTACCTTTGCGTCCGCCCTTCAGGTAGAGGTGGATTGCATCTCGCGTCCATCCGTTGCGCAAGATGTAGTAGCCGCTGTAGGGGAAGGCCACCGAATCGAAGACCGGTACCGAAGGCAAGCCGCTGGCCACGGACGTGGCCGGCGTGTCGACCTCCCGTCCCGGCGGCTGGACGCCCTGCTTCTGTTGTGCCCCGCTGTTCTCGTCCAGACGGCTGGTTATCAGCCTGGTCAGCTGGTCATCATACCCGGCAGGCATGGATACCCGCTTATGGATCTTGGCTTCGCCGGGCGTTGCACCGTCATTCGGACGTGCGATGCAGGCCAGGAAGCGCATGGCATAAACGCCCATGCGCTTCATCCGCTCGACATTCTCGTTCGCGGGGAAGATCTCCTGGAACTTTTTCGCGAAATCGATGACCCCGCCGTTATAATTGAAGGACTGTTCCAGTTCCGTCCCGTCCGGATACATCGGCATCATGTCGATGTATGTGGTGATGCCGGCAGACCACCCGTTCGCCTGTTTGAAGTCAGCCAGGGCGATGCGTCCTTTGCTCACGGCGTTCACCCCATGCATGAGCTGGTTGGCCGGCACCCTGGTCTCCGCGACCACATTCCTATTCGTCAGCCATGGCACGATGTAGTCCATGTCCTTGGTAGTGGCCATGAGGAACTTGGCGAGGACGATCTCGGACAGCACGGCGTCGGTCACCTGCGGCTGGGTCCGCGCCGCCAGAGCCAAGCCGTTGATTCGCGCCTCGAGCCGGAAGGCCTGCTGCAGCAGCCAGCCGAAAATGCCGCCGTCATGGCCCCACCACACATTGCCAATCCCGATCCCGCTATACTGCTCCTTGGCGATCGCGAACTGGTGGCGGATATTGGAATCGAAGTCGCTGAAGGCGCCCAGCCACAGACGGAGGCACTCCGGATTCCCGGTCGTGGCGAATCCCCCTTGTTCGGATGACCTCATGAGAAATCCGGTCCAGGTCATGCGGTGGCTGAACTCTGGCCAGCAATTGTTCTGTGGCTCGTCGATGAACCAGTCCATGGCCCCGGGCGCCCCGACATAGCGGGTGGCGCCGGTCTTGGCCGAATATTGGGCAGCCTTGAGGTGGTTCGAGAGCAGCAGTTTGACATCGCCGGCCCGGCCCCAATTCCAGGGCTCGCCGATTTCGAGCTTGGCCAGGCGTTCGAGGAACATCCGCTTGTAGAGCCGCAGGGCTGTCCCGTAATCGCCGGCGGCGACCGAGGCGGAGATATCCTTCAGCTCCGGCCTGGAGAGATCGAGTCCGGCGAAAAAAGGCTTGCCGTAAAAGACCTGCAGGCAGGCGGCGATGCGCGGTTCGTCGAGACCGAACTGCTCGAGTGCCCAGGTCGCCGCCTCGGCGACGGGACGGCTGGAGGTGGCGGGGATGAACGCATAGGTGGCCAAATGCTGCTCAACGGTCGAGTCTTCGGTGAGCGCGATGAGCACGGGAATAAGCGGCTCCCGATTCGCCGCATCGAGGCAGGGCGCCAGGAAGGCCACCGACCGCGCCGCGCCGTCCCGCACCTTCGGATCCGGGGCGCTGAGATCGGCAAGCAGCGCGGATGCGATCCGCTTCCAGTCCGGCGATGCTGCAGGCGCCTGGCCGCCGGGCTGGTCGCAAAGGATCCAGTTCATGGCCCGGGCCGCGATTTCGCGGGCAGGGCCACGGTCGGAGACCACGACGGCCTCCAGCGCCGGCAAGCCCGCGGCGGCATTGCCCCGGAGGCGGGCGAGAACTTCGCAGATCTTCAGGCGTATCGCCAGGTCCGGCTCTGATGCCAGGCGGATGGCCAGCGCGGGAACGGCCAGGGCGCCGCGACCGACCAGGGCTTCGGTCGCAGTGTGGAGTCGGGCGAGCTCTTTCGACGACAAGTCGTTCATGAGGGCATCGGCAGTTGGATTTCCTCCGTCGGCGGTGATGTTCGTCTTCTCCGGCTCCGTTCTGGCAGTGACCGGAGCCGCCGGGGCAACCGCCCTGCTGGCGGTCGCATCCGGGCTGGCAGTCGCGTCGCCGCTGCTGACGGCAGCAGGGCCGACCGCCGCATCCCCCGGCTTCGCCGGCGAAGGATCCGGCTTCTCCTTTTGGCTGCAGGAGCAGAGCACGGCGATCAGTGCCAGGGCCTTCACGTAGTCGATGATGGGGTATCGCGATTTCATGAATGGTTTCTTGGTGGCGCCCGGAATCGGTCCGGATGGCAGGGATGAAGAATGTGGGTAACTGCTCACAGGCGTCATTTAAGGTGACACACCACCTTCAAGGTGGTGATGTCCCAACGCAGTACCTTGTCTCGCCACAATGCTCCGAAGAAATAGGTCCACCACAGGCTCGAGGCGCTCTGGCGGCCGAGGACCCCGATGAGATCCTCGGTCATCGACAGCGCCAGAATCCATGGAACCAGAACCCAGGAAAAGACACCTCCGACCAGCCAATAGACTTCCCAGGCCCACTTTTTGACGCAGCGATAGGGGGCGTAGACGCTGCCAGAGGCGAGGCCGCCGAGCCAGTGGAATAAGACGCCGAGGAACGGATTATCGTTCATTTCTCATGCTCTTTGCGTGGAGCTCGATGGTGTACGTCAGCGGCGATCGAGTCCCGTAGACCAGGTATTCTCGCGATCATAAAGAGGGTAGCTGCGTTCGCCGTCTTCGTGCCAGGAGAAGCCGGTCGGGACCCGGATCTCGCGGATCTCCCCGATGTTATCACCTTTGGCCGAAAAGATGGCGTCGGGGGGCAACTGCTGGAGACGTCCATCACGCTTGAGCTCCTTGCATCCGAGGGCCAGGACCTGGGCGGTTCCGTCCGCTTGAAGATGCGCGAGGAGGACTTCGGCGGTGGCGGTCCAGCCACCGGCAGACAGGGTCTTGGCGGTGCCCATGGTGCAGCTTCCCTCGATCCTCGATCCATCCTTGAGGTGGATGGCGAAGGTGGAGGCGGCATCGATGGCGCGGCGCTCCACCGATGCGATCGGCGTCCCTTGTGGTCCGGACGGACACAGGAGCGTGAGCAGCTGCGTTTCCGTCCCGCGCCAGGAGGCAACCACATCCACCGCCGGGAACTCCTTGTCCCGCCAGCCGCGCACGACTGGCGTCTTCTCTCCATGACTGGTCGAGTAGGTCACCGTTGCCCCGCCGACGTGGAGGATCTCCAAGTTCGGGCCGTTCGGATCCTGGGTGCGCACGGCCTGGGCGGCGCCATCGCACTGCACCTGCGCCGGGGTGAAATCCTTCGCTAGGCACCAGGTTTGGGCATAGGTGTGCTCCTGGGCCGCCTGCATCCGGTCGCGTACCAGGAAGATACCAGCCTTCTTGAGGAAGATGACCTGCCGTGCATGTACGACCGGATCCGCGACGCCATCGTAACCGGCCTCGTGCCGTCCCTCGGCGAAATCGAAGGCCGGCGAGGTGAGCCAGCGACAGGCTACGGGAGTCTTCTGCAGCGGCATTCCCGGGTTCGCCTGCGTCTTGCCATCCACGGTGATGGTATTGTAGCTGAACGACGAATTGATGTATTCGTCATAGCCGGGAAATGGCCCTGGCCCGTATAGCCCTGATCCGCCCCGGGTCAGCAGGATCCGGCCCCAGGCGGTGAGCTGGATCTGGTTCGAAGTGGCAGCGCTGTGGCCGGTACCTTTGCGTCCGCCCTTTAAGTAGAGGTGGATCGCTTCGCGCGCCCATCCATTGCGGAAGATGTAGTAGCCGCTGTAGGGGAAGGCCACCGAATCGAAAACCGGTGCCGAGAGTGAACTTCCTGATGCGGCCGGGGCCGGGGTGGTGACGTCCCGTCCCGGCGGCTGTACGCCCAGCTTCTGCTGTGCCCCGCTGTTCTCGTCCAGACGGCTGGTGATCAGCCTGGTCAGCTGGTCATCATACCCGGCAGGCATGGATACCCGCTTATGGGTCTTGGCTTCGCCGGGCGTTGTACCGTCATTCGGACGTGCGATGCAGGCCAGGAAGCGCATGGCATAGACGGCCATGCGCTTCATCCGCTCGACGTTCTCGTTTGAGGGGAAGGTCTCCTCGAACTTCTTTGCGAATTCGATGACTCCGCCGTTGTACCAGAAGGCCTGCTCTAGTTCCGTCCCGTCCGGATACATCGGCATCATGTCGATATAGGTGGTGATGCCGGCAGACCACCCGCTCGCCTGTTTGAAGTCAGCCAGGGCGATGCGCCCTTTGATCACGGCGTTCACCCCATGCATGAGCTGGTTGGCCGGCACCCTGGTCTCCGCGACCACATTCCTATTCGTCAGCCATGGCACGATATAGTCCATGTCCTTGGTAGTGGCCATGAGGAACTTGGCGAGGACGATCTCGGAGAGCACGGCATCGGTCGCCTGGGGATGGGTCCGCGCCGCCAGAGCCAAGCCGTTGAGTCGCGCCTCGAGCCGGAAGGCCTGCTGCAGCAGCCAGCCGAAAACGCCGCCGTCATGGCCCCACCACACGTTGCCAATCCCGATCCCGGTGTACTGCTCCTTAGCGATCGCGAACTGGTGGCGGATATTGGAATCGAAGTCGCTGAAGGCGCCCAGCCACAGACGGAGGCAATCCGGGTTCCCGGTCTTAGCGAATCCCGCCGGCTCGGACGACTTCAGGAGATATCCGGTCCAGGTCATGCGGTGGGTGAATTCAGGCCAGCAATTGTTCTGCGGCTCGTCGATGAACCAGTCCATGGCCCCGGGCGCCCCGACGTAGCGGGTGACGCCGGTCTTGGCCGCATATTGGGCAGCCTTGAGGTGGTTCGAGAGCAGCAGTTTGACATCGCCGGCCCGGCCCCAGTCCCAGGGCTCGCCGAATTCGAGCTTGGCCAGGCGTTCGAGGAACATCCGCTTGTAGAGCCGCAGGGCTGTCCCGTAATCGCCGGCGGCGACCAAGGCGGAGATATCCTTCAGCTCCGGCCTGGAGAGATCGAGTCCGGCGAAAAAAGGTTTGCCGTAAAAGACCTGCAGGCAGGCGGCGATGCGCGGTTCGCCGAGACCGAATTGCTCGAGCGCCCAGGCCGCCGCTTCGGCGACGGGACGACTTGAGGTGGTGGGGATGAACGCATAGGTAGCCGAATGCTGCTCAACGGTTGAGTCTTCGGTGAGCGCGATGAGCACGGGGATCAGCAGCTCCCGGTTCGCTGCATCGAGGCAGGGCGCAAGGAAGGCTACCGACCGCGCAGCGCCGTCCCGCACCTTCGGATCCGGGGCGCTGAGATCGGCAAGCAGCGCGGATGCGATCCGCTTCCAGTCCGGCGAGTCCGCAGGCGCCTGGCCGCTGGGCTGGTCGCAAAGGATCCAGTTCATGGCCCGTGCCGCGACTTCGCGGGCAGGGCCACGGTCGGAGACCACGACGGCTTCCAGCGCCGGCAAGCCTGCGGCCGCATTGCCCCGAAGGCGGGCGAGAACTTCGCAGATCTTCAGGCGTATCGCCAGGTCCGGCTCCGATGCCAGGCGGATGGCCAGCGCGGGAACGGCCTGGGCGCCGCGAGCGACCAGGGCTTCGGTCGCGGTGTGGAGTCTGGTGAGTTCCTTCGACGACAAGTCGTTCATGAGGGCATCGGCAGTTGGATTTCCTCCGTCGGCGGTGATGTTCGTCTTCTCCGGCTCCGTTCTGGCAGTGACCGGAGCCGCCGGGGCAACCGCCCTGCTGGCGGTCGCATCCGGGCTGGCAGTCGCGTCGCTGTGGATGACGGCATCGCCTACGGCCGGATCTCGTGGCTGCATCGATGGATTATCCGATCTTTCCTTGTGGCTGCAGGAGCCGAGCGCGGTGATCAGCGCCATGGTTTTCACGCAGGCGAAGACGAAGTATCGAGATTTCATGCATAACTCCTCAGCAGCGCAATAAGTCGATCCGGCTGCCTGTGGTGAAAATGGATTTGCAAAAGGGCAGGACCAGGTTCCTGCTTGCGGTACAATGACCTGCCAATGGCTGTCACTTCGACCCGCTCGCCTTCAACACGGCTGGATCCCCGGTTGGCACCGTGATAGCCGCGACGAACTGGATCTTCTTGCCATCGAAGCTGAACTCGAAGTCGGGTGTCTCCACCGGGTGCCAGGCATCGTAATTGCCGCCCACGCTCAGACCTTGGCAGCCCAGGACGATCCCGCGCTGGACGGTTTCCCCTGGCGCACGCATCAGCACCAGCAGTTCGGCATGGGCGGCGAACTTTCCCGATGTGAGCCTCGACGGCGTGGCGCTCGCCAGCATCGTGATGGCGCTCCCATCCACGCCGATGAGCTCGCAGCCGGCGATCCGGCCCTCCTGTTCGACGCGCGCTTTCACCTCCTTGATGATCGAGGTGGCGGTGCGGCTGGGCGCGATGACCGTCACCAGCGGGACCGCCTTGCCGGCCACAAGTTCCTCCCGGCTCTGTTCCCAGACGGCGTGGACATCCACCCGTGGCGTGGCCGGAGCGCCTTTTCCGTCGACCATCCAACCCAGATACTGCTTGGGGTTCTTGAGGCCGAAATATTTCTCGTAGCGCAGGTCCCGGCCGATGAAGTGCAACAGCTCGACGTTCGCCCCCGACGGATCCGTGGTGCGGATGCGGCGGGCGTCTTTATCGACGACGACCTGTCCCTCGGTGAATCCGGCATGATGCCGTTTCTCGTCGGGCGGCGGAGCCATGTTCCAGATCTGCGTGAAGCGGTAGGGCGACGGTGACGCCTTGGCGGGCTGACGGTCCTCCAAAGAGTACATCCCACCGCGTGCCTTCCCCTGGGGCTCCAGGGCATCGCTGTAGGTCATGAGGTCGGTGATCAACCACAGGCCCGCCCGCTTCACGAAGACCACCCGGCGGCGGTGTTCGATGTCCGGGATGCGCTCCTCGACCGGCGCACTCATGCTGTTACTCATGCGCCGTTCATAGCCGCACCAACGCGATTCCACGTAGTCGAACTCCGGATCCGACAGCCAGCGGGCATGGACCGGAACCTTGGAGGCCGAGTCGAGCAATTCGTTGAAGCGTCCCCGGTCGGTGGAGGCCTGGCTCAGGCCATTGACCACCATGGTGCTGTTCTTCAGGGTCGAATGCTCCGCCGCGTAGTTGTCGAAGGCGGCCTCCTCGGCCTTCCCTTCCGGAGGGGTGAGGCTGTAGGACGGCGATCCGCCCGGAACGATCAGGTCGCGCCCGTAGGCGCTGACATGGATGGAGCCGGTGTTCGGGGATTTGTGCCCCACCGAGCGCCGGGAGTTGGCGAACATTAGGTAGAGCTGGTCCTTCGCCGTGCCCGGGGTGCGTAGCGCCGCATAGCCGCTGAAGGGGAAATAGGTCGATACCTGAGGATCGGCCTTGCCGGTGGGAGCCAGGGAGCCGTATTTGAGATTGCCGACACAAGGCAGGATCCCCCGCGGCGCCTGCAGCCCGTCCCAGAAGGCCGCCGTCAGGCTCGAGAGCTTCCCGATCTCGTCCATCCAGGCGGCCTTGTGGCCCAGCGCCTCGAAGCGGCCGACGAGTCCGGCGAAGGACTTCGAGTAGCCACCGCTGTAACCCCAGCATTGCTCCAGGGGGCCGCCATCCCGGAAGATCACGCGATCCGCCCACCACGGTAATGCCCGATCGGCCGTCGCCCCGAGATCCCCCGCGGCCTTGAGTTCCTGAAAGAGATAGGCAACCGTTGCTACGGATACGATGCCGTCGTAATTTTGGTTGGCGAAAAAGTAGTCGCCGGTGACGTACGCCTCGACGAGGAATGGGGCCAGTTCGTCCACCATGCCGATGGCGATCCAGGCCAGAGGGACGGCAGGGATTGCCTCAAGCTGTTCCACCGTGAGCTCTGCGGTCATCGGAGCCCCGGCGGCCATGAACTCCTTCTGCAGCGCCTCGGAGGGGTAATGGTTCATCCAGTCATGCTTGGGCGGCTCCTGCGCATGATCCGGGTACTTGCAGATGAGGGCCAGGGAGGAGAGCAAGGCCTGAACGCGCCAGGCCGTATGCAGGTGGAAGAAGGCATTGGGTTTGACACCCAGTGCATTCAGCTTCTCCCTCGTCGACTTGGTGAAGAATTCGTGGAGATACCCGCCGGTGACCTCCAGCCAGCGATCTTTGTATTCGGTCTTGCCGCTCCACCACCAGGCGTCCACCAGGGCGGTGTTGTAGCACCAGCCGCCACCGCCCCAGGCCCCCATGTAGTAGCCCACGCGATCGGTGTTGCCCTGCGCCCCCAGCCAGCGGACCGGAGTACCAAGGGGAGCCATGAGCCCGGCCTCCTGGAGGAGCGGGAAATCTTCCGGGGATATCTTCGAGAACTCGTCCCGCCACTCGCGCTTGTAGGCCGCTTTATACTGCTCCGGCGTCATCCGTCCGAGCATCATCTCGGCATCGGAGGTATAGGTCCGGAGCGTCTCGACCCTCGGTTTCTCCCTGCTATAGTCGGTTGCCCGCAGGCGTTTCACCAGGCGCTCGCGGAACAGCGCGAGAAGGCCGCGATGGTCGCGGCGCGCGAGGGCGGCGCGGAAGGGTTCCATGCCGGGACGATCCATATCCAGATGCTTGGCGAGAACCGTGGCCGCCTCGCGCTCGGCATCGGTGGCGACCGGAACATCGGTGCGAGGATCGCCCTGATTGGCTGGCGTTCCTGGAGTGTTGGTCGCGGTGTCCTGGCCGATGGCCGGCCTGGCCGCGGTCTCGCTTCCCACTTCAGTCGATGCAGGAATCGTATCCTGGCCGCCACAGGAACAAAGAAATAGGCTTAGGGTAAAAGCCGTCATCGCCAGATGAGCTGATCTCCGTGGTATCATGGTTGATTCCGCCTTTCTCGTGAGAGTTGAAGAAGATGATGATACCAATTACCGGGCTCGACGTTGACGGTATGTTTAGGCAGCGATAAAATCAATTATCATCTTGTATCCAAGGAGACTTTATTTGTGTGAATTCATGCAATACTCTGGCAGCGGTCCGGTGAATCGTTCTGAAAAGAGACGGCGATCGTTGATGAAGAAGATGATGGTACCAATTACCGGACTCGACATCGAACGTATGTTTACGCAACGATCGAACCAATTCTTCTTCGTCTTGTATCGAATAAGACTTCTGTTGTGTGAATTCATGCAATACCCTGGCAGCCGTCCGGTGAATTGTTCTGAAAAGAAACGGCGATCGTCGCTCTCCGATAAAGCTCGGGCGATTCCCCGGCGAACCTAGGAGCCTGTCGGGAATAGAATCGGTCGGCTGACTCGGTCTCGTACGGCATCTCCGGCGTTGGCAAAACGGTCAGATAGCTCCCGCTATCCGCCCGCTTTGCCGCCTTGGATCTGCCGTACGATGCCTTCGCCATCCTCGGTCATCTATTCCCGACAGGCTCCTAGTCATGCTTGCCGCCATGAATAGGCGGCCCTTCCTGTGATCTTCCCAACACCGCCGTCTCATCCGCCTCGTCAATCTGATGTCAAGGCCGCCGCGCTGATAGCGGTGTGGAGATGGCTCATGCCTGAGAGGTTGTGAAAAAAACCTTACACTCAGCAGGCCCTTTGCCTGCTTCGGATCCCAGCGTGCCCGGCGGTCTGAACGGGGGTCTCGGCAGGCGTCAGCGGCGTCTGACTCCACTCGCAATAGCGCTGCTATTGCGAGTGAAGTCATCCTTGCTGCCACTTTCCGATAACCATCCAGTCCTTGGTTATGTTTCTTCACAACCTCTGAGGGTATCCTCATCACTGGGGTGGCTCCAGCCGACGACACGGCATCAGCGCCACACGAACTCGTGCCACCGTCCCAGCCAGACAGAGCGTCGGCGATCCCGCCTTATGCTCTACGGTGCGTTATTGATGCAGAAGGATTTGAATGTCCGACGAAACGTCGTTGCTAGTCGATCCGCTGGGACAAGCCGACACTCCTCGACCTCCATGGGCACCTCGGGAGGATCCTGATTTTCGCACATCCGGCGATCCTCATCCAGGACATGAACGGCGAAACGCAGCTGATCCGCGGGTGGGGGACCGTCAAAATTCGGTGAAATGGCGACGGACCAGAATACACGGCAGGACGTCGGTGTGATCGGACTCGGGACATGGACCAGGACCCGGGCATTTCCATCCGGCCATTGCTGACGAATGGTCGTGACATTCGGGAGGTGGCACCGTTGACTGCGATGATGGGCTGATTGTAGACGGGAAAGATGCGCGTCCGCGCCGTCGAGGGCAGGGAATTCAGCCTCCATGCGGAATCCATCTTCATGGTCGTGGACTTCGAATCGATCAATGATCGGACTTGCCGCCGTTCCGAGGCTGGACGCGTGGGCAAACGCAAAGTGGCTCATATCCAAGTAGTTTTCGATTTCACGCCGGTACCCGCAGGCGAACTCCATCGGGTCCGCGACGATATAAGTCCACGCCGGATCCTCAAAGGCAGGAATGTCAGGAATCGGACTGATGGCCGGTCCTTCGAGCAGAACCCACACGAATCCGTAGCGTTCGGTAGCTTCGAAACCCTTGATGGCAAATCCGGCGGGAGGCGTGCAAGTCCCCAAGGACGGGACTACCGTGCAGGCGCCGCGCCCGGAAAATCGCCAGCCATGGTAGGGACAGACAATATCGTTGCCGTGGACCGACCCGATCCCGAATCGGGCACCACGATGTGGACAGTGATCTTTGACCGCACAGGGAGTCCCGGTCGAGTCGCGCCACACGGCGATGCGCTCATTGAGTAACGTGACCGTATGCGGCTTTCCAGGCGTGAGATCCCTGGCGTTCATGACCGGTTGCCAGGTCCGGCGCAGGACGGTGAATGGAAGGGATTCACTCGGTGACAACGAGGTATTTGACATGCAGATCAGGCTCCTGTTGGCTTTTATATCTGGTAACAATGATAAATCTTGGTTGAAATGACCAAATTATTATTGGATGATCCGGCATGCGCCTGAAATCTCGGCACTCGCCCGTACCTATTAAACTTGGTGACGCGGGCATCGCGGCCTTCATCAGTCGCCATGCTCCGGACTGGTCGATGCCCTGGCGTTCGGAACCTTGGCACAAATTTATCCTCGTCCTGGCAGGCAACGCAGGCATCGAGCGCGAGGGGACGATTGTTCCCCTGCACGAAGACATGCTGCTGTTGGTGCCCGCAGGCCTTCGCCACCGGATGGTAGATCCGCCTGGATCCACGGCCGTGATTGCCGGCATATGCGTGGGCCAAACCCGCCTGGAATCCGCCTGCGGACCGGGGTGGCCGCGCCTGGAGCAAACCTTGGCCACGGGTTTTCCGATCGTCCAGCCCACCCGGGAATCGATCATCCGTTTGATCGGTGCGATTCTAAATCGAACGCGGGAATCCGGGTATACCGACAGCCTCGCGCTCTGGGGGAAGTTGCTGGGGGTGTTGGCGGAGATTGAAGCCAGAACAGCGAAGGAACAGTCGACGCCTGATTTTAATAATGGTCTCGACGAAACACTGTCTTGGCTGGATGATCACTGTATCCAACCCATCAGCATTCTCGAGCTCGCATCGCGCGCGCGCCTCAGCTATCGGGCCTTCACCGCCCAGGTACGTCGCAAGACCGGGGAGAGCGTACTGCAGCGCATCCTACGCCTTCGTCTCGAACGGGCGGGGCACCTCATGCGTACGGAAATGCCAATCACCGAGGTGGCCCTGGCTTGCGGATTTGGTGATCTCAGTGGATTTTATCGGCAATTTAGGAAGAAATTCAAACGTTCCCCTAAGGTCTACCGGAATGAGATCAAAGCCTAGGAGCCTGTCGGAGATAGGCTTGGTCGGCTGACTCGGTCTCGTACGGCATCTCCGGCGTTGGCAAAACGGTCAGATAGCTCCCGCTATCCGCCCGCTTTGCAGCCTTGGATCTGCCGCACGATCCCTTTGCCATCCGCGGTTGCCTATCTCCGATAGGCTCCTAGGAATCCATGGGTACAAACAGTCGATAGAATTCCACATTGCATGGATCGCGTGCCCACCTCCATAACCTCGCGTCGGGGCGACCGTACCGCGGAATCAACGTATTGGACATAGCCGGCCGCCCCGGCCATACGGGCGCACTGTACGCTCTACGTCTCTCGTACTGCCGACGCTGTCGAACAGCCAATGCTGCCGTGGCCCCGCACGTGAATCCCCACGGGCCGGGCCACGGAGCATTGGCCATGAGCCAGCATCCTCTCATCTCCTTCCAACGCCACCTGCAGTCGCAGGGCAAGCGACCGGGTACTCAGGACCGGTACGTGTCGATCCTGGCGCGGTTCCTGCGCGAGGCCGAGGTCCCGGCGGCGGCGATCACCGCCGATCAGGTCGATGATTTTCTGGTCGAATGCGGCAACGCGCTCGGGCTGTCTGCGTCGTGGTTCAACGTCACCTTCCAGGCGCTGGTGGCGTGGCTGGAGATGCAGCAGTTGCCGACCGATCTGCGTGGTCTGCGGCCGAAGCGGGTGGCCATCCAGCCGCCGCGCTGGTTCGAGGCGGCAGAGGCCCGGCGCCTGATCGGAGCGGTCGTTCCGGCTGTTCTTCCAGGTCATGCTCTCGACCGGCATGCGGGTGTCAGAGGCGAACTCGCTGCGGGTGCGTGATTTCGACCCCGAACGTCCGTTGATCCGCATCCCGTGCGGCAAGGGCGGCGATGGCCGCCAGGTCACCAGCAGCCCGACCCTGCGCGCGCGACTGCGTGATCACTGGCGGGTCTTTCGCCCCACGGATGTGTTCTTCGAGCGGCGTCCGGGCATCGATCGGCAGCCGCTGCTGGCCGGCCGGTACAGTCAACGGCGCTCTGCGCCGGGCGTCGGAACGGGCGGGCTTCACCGAGCCGGTGAGCTCGCACCGCCTTCGGCACTCTTTCGCCATCCACAGCCTGCGTGGTGGCATGGATATCGTGACCTTGCAGCGGGCGATGGGGCATCGCTGCCTCACGTCGACGGTGCGCTACCTGACGCCGGACCTGGCTCGTCCCGGGACCACGGTAGACGCCCGCCGCCATGGCCCCGCTGACCGGCCCTTCCTCCTCCTACCACGGCGGATCGCCGGCGAATGCTGGAACAACTACGACATCACCGGCGCACCCAGACACCCGTGGAGGCAGCCATCCCCGCATGAAACCGTGACCAACAAAGAGGACCCAGATGACCGCATGCGATCGACCAGATCGCTAGCCCGGGAACCCACGCCCACGCACTGACCGGACATCGCTCATCCGAACCGGGTATGCGCAAGCAAATCACCCAGGGCCATGTCCAACACCCGTTTCTTCAACCCGCGGCGCATCACCGCTCTCGGCGGGATCGGCAGCAATCGCGCCGCGGCTCGAAGCAACGCAATGCATTAGGTGCTTTAAAAAATGGGTTTCGCCCTCCGGCTGGTACCTACGCATCTCGACGAATGCCATCATTCCCGCAAACGCCTGCGCAGTTCCTTAGTCCGCTAGTCGGTTAAGTTGGGGCGAATCAGCCCACCGCGATGGTCCACAAACCCTGCAGGCTCGCAAAGCCGTCTTAGCTGTCTAGCTTGCCTGCGTGCCCAAACCCACCGATCTTGAAGTTCTGCTCACCCATATTCGAACCGATGGTTCGACCATCGGCAACGGCGCATTGCGCGAGGCCGTGGGGTGGGACGAGGTACGTTATACCGCAGCCAGAGATGCCTTGATCGCCAATGGCACGTTGGTGAAGGGCCAAGGCCGTGGCGGCACGGTGCGGCGGGCAAGTGCCAAGCCAACTCAGGCTACGGCGCAGCCCGTCGCCCCGATCCCCAAAACCCTCAAAAAACCGGCTATGTCCACCATTCCTCAGCCCAAGCCCGCCGATCAAAGCCTGTCTGCTTTCATCTGGTCGGTGGCCGATCTGTTGCGCGGCGACTACAAGCAGTCCGACTACGCCAAGGTCATCCTGCCCTTCACCGTCCTGCGCCGCCTCGACTGCGTGCTGGAGCCGACCAAGGTGGCGGTGCTGGCCGAGTTGGCCAAGCGCACTGCAGCCGGGCTGAACCCCGAGCCCTTCCTGCTCAAGGTCTCGGGCCAGTTGTTCTTCAACACCTCGCCCCTCGACCTTAAGCGCCTGATGGGCGACCAAGACCACATCGGCGAGAACCTGCGCTCGTACATCCAGGCGTTCTCGCCGGCGGTGCGCGACATCTTCGAGAGTTTCGAGATCCACACCCAGATCGACCGGTTGGCCAAGGCCAATCTGCTGTACCTGGTGACCGAGAAGTTCGCCACCATCGACCTGCATCCCGAGGTGGTCAGCAACGCCCAGATGGGCGCGGTGTTCGAAGAGTTGATCCGCAAGTTCGCCGAACTCTCCAACGAGACCGCCGGTGAGCACTTCACCCCGCGCGAAGTCATCCGCCTGATGGTCAATCTGCTGTTCATCGAGGACGATCAGGCCCTGACCAAGCCCGGCGTGGTGCGCTCGCTCTACGACCCCACCGCCGGTACTGGCGGCATGCTGTCGGTCGCCGGCGAGCATCTCGCCAGCCACAACCCCGACGCCCGCCTGGTGATGTACGGCCAGGAGCTGAACCCCGAATCCTACGCCATCTGCAAGGCGGACATGCTCATCAAGGGCCAGGACATCGGCAACATCTGCTTCGGCAACACGCTGTCGGCCGACGGCCTGCCCGGCAAGCACTTCGATTACATGCTGTCCAATCCGCCCTTCGGCGTCGAGTGGAAGAAGATCGAAAAGGAGATCCGTGCCGAGGCCGACAAGAAGGGTTTCAACGGCCGTTTCGGCCCCGGCCTGCCGCGGGTCAGCGACGGCTCGCTGCTCTTCCTGCTGCACCTGGTCAGTAAAATGCGCTCGATCGCCGAGGGCGGCAGCCGCTTCGGCATCGTCCTCAATGGCTCGCCGCTGTTCACCGGTGGAGCGGGCTCGGGCGAAAGCGAAATCCGCCGCTACATGTTGGAGAATGACCTGGTCGAGGCCATCATCGGCCTGCCTACCGACATGTTCTACAACACCGGCATCAGCACCTATGTGTGGGTGGTCAGCAACCGCAAGCCCGCCGCCCGCAAGGGCAAGGTTCAGCTCATCGACGCCAGCGGCATGTGGCAGAAGATGCGCAAGAGTCTGGGCAGCAAACGCAAGGAACTGAGCCCTGCGCATATCGAGGACATCACTAAGTTGTTCGGCGACTTCGCCGAGGTCAGCCGCCCCGGCGCAGCCGAAGGCCCTGGTAAAGACGGCCGCCCAGTGCCGATCAGCCGGGTCTTCAAGAATGAGGACTTCGGCTACCGCACTATCACCGTCGAGCGCCCCGAGCGTGATGCTGCGGGCGAGATCGTGCGCGGCACCAAGGGCGCGGGCAAAGGCAAGCCGGTGGCCAACGCCGACCTGCGCGACACGGAAAACGTGCCGCTGAGCGAGAATGTAGAATCCTATTTCAAACGCGAAGTCCTGCCCCACGCCCCCGACGCCTGGATCGACCACGACAAGACCAAGGTCGGTTACGAGATTCCGTTCAACCGGCACTTCTACGTCTTCAAGCCGCCCCGGCCGTTGGCCGAGATCGACGCCGAGTTGAAGGGCGTCACGGATCGTATCCTGGGCATGATTGCCGGATTGACCCAATGAACGATCCCGTCCCTGACCCGATTCCCGATTCCGGCATCATCCTCTATCAGACCGAGGACGGTCAGACGCGCATCCAATGCCGGTTTCATGAGGGCACCATTTGGTTGCCTCAGCGCCTGATCGCCGATCTGTTCCAGGTCACCGTTCCGACCGTAAACGAACACATTATGGGGATTTATGCCGATGGCGAACTCGCCGCCGAGGCAACTCTTCGGAAATTCCGAATAGTTCAACCCGAGGGTCATCGCCACGTTTCCCGCGAGATAGACCACTACAATCTGGCGGCCATCCTGGCCGTCGGTTTTCGCGTCCGCAGTCAGCGTGGCACCCAATTCCGCCAATGGGCCATTGCGCGCTTACAGGAATACCTGGTCAAGGGCTTCGTCATGGACGACGAGCGCCTGAAAAACCCGCCCGGTCCTGGGGTGCCGGATTATTTCGATGAGATGCTGGAGCGCATCCGCGACATCCGCGCCAGCGAGCGACGGATGTACCTGCGCGTGCGCGATATCCTGGCCCTGGCGGCGGATTACGCCCCGGAGGCAGCCGTGACCCAGACCGTCTTCCAGACCGTACAGAACAAACTGCACTTCGCCGCCACCGGCCTGACCGCGCCGGAACTGATCGCCCAGCGCGTCAACCTCGATCAGCCCAACATGGGTCTGACCGCCTGGAAGGGTCGCGTCGTCAGCAAGGCCGATGTGACCGTGGCCAAGAATTATCTCACCGAGCCCGAAATCAGCGAACTCAATCGTGTAGTCGTCATGTTCCTGGATTACGCCGAAGATCAGGCCCGCCGTCGCAAGCAGGTTTTCCTCCAGGACTGGGCCACCAAGCTCGACGACTTCCTGCGTTTCAATGACCGCGCCGTGCTGCCCAATGCCGGCAAAGTCAGCCGCGAGAATGCCGACCAAATCGCAGCCGAAGCGTACGATCAGTTCGCCGCCCGTCGTCGCGCCCATCTGGAAGCGGAAGGCGAAGCCGAGGCCCTGCGCCAGCTGGAAGACACCGCGAAAAAATTGCCCAAGAGGAAGAACAGCGATAGGCCGCAGGGAGATCGGTCATGAGTTTTCCTCGGTATTCTGCGTACAAGGACAGTGGCGTGGAGTGGTTGGGGGAGGTGCCGGAGTTTGTTTTCAGGAGGGCCAAAGGCCCGGTCAAACAACAGCCCAGGGCAACGCCCTGGGTCTACGAATCGGAATTCAGGTTAGCCCTGAAAGGGCGACCTAACCGTTGGCCCACGATTAGGTCGCCCTTTCAGGGCTCGGAGATTATTCGGTTGCGAACCCAGGGCGTTGCCCTGGGCTGTCATGGGGCGGGCCGTTGGCCCTCGCGAGGGGATGATGCCGTGTTGGGAGATTGGTCATGAGTTTCCCACGGTATCCCGCGTACAAGGATAGTGGTGTGCCCTGGTTAGGGGAGGTGCCGGAGCATTGGGAGGTGAAGCCGCTCAAGTACAATCTGCGCTTACTAACCGAGAAAACAGATAGACGGGAAAACCCTGTTGCACTTGAAAACATCGAGGGCTGGACTGGCCAATTTCTACCAACAGAAACAGAGTTTGAGGGTGAAGGGGTCGCCTTCAATAAGGGAGACATTCTATTTGGAAAGCTTCGTCCTTATCTGGCCAAAGCATACCTTGCCACTTCCCAAGGCGAAGCTGTGGGTGACTTTCATGTCTTGCGCCCCTTTGAGTCCGTGATTGGTAGATTTGCCCAGTATCAGATTTTGAACCGTGAGTTTATTGCTATCGTGGATGGATCGACTTTTGGCTCTAAAATGCCACGAGCTAGCTGGGATTTCGTTGGTGGGATGAAGGTAACTGCCCCGCCGCTTTTCGAACAAACCCGCATCGCCGCGTTCCTGGACCGTGAAACAACGAAGATTGATGCCTTGGTGGCAGAGCAGCAGCGGTTGATCGACCTGCTGAAAGAAAAACGCCAGGCCGTCATCTCCCACGCCGTCACCAAGGGCCTGAATCCCACTGCGCCCATGAAACCGTCCGGCATCGAATGGCTGGGGGATGTGCCGGCGCATTGGAGGGTGGGGAAGTGTGGTTTCTACATTTTAGTTCTCTCTGGATTTGCCTTTCCATCTGCTGATTTTACTGAGGACGAATGCGCTACGAGATTACTTCGAGGAATAAACGTGGGTGTCTCTCGCCTTAAATGGGAAGAGACGGTTTATTGGCATCGTGAACCAAGAGATGGTCTTGATGTTTACGAAATGCGTGTTGGAGACGTGGTCATTGGCATGGATCGGCCACTAATCAGCGAAGGCATTCGGGTGTCGAAGGTGAAGGAATCCGACTTGCCATGCCTCTTACTTCAGCGGGTTGCATCGCTCAAGGTAGGTAAGCAACTTAATTCAGATTATTTGCTAGCTCTTATCTTATCTCATCTGAGATGTTCATTGCCCACTTTTTGCCCGATACAACCGGGGTGAGTGTTCCCCACATAAGCCCTGAACAAATCAATAATTTTATTATTCCGGTTCCACCGATGCAGGAACAAGTGGCCGTCTCTGCATTTATAAATGCTGAAACGGCCAAATTTGATACCCTCACCGCCGAAGCCCAACGCGCCATCGAGCTCCTCCAAGAACGCCGCACCGCCTTGATCTCCGCCGCCGTCACCGGCCAGATCGATGTCCGCCACCTCGCCGAGGCCGGGGCCGCATGACCACCCCAGACGCCCATCGTGAGGGCCAACGGCCCGCCCTATCCCCAGCCCAGGGCAACGCCCTGGGTATACGGGCAAACAATGGAATGAGCCCTGAAAGGGGGACCCAACCGCCGTCCCACGTTTCGGCCGCCCCTTCAGGGCTCGCTCGTTCGTCGTCTGGATACCCAGGGCTTTGCCCTGGGCTATCATGGGTCGGGCCGTTGGCCCTCTCGCGGTCAATTGGGCAGCAGCCTGCTGCCCAATTGACCTGGTTCCACGCCCATCATGAGGGCCAACGGCCCGCCCCATCCTCAGCCCAGGGCAAAGCCCTGGGTAAACGGGCAACACCTGCGACGAGCCCTGAAAGGGCGACCCAACCATTGTTCCACGGTTCGGCCGCCCCTTCAGGGCTCATGGAATTCCACGCCATATTCCCAGGGCGTTGCCCTGGGCTGTCATGGTTCGGGCCGTTGGCCCATAG
>JBIILZ010000063.1:0-23267 GCA_044338255.1 Planctomycetota bacterium | reverse complement strand
AGCCCCCAGCCCCCAGCCCCCAGCCCCCAATCCGCTGGTCAATCCCCGTACAACGCCGCCACGGTACCACACCTGCTCTTTTCATTTGTAGTAACGAGAATCCCCCGACAAACCTGCATGAGCAGCGAGACCGCCTTCAACCTCTTGGCTAATCCCTGGGTGCTCCCCGGCTTGATCGTCGCCGGCGGCGTGCTCGTCGGCTGGGTCGTCGATCGCGTCGTGCGTGTGTGGTTGCTGCGCTGGGCGGCGACCACGCCGTGGAAGGGCGACGAGATCGTACTCAGGGCGGTGCGCGGCCTGACCTGGTTGTGGGTGTCGTTGATGGGCGTGCACCTCGCGGCGCAACTGGCGCCGCTGCCGCCGGTATTGGCGACCATCGTCAGCCGTCTGGTCGAAATCCTGGTGATCGCGTCGCTCACCGTCGCCCTGGCGCGCATCGCCACCGGCGCCCTGACGCTTTACGCGCAGTCCATCGCCTTCCGCGGTTCAGCGACGGTCATCCCGTTGCTGGCGCGGATGACCATCTTCACCCTCGGCGGTCTGGTCATCCTGCAGACCGAGGGCATCTCGATCGCGCCCATTCTCACCGCTCTCGGCGTCGGCGGTTTGGCCGTGGCCTTGGCCCTGCAGGATACGCTGGGCAATGTCTTCGCCGGCCTGAATACCTTGATCGCCGGTCAGATCCGCCCAGGAGATTTCATCAAGCTCGATGCCGATAACGAAGGCTGGGTGATCGACGTCGGTTGGCGCAACACCTCGATCCGCACTATGGCCAACAACATCATCGTGGTCCCCAACAAGCGCCTCGCCGAGTCGGTGGTCACCAACTACAGCCGGCCCGAGCCGCACCTCGCCCTCGGCGTGGTGGTGGGCGTAGCCTACGAATCCGATCTCGAAGAGGTTGAGCGCGTCCTGCGAGATTTAGTCACCGAGATCGCCGCCGCCCATCCCGACGCGGTCCTTGCTGATCCGCCGCCGGCGGTGCGTTTCGTATCCTTCGCCGAATCGTCGATCGAGACCCGCGTCAGCATGTTCGTCCGCGATATCGAGACCTTCTACTTCATGCGCCATCTCCTGGTCAAGGCCGTCCACACGCGTCTCGGCCAGGCGGGTATCAGCATCGCCTATCCGACACGGACCATGATCATGCAGCCCCCGGGGGCTGGGGTTGGAGCTGGGGCTGGGGCGACGAAAAACGCGACGGTAACAACAACTCAAAGCGTGGACCCATGAGCGACGTCGAACGCTATTCGCGGCAGATCCGCTTCGCGCCGATCGGCCTCGCCGGGCAGCAGCGCCTCGCGGCGGCGACGGTCCTGGTGGTCGGCTGCGGTGCCCTGGGCACCGCAATCCTCGACCAGGTGGTGCGTGCCGGCGTCGGCACGGTGCGTCTGATCGATCGCGATTTCGTCGAGTCGTCCAACCTCCAACGGCAGTGTCTTTACGATGAGGCCGATGCCGCCGCCTGCACGCCAAAGGCCATCGCCGCCGCCGCTCGGCTGGCGCGCATCAACAGCTCCGTGCGCCTCCTACCCGAGGTCGGCGAGGTCAACGCGCGCACCGTCGCCCGGCTGGTCGCCGGCGTCGACGTGGTCCTCGATGGCACCGACAATTTTCGCACCCGTCACCTGCTCAACGAAGCCTGCGTGCAGGCCCGCGTGCCATGGATCTATGGCGCATGCGTCGGAGCCTACGGTCTGTCGATGGCAATCGTTCCGGGAACGACTCCGTGCCTGGCCTGCCTGCAGGATCAGCTGCCCGGACCCGGCGAGACGCCGACCTGTGACAGTGTGGGAGTGGTTGCGCCGATCGTGCAGCAGGTCGCTGCCTGGCAGGTTGCGGATGCGTTGCGTCTGCTCACCGGCCGGGCGCCGCGGGCTGAGCTGTGGACCTGCGATCTGTGGGCGGATACCTTCCAGCGGGTGGCCGTGCAGGGGTGGCGCGATCCGCAGTGCGCGGTGTGCGGACCGGCCCCGAACTATCCGCAGCTGCATGCGACGATCGATGTGGCGGTGACCATGTGCGGTCGCGACAGCGTGCAGATTCTTGGGCCGGCGCTCGATCTGTCGGCCCTGGTCGCACGCCTGCCGGCCGTGGTTGCAGCCAATGAGTACCTCGTGCGTTGGCGCGATGGCGAGCGCATGATCACCGCCTTCCGCGACGGACGTCTGCTGGTGCAGGGCGTCGCTGACGGCGCCGCCGCGCGCTCAGTGATCGACCGTTGGCTAGGCTAGCGTATTCGCGGCGGCTTCCCTGGGGGAGCGGGCGACTCGCCCGCACTCGAGGTCGAACGAACCGCGGGCGAGTCGCCCGCGCCCCCAGGTGCGATGCAGTCCCAGGTGTGATGCAGTCCCAGGTGCGATGCAGTCCCAGGTGTGATTCAGTTTTTTGGGGCGATGTCGGCGGCGAGGAAGTTGCGTACCGCCGGTGGCAGATCGGCGGGTTGTTGCACGGCGGCACGGGCGTCGGTGTAGGCTTTGGCGCTGGCGTCGGCGGCGGCTTGCTTGGCGGGGATCGAGGCTTGCAGCGGGGTGAGTTCGGTTGCGGATTTCTCGAGGTCGGCCTTGGCCTTGGTGAGATCGGCTTCCAGGCGGGCCTTGCGGGCCTTGACGGTGGCCGGATCGGCGGCGGCGAGTTCCTTCTGCGCTGCCGCTAGGGCTTCGTTGGCCTTCTTGCGCGCCGCTTCGGCGTTGTCGCGGGCGGTGGCGGCGGCCGCCGCCGCGCGCTTCTGCTGCTCATGGCTCTGGTTGCCGCTGGCGGTCGATTTGCCGGCTTCCTCGACGCGCTTGCTGGCCGTGGTGAGGGCCTGCTTGGCGGCATCGACGGCCTTCTGCCGGCTGCCGGCGGTGGCTTCGGCGGTGTTGGCCTCAGCGCGGGACTTGTCGATCTTTTCCACGCGCGTCTTGGCAGATGCGTTGAGGTTGGTCAGCGTCTCGACGGCCTGCTTGGCCTCGCTCAGTGCCGTGGCATCGGCGGTACGCTTCAGGTTCAAGGTTATCAGCTGTTGACGAGTGGCCTCGTCCATCGCCAGGCCTTCATAGCGCACGAGGCTTTTGCTGGTCAGCCAGGTGTCGATGTTCTGCCACGTTCCATCGAGCTGGACCAGCCCGAGGTGGCGCATGGTCCCGAGGGCATCGCGATTGACGGGCTCGATGTCGAGGGATTTCAGAGCGTGGCCCTTGGCTTCCTCGTTCAGGCCATGTTCGTAGCACCAGCGCGCGAGCTCGGCCTGTTCGACCGGTGCATTGGGCGTGTTGGTGGCCCGCATCCGGTATTCGTCGGCGAGCGTCGCGATGAGCTTGATCTGGGACATGGGAAAGCTGCGGTCAGCGCTGATGCGCGTGCCTTTTTTCTCGGCGACGACGTGCAGCACCAGGGTCTCGGCGGTCTTCGATACCACCACACCCCGCAGGCTGTCGCCGTTGACGAAGAACACCTCGACCAGCGGCTCATTGGCAACCGCCGTGACGGCATTGGCGGCGGCTAGCGACGTGGCAGCGAATCCAATGAGGGTCGCCATCATTGTAAGAGTACGAGTGAGAGCGAGAGCGAAAGCGAGGCGCAGGGGGATGGCATGCATGCGGTCTGGTGTCACCTGCGGTAGCCGCAGGTCAACGCCAGAGCGCATGCCCGGCGTCGATCAGTGCGCTGCGCCGGCTGGGGGCACGACGGTGTGGATGGCCGACGGATCAATCTCGTCTTCGTCGGCCTTGTGCAGGGTACCGCCGGTGATTTTACGCAACGCTACGTAGAATACCGGGGTCAGCAGCAGGCCGAAGAAGGTCACCCCGATCATGCCCGCGAACACCGCCACGCCCGTGGCATGGCGCAGCTCGGCGCCGGCCCCGGCGGCATACACCAGCGGCAGCACGCCGAGGATGAAGGCCAGCGAGGTCATGATGATCGGCCGCAGACGCAGACGACAGGCGGCCATCGCGGCCTCGAACGGCGTCAGCTTCTCGTGGATCTCGGCCTCGCGCGCGAACTCGACGATGAGGATCGCGTTTTTGCACGCCAAGCCGACGAGCACGATGAGGCCGATCTGGGTCATGATGTTGTTGTCACCATCGCTGATCCACACCCCGACCAGCGCCGAGAGCAGGCACATCGGCACGATGAGCACGATCGCCAGCGGCAGCACCAGCGATTCGTAGAACGCCGCCAGCACTAGGAACACCAGCAGCACGCACACCGGGAAGACGTAGATGGCGGTGTCGCCGGCGAGGATCTGCTGATAGGTGATCTCGGTCCATTCGTAGCCGATGCCCGGCGGCAGGTGGGCGAGGATCGCCTCCATGGTCGCCTTCGCTTCGTCGCCGCTGACCGCCGCCACCGGGTTGCCATCCTTGTCGATCGTTGGACCCATCGGCGAGCCGCTGATGTCGATCGCCGGGAAGGTATTGTACTGCATGGCGCGCTCCGGCCCGGCGCTGTCCTGGACGGTGACGAACGAGGCCAACGGCACCATGCGACCTTCGGAATTGCGAACTTTGAGATTCTCCAGATTGGCATTGGTCAGACGGAATTGCGCATCGGCCTGGACGTTGACCTGGTAGGTGCGGCCGAAGCGGTTGAAGTCATTCGCGTAGAGGGTCCCGAAATACCCCTGCATGGCGTCGTAGATGTCGGTCAGGCGCAGACCCTGGGCGATGGCCTTTTCACGGGCGATGTCGACCTTGACGCGCGGCACACCGAGCGTCGACAGCGTATAGGTCGCTTGCGGATTGAGCTTGCCGGATTGGCGTGCCGCCGCGAGCACTTCCTGCGCGGCATTGAAGAGCGCCTCCTGGCCGACGTTACCGCGATCTTGGAGGTAGAGCTTGAAGCCGCCCGACGAACCCAGGCCAAGAATAGGCGGCGGCGGGACGACGATCACCAGTGCATCGTTGATGCCGAACATCGGCCCCTGCAGGCGGCCGGCGACGGCATTGGCGGTGAGCTCGGGTGTGGTGCGGTGCTCGTAATCGCGCAAGCGGATGAAGATGATGCCGGCATTCGAGGCATTGGTGAAACCGTTGATCGACAGGCCGGGGAAGGCCACCGCGCCTTCGACGCCGGGATCGCGCATGACGATGTCGCCCATCTCGCGGATGACCTTCTCGGTGCGATCGAGGCTCGCGCCGTCGGGCAGCTTGGCGAAGGCGATGAGGTAGCCCTTGTCCTGTGGCGGCACGAACGAGGTCGGGGTGTTGCCGAAGATCCAGCCCGTGGCCCCGAGCATTCCGACATAGAGGATGAGGGCGATGACGCTGAAGCGCACCACCCGTCGGGTGAGGCCGACGTAGCCGTTGGAGATGGCTCCGAAGCCCTTGTTGAAGGCGCCGAAGAACCACCCGAAGGCCCAGCCGCCGGGACGTTGACCGGGCACATGCGGCTTGAGCAGCAAGGCTGCCAATGCCGGGCTGAGCGTCAGCGAATTGAACGCCGAGATCACCGTCGAGATGGCGATGGTCAGGGCGAACTGCTGATAGAACCGGCCCGACAGGCCGCTGATAAAGGCGGTGGGAATGAACACCGCCGAGAGCACCAGGGCGGTGGCCAGGATCGGTCCCGAGACTTCGCGCATGGCTTGGCGGGTAGCGGCGCGCGGTAGCAGACCGCGGGCGATGTTACGTTCGACGTTTTCCACGACCACGATCGCATCATCGACGACGATGCCGATCGCCAGCACCAGTCCGAACAGCGACAGGGCGTTGATGGTGAACCCCAGGCTGAGCATGATCGCGAACGTCCCGATGATCGACACCGGTACGGCGAGCAGGGGAATCAGTGAGGCGCGCCAGGTCTGCAGGAAGAGGATGACCACGATCACCACCAGGATGATGGCTTCGAGCAGGGTATGGATCACGGCCTCGATCGAGGCGCGGATGAACTGCGTCGGATCGTAGACGATCGCGTAGCTGACGCCGGCGGGGAAGGTCTTCGCGAGTTCCTTCATCGTCGCGCGCACCGCGTTCGAGACTTCCAGGGCATTCGAATCAGGGGCCTGGATGATGGGCATGGCGGTGGCCGTCATCAGGCCGGCGGGATCCACCGAGCCATCGGCCTTGCGCATGCCGAGCAGGGAGCGCAGCGAATAGTTGTTGGCCCCGAGCTCGATGCGGGCGACGTCGCGTAGGCGCACCAGCTGGCCGTTGGCGCCACGGCGGACGATGATGTCCTCGAACTGCGAGGTTTCGGTGAGACGGCCCTGGGTGGTAATAGTGAGCTCGAAGGGCGTCGCGGTGGTCATCGGCTGTTGCGCCATGATGCCGGCGGCGACCTGCACATTCTGTTCGCGGATGGCGGCGACGACATCGCTGGGGGCCAAGCCCCGTCCGGCCATCTTCTCTGGATCCAGCCACACGCGCATGCTGTATTCGCCTGGGCCAAAGACCGGCGCATCGCTGATGCCGGGCGTGCGCAGCAGGCGATCGCGCACCGACAGGCGCGCAAAATTGGCGAGATCGAGCGGCGTCATCGAGCCGTCGGAGAGCAGATGCACGACCATCAGCAAATTGCGCGTGGCCTTCTGCGAGACCACGCCGAGGCGGCGGACTTCTTCGGGCAGGCGTGGCGTCGCGCGCTGGATGCGGTTCTGCACTTCCGTCAGCATGATGTTGAGGTTGGTGCCGAGCTTGAAGGTCAGCGTCACCTTCATCGAGCCGTCGGGCATGCTCTGCGAGAACATGTAGATGAGGTTCTCGAGCCCGGTCATCTGCTGTTCAAGCGGGCCGGCGACGGTCGCCGCGATGGTCTCCGGGCTGGCCCCGGGATAGGAGGCATCGATGGTGATCGTCGGCGGCACGACCTCCGGATATTCCGAGACCGGCAGCTTGAACATCGCCAGGATGCCGAGCAGCAGGATGACCACCGACATCACGGCGGCGAAGATCGGTCGATCGATGAAGTACTGGGGAAGCCGCACGATTACTTCCCTTCAGCCGCGGCAGGTGCGGCGGCGGGTGCGGGCTCGGTTTTCGCCGCTGGCTCGGGTTCGGCTTTCGCCGCTGGCTCGGCTGCCGGCGCCGGCGCCGGAGTGGCGTCATTGATCAGCGTGATCATCGACGCCGGGATCGGCGTCACCGGCATGCCGGGGTAGAATATCTTGGCGAGATTGTTGATGGCGATGGTATCGGTCGGTGCTAGGCCGCCGAGCACCACGCGCAGGCCTTCGGCGTTTTCACCGAGCTGCACCGGGCGGAATGAGGTCATGCCCTGGCCGTCGACGACTAGGACATAGCGGGTGAGCAACTGCGCCTGCACCGCGCGCTCATTGATCAGCAGCACCGGACGCGGTGCGGCGATCTGCAGCTGGATGCGGGCGAAGGCCCCGGGGGTCAGCACATGATCGGAATTGGGCAGGGTGGCGCGGATGCGGATCGAGCCGCTGGCGCTGTCGATCTGATTGTCGACGAAGCTCACCGTGCCGAGATGCGGGAAACCTTGTTCGCCGGGCAGGGCCACGCCCACCGGCACGGCGGCATCGCCCCGGCCACGGGCCTTGGCGCTGGCGGTCAGCCGTGGTGCCAGCGACTGCCAGGTGGTCTCATCGAGATCGAAGGCTGCATACACCGGATCATAGCTGACCAGGGTGGCGAGCAGCGTGCCGGGAGCCTGGCCACTGGCCTGCACGACATTGCCGACCGTCGCCTGCACCCGGCCGATGCGACCGGTGATGGGGGCGGTGATGATCGAATGGCTGAGGTCGAGCTTGGCATTGACGAGGGCGGCGTCGGCGGCGGCGAGCACCGCCTTGGCGACATTGAGCGCCGATTCGGCATCGTCGTAGGACTGCTGCGAGACGATCTTGGTCGCGACCAGGTCCTTGCTGCGTTCGAACTGCTGCTGGGCCTGCGCCAGACGCGCGGCGGCGCCGGTGCGTTCGGCTTCGATGCGGGTCAAGGTGGCTTTCAGCGGCTCATCATCGATGCGCATCAGCACTTCGCCGGCTTGGACTTCAGCGCCGTCGGCGACCAGGACCTGGAGGATGGTGCCGCCCACGCGGGAGCGCAGATCGACGCTCTGCACGGCTTCCAGGCGCCCAGTCAGCTCGCGGGTCTGCGGCAGGGTCTTGGCGATCGGGGTGGCGACGCCGACGGGCGGCGGCGGCATCGCCCCGTTGGGCTTGCCCGCCGGAGCCTTGCCGCAGCTGGCCAGGGTACTCGCAAGAGCGGCGATGCCGGCGACGGCCAGGAGGTGGTACCGCAAGGTCGAGGAGGTCGAGGACGTCGAGGAGGTCGAGGAGGAGAGGCGCATGGGAGGAGTCTCGCGGAGTTTATGAAGAAATCGTCGCGACCAGCTGGCGCACGAGGCCAACGTAATCGGTATGCGGATGAGTGCGGTGGAGCTGGGTGCCTTGCTGCAGCACCGACCACACCACCAGCGCCTGCTCTCGGACTTCGCCGGGAAAGGCGAAGACTCCGGAACGGCGGCCATCGTCGAGCCAGTGGCTCAAACCGCTGAGGCAGTCATCGATCCACCCGACCACGGCCTGCTGCATGGGCGGGGGCAGGATGGCGTACTCGGCTTGCAGAGCGTAGATCGGGCAAGACTGGCCGGTGCCGGTCGAGCAGGTGCGTTCACCGATCATCTCGCCGAGGGCGATCAGGCGCTCGCGAGGATTGGGATAGGCGGCGATCAATTCATGCTCGCATGCCGCGCGCCGTTCGCGCATCCACACCACCAAGGCCACGCCGAGGTCGGACTTGGTTGGAAAATGATAGTGAATGCTGGGCGCGCGGATGCCGACTTGCTCGGCCAAGTCGCGGAAGCTGAACGAGGCCCAGCCCACCGCTTGCAGGCGCGCGGCAGCGGCTTCGAGCAAGGCTTCACGGGTGGCACTGCCGCTGCCTGCCGGATGGCTGCTCGCTGGAAGGCTGCCTGCTGAAAGGCTGCCTGCTAAAAGGCTGCCTCCTGAAAGGCTGCTCGCCGCCAGGCGCTGGCTGGCTGCACGCCTGGGGGTGGTTTCGAGCATGGGAGAGTACCTACCTAGTGATAGGTAGGCTGACAATCACGAAATGTGTCAAGCGTTGCGACTATTTATCTACGTAAGCCAGTCGAGGTATCGCGGCGCCGGAAAGCGGTCGCGTTGGCCGGCATGATCGGCGGCGCGCGCCGCTAGCTCATTAAGGGTGATGGCGAGCTGCCTCCGGCGCTGTTCGAGCACGGGTGCTGCGGGTGCACTGGTGGGCGGATAAATTGGCTCGCCCATGAGCATCGCGACGTGGGCGCGGGGCAGGGGGATGCGCAAGCGATCCCAGGTCGGCAGGCGGATGTCATGGGTCGCGCGCGCCGCCAGGGGGACGATGGGCATTCCGGCGAGGCGAGCGATCTCGAGTGGCCCGGCGCGCGTCTGGCGGGCTGGGCCTTTCGGCCCGTCGATGGCGATCGCGGGGTGGAAGCCGTCCTGGGCGGCAACCAAGAGTTCCTTGGCGGCGGCGGCGGCACCGCGATGCGAGGAGCCGCGAATGGTGCGCACACCCCGGCGTTCGAGGTGCACGGCGATCAGCGCGCCGTCGCCGCTACGCGATACCAGGGCGGCCAAGTGCATGCCGCCGCCCCGAATACAGCCGGTGAGCTGGAGTAGATCCTGATGCCATAAGACGAACATCACGTGGCCGGTGGCACTCGCCCGGCAGGCGGCGCGAACGTGGTCTGAGCCAAAGATGTGGTACGTCCACGTACTGGTCAAAGCCCAGGCGAGACGGTCAACCAGCTGCGGGGCACCCTTCCAACGCATGTGACTCCTTCGCGGCGAGCATGCTTGGCACCTTACAACCGGGTGCAAGGCCACACACTCAGTGGGTAGCGGACGCTTACGCTGGAGTTGCCGGCGATCAGTGACCCCATGTGCAGGCGATGGCTGGTCTCTGGTCCCTGGTCCCTGGCCCCTGGTCGCTGGTCTCTGGTCTCTGGTCTCTGGCCCCTGTTCCCTGTTCCCTGTTCCCTGTTCCCTGGTCCCTGGTCGCTGGTCTCTGGTCTCTGGTCCCTGGTCCCTGGTCTCTGGTCTCTGGTCCCTGGTCCCTGGTCCCTGGCCCCTGGCCCCTGGTCCCTGTTCCCTGGTCTCTGGTCCTGGTCTCTGGTCGTCAAAGGTGCCGGTCAAAGGTGCCTTACCACATCTTGCAGCTTTGAAATCCGACCTCGGGGTTGACAGGGTTAGAATCCTGAGTCATTAAAACTAGGCGGATCTCATTCCGCTGAACAAACTACGGCGGAATAAAGACCATGAAAATCGGTGCTAAAGTCATGTGCGCGGGTGCTGCTGCGGTGGCTGCAGCGACTATTGCTGCCATCGTCGTCATCTTCTTCATCCTCCAGGCCGAACATCTGGAGAAAATACGATCCCTGATGTCATCGGCCATCGTCGGGGCGGAAAATGTCCGCAATAACATCGATGGGTTGCACCAAAATAAGGCTTTCGACGTCGCCGGCTTAGTCGCTCAGGCCAAGGCCCAGCATCCAGGCCAGGAGCTCAAGGACGTCTACGAGTCGACGGCCCTCTACAAAACCATCCCGGTGGTCGCCGCTTGGGAATCGGTGCAAAGCGTCGCCAAGCAGAATAACTTCGCGTTTCATACGCCTTCGCGGCCTAATCTGCAGGCGCGCAATCCGAAGAACAATGACGGCAAGGATTACCAGGACGCGTTTGATGCTTTTGCCAAGGGTCAGGAGGAATGGTTCACTCAAAAGGATGGGTTGGTCATTCTCGCTCGGCCGGTGAAACTCACTGCCAGCTGCCTGACCTGTCATGGTGATCCGGCCAATAGTGTGACCAAGAATGGCAAGGACATCCTTGGCCTGCCGATGGAAAACATGAAGGTCGGCGACATCAAGGGCGCCTTCGTCCTGACTCAGCCCATGGATTACACGGAAGTCTACCAGGCGACGAAGAAGCTCGGCTTCTTCGGCGTGCTGGTCCTGATCTTTGTCTTGATCGGATTCTGGTTCCTCAACAGCCGCCTGATCGTCAAACCGCTGTCCCGCTTGGTCGATGACTTGAACGCCAGCGCCGAACAGACGGCAGATGCCAGCGGCCAAGTCGCCAAAAGCAGTCAGGCCCTGGCCGAAGGAAGCACCCGCACCGCCGCCAGCCTGGAAGAAACCAGTGCCAGCATGGAGGAGATGAGCAGCTTGGTCCGTGCGACGGCCCAGAACACCAATTCCGCGAGCGCACTGGCCACGCAAGCCGAGGAACACGGTGAACGCGGGGCCCAGGCGACGGCGGACCTGGCCCTGGCCATCGCTGAAATCAAAGCCAATGCCGACCAGACGGCGAAGATCATCAAGACCATCGATGAAATCGCCTTCCAGACCAATCTGCTGGCGCTGAATGCGGCCGTTGAGGCCGCCCGGGCTGGGGATGCGGGCAAGGGTTTTGCGGTGGTCGCCGAAGAAGTCCGCAACCTCGCGCAACGGGCCGGTCAGGCCGCGCGCAGCACGGCGGACCTCATCGAAAAATCAGTGAAAAGCGCCGAATCCGGCGTGTCCCTGTCGAGCCACGTGACCTCGGTGGTGGGTGAAATGACCGGAGCGAGCAAAAAAGTCAACAGCCTGGTGGGGGAAATTGCCGCCAGCACTAAGGAAATCAGCATCGGTATCGAGCAGGTGGTCAAGGCGGTCCGGCAGATGGATACGACCACCCAGGCCAATGCCGCCAATTCAGAGGAGAATGGCGCCGTCGGCGAGGAGCTGAGCGCCCAGGCGCAATGCCTCTCCCAGCTCGTGGGTGAATTGCGGTCGATGATCATGGCAGACCAACCACAACGCCGGCAGGAATTGCCAGTGCCCGGCGCAGGACCACGCTGATGCCTGAACGGCTCGTACCAGGCGAGACAGCCGATTCCAACTTTATCAAACCGCGCTGATAGCTCCGGAGATCACCGGGCCGAGTGGCGCACCACCGAGATGCCTGCCAAACGCGCCGAGGGCCGCGAGACTCACTGGCGCGGATTGGCGAAGCAGTCATGCCATCCGCGCACAGGGCCTGTTGACGAGGTGTTTCTCACTGAATATGCGTCTGCGATATTTTGGATCGCCTGCGAAGGAGTGGTTGACTCCAATCGCCAGCCAGATGCGCAGAAAAGCAAGTCAGTGAGGTCGTTAACAAGCCCATCCTCTATAATCTTTTTCCGCTCAATCCGCCCATCAGGTAAACAACGAGCAGGACGACCAGGATGAGACCAATGCCTCCACCGCCTACATAAGGGCCGCCCCAATAGAAGCCGCCGCCTCCGAACAAGACAAGCAGAACCAGCAGTAGAAATAGTATGTTCATGAATTACTCCGAGTGACCTATGCCAGATCTGTGCCAATTCATCGACTTGCGATTTTCCATGTCTGTCTACCGGAATGGAGCGGTACTTAGAGATTTTGGGTCATCTCCGTCCAGATAAGCGAATGCACAAAATGCAAGATGTTGCAATGTCCTTAATGCCATATGCAGGGTAGCCTCATGATCGGCTTATAAATAGCTTGTTCATGCGGATTGCAGATAGCTTGTCTGCGAAGTGCATAGATAGCAGTTTTACGTACGCCATGGCTGGAGGCAGTTGCGTTGACCGCTTCGTGTCGTCATCACGCCTACCGCCCCCGCTTCAACTTGTAGACATAGCTCAACACCTCAGCCACGCCCTGATGCCACGCCGGCGGCACGGCTTTTCCGTCTGCAACCTCTTTCGCCAAGGCCCTCGCCAAAGCGATGTTCTCGACCATCGGGATGGCGTGTTCAGTAGCGATCTATTTGATGCGCTGCGCGATTTCGTCGTAGCCCTTGGCTAACACGACCGGTGACGCCATTTTCAGCTGAGCGAATTTCAGCGCCACCCCGACGTGGTTCGGGTTGGATCCGTGCTCGTCGATGATGGATCACCACGCGAGTACGGCTGATCTCGCTTCAACCGGATTGACCCGTTCTGCGAGATCAGATGCGATAGGTGCCGATCGACGACTGCAATTCACTTGCCGCCAAATTCATGTCGCTGGCCGCGGCCCGGACGGCAACGACGCTCGCGGAGGTGTTCTTTGCCGCGTCCGCGACGGCGGTGATCGAGACGGTGATCTCGCTGAAACCACGGGAGACCTCATTCATGCTGCGCGTCGCATCCTGAGTAGTCGCGTTCTGCTGTTCTACCGCGGCGGCGATCGATCCCTGTAGGGTTTCAATTTGCTGCGACACCTTGGTGATGACGCGGATCACCTCCGCGACTTTGCGGCTGTCAGCGCGTAACGTCTGGATTGATCGATCAATGTCGGCGGTGGCTTTTTGGGTCTGCCTGGCCAAATCCTTGACTTCACCGGCAACCACCGCGAAGCCTCGCCCGGCCTCACCGGCGCTCGCCGCTTCGATGGTGGCATTGAGGGCCAGCAGGTTGGTTTTCTGGGCAATCGTGTCGATCGCCTTGGTCACGGTGCCGATCTCATTGCTCGATTGATCGAGATTCTCGGCCAAGCTGAGTGCCTGATTGGCGGAGTTAAGGGCCTCGCGCGCAACCCCTGCTGCTTCCTGCGCACTGCGTGAGATCTCCGCGATCGACGCCCCCATCTCTTCGAGCGCGGCCGAGACCGTCTGCGAATTCTCTGACACCTGGGCCGCTGCGGTCGCGGCCCCCGCCGATTGTTGAGCTGTGATCGATGCCGATGTATCCAGCGTCTCGCCGGTGGTCACCAAGGCCGCCGAGGTCTTCCCGATTCGTGAGCTCGTACTCGCAATCGTACTGACATTGGTGCGCAGGGTGCCAAGGAAACGCTCCAACGCCTGCCCGACCCGATCGCTCACGTCCGCACCGGTAAGTCCGGTCTGCACCGTGAGGTCGCCGTCTTCGGCGGATGCGGTGGCGTTGAGAACCTTGCCGACCTTGACCGTCAGCTCGAAGCGTGCCTTGCGCACGATCAGCGACGCCAGCAACAGATTGAGGGCCATGACGCATGCCGCAGCAATCCAAGCGCTGCGGATCAGTTTCACTTCGCTTGCCGTATACGCTGCCGCCTCAGCCGCGCTTTCTTGCGCATGAGCTTCGGCGATCTTCTTCAGGCTGTCCATGAACGCATCACGGATCTCAGCGAGTTTTTGCGCAATGGGACGGAGATCCGAGGCCTCGGCATCGATCTTCACCATCATCACGATCTCCTTCTCGTAGATCGCGACGAATTCATCGAAGTTCTTTCGGGCAGCGACGGCCATGGCCTTGCCGTCCGTGTCTTCGACAGAATCCTTGCTTTCGCTGGCAGCTTCGGCCTTTCCCGTGGCATCACTCACCCGCGCATCGATGCGATCAAGATGTCCACTGATCGTCGCCTTGAGTTCATTCCACGGCTTATCGGCCAAGCCCAGATCACGGGAAATAACCGTGTCAGCCAACACCCGGTACAAGCGGTCGCCGTCTTGAGAAAAGCCAGAGACTTCGGCGGCAGTTGCCGCGCTGGTGGCCGCTTGGGAATGGCTGTGCGACAACACGGTAACCCCCTTCAGACCGCCCGCGACAAGCGCCGCTGCAAGCAGCGGCGAAATGGCGAATCCCGTGATGATGGCCGTGGTGAGTCTCATGTGGCATCCCGCTTGTTTCGTGATCGGAGCCGGGACTTATTTGCCCACGAGCGGAATGAATTCCAATTCTGCGACCAGTTTTTGCCCGTCGGTGCTGGTCAGCCAATCGAGCAGGATCTTCGCGCCGGGAGTCGGTGCACCTTTGGTCGCCAGGATCAACGAGCGACGATACGGATATGCGCCAGACAGCACGGTGTCGGTGTTCGGAGTCACTCCATCCAGATCAACCACCTTCAGGCTCAGGCCCTTCTTGATGGCGTTGTGGGTCGTGCCGATTGACAGCGAAACGATGGCGCCGGGGTTCTTCTGCACCGACAGCACGGCCTCCTGAATCGTATTGGCGACCTCGGCAATGGCGGTGCCAAAGGCATCGGTCTTTTCGACCGCATGCACCACGCCCGCGGTCGCGGCCTGGTTCTTGAGCTTGAAAGAACTGAGGAATAGGTCGTGGGTGCCATTGGCTTCCGACACCGTGATCAAGGTCACCGGTACGTCAGCGCCGCCGATCGCCTTCCAGTTCGTCACCTTGCCCAGATAGAGATCGATTACCTGCTGTTTGGTCAGGGCCGAGACACCGGTGGCAGGATTGACCACCATGGCCAAGCCATCGAGCGCGATCGGGGTAACGACGACGTCAGGCAGCGATGTCTTCTCGGCTTCCTTGAGGTCGCGCGAAAGGGCACCGACCTGCAGCTTACCGTCGAGCAAGCCTTTGACGGCGGCTCCACTACCGCCACCGGCGACGGTGATCGCGAGGTCTGGCTGCGCTGCTTTGAGCGCCTTAGCCGCGCGTTCGACGATCGGTTTGACGGTCGTCGAACCACCAGCCGCCAGGGATTCAGCTGCCGAAAGCTGGATCAAACTGGCGAGGGTGACAGAAGCGGCGAGAAGCAGACGAACCATGAATGGACTCCAGAAGAGCGTGCATAAAGCGCTGATGCGGTTACCGCTGCAAGCAGTGGTATTCATCTCATCAAAGCTGTTTCCAGATTATACCACAGGAATACCTCCTACGGCAACTACCTACATGACCAAGCCTATCTCCGACAGGCTCCTAGGAAGCGCCCAATTTGACGACCGATAAGCCGCCGTCCCTTTCAAAACAAAGCTCTAAATCTCAAGTCGTCATCACCGGTTCTTCTTCAACTTGTAGACATAGCTCAACACCTCCGCCACGCCCTGGAACCATTTCGGCGGCACCGGCTTGCCAACCGCGACCTCTTTCGCCAAGGCCCGCGCCAGGGCGATGTTCTCGACCATCGGGATGTCGTGTTCGGCGGCGATCTTTTTGATGCGCTGCGCGACTTCGTCGTAGCCCTTGGCCAACACGACCGGTGAGGCCATTTTCAATTGGTCGTATTTCAGCGCCACCGCGACGTGGGTCGGGTTGGTGATGACGACATCCGCTTTGGGCACTTCTTGCATCATGCGCCGTTGCGCCATCTGGCGTTGGATCTGGCGGATCTTGGCCTTGATCAAGGGGTCGCCTTCTGATTGTTTGAACTCCTCCTTCACCTCCTGCTTGGTCATCATCAGGTCCTGATGCTGCTGATAGCGCTGATAGACGAAGTCGATGCCGGCGATCAGCGCCAGCACGGCGGTGAGTTTGAGTCCGAGCTGGAAGATCATCGTCGATTCATGGGCCAGACGGGCAGCGATGTCGCCGTGCACATAGCTGAGTCGGGGAATGTCGTCGGCGAGGACCATCCACGAGATGCCGATCAGGATCATCAGCTTGAGCACGTTGGTGACGAAGCGCATCAGCGCGCGCATGCCGAAGAGCCGGCCGAAGCCGGTGATCGGACTGACGCGATTGAACTTGGGGATGAGCGCCTTGCCCGACAGATGCAGGCCGACTTGGCCGAGGCTGAGGACGATGCCGGTGACGAACAATCCGCCGATGATCGGCGCGATCCACAGTCCCAATGGTATGAGATGAGTAATCAAGGCGCGGATAGTCTGGTCCTGGAGCTCCCAGGTCAGGGCTTCGTTGATGCTGAAGCGGATGGTGCTGGCCACCGCCTGGCAGAACCACGTGCCGAAAGCCGACAGCAGGCAGAGGCCGATCATCAGCAGCAAGGCGGTGTTGACGTCGGGGCTGAAGGCTACCTGGCCTTCGTCGCGCGCATCCTGGATGCGCTTCGGCGTTGGATCTTCGGTCTTTTCCCCGCCCTGCGAGTTCTCGGCCACGTCGTACCTTTCAACAGCTGATGCTTGGCAGCAGGACCCGTTGCATGCCGCGTGCCGAACAACGAGAGCTGTTCGCGCAGCCGGTACATACGAGGTGCTCGGAGCGCCGCCGCGCCGCCCTGGCGCACGGTTCCTCCTTCAACCTGAACGAAGGCTCCTACTCTGCCCCGCGCTATGACCGCCCGCCGCCTGCTTGTCACTTCCGCCCTGCCGTACGCCAACGGCCACATCCATATCGGTCATCTCGTCGAATATTTGCAAACCGACATGTGGGTGCGGTTCCAGCAGCTGCGCGGGCATCAGGCGACCTATCTGTGCGCCGACGACACCCATGGGACCGCGATCATGATCGCGGCGCGCAAGGCTGGGCAGCCGGAAGCCACGATGTTGGCAGAGATGTCGGCGGCGCATCAGCGTGACTTCGCTGATTTCGGCATCCGTTTCGACCACTACGGCTCGACCGATTCGGCGGCGAACAAAGAACTCGTCTATGACATCTGGCGCAAGCTGCGCGCTGGCGGCCATGTCGATGAAAAGATCGTCGAGCAATTGTACGATCCGCAGGCCGGCGCCTTCCTCGCCGATCGCTTCGTCAAAGGCACCTGCCCGAACTGCGGCGCGCCGGATCAATACGGCGACTCCTGCGATAAGTGCGGCGCCACCTACGAGGCCACCGAGCTTAAGCATCCGCGGAGCACGCTTTCGGGCGCCACTCCCGAGCTGCGTTCCTCGACGCACTGCTTCGTCAAGCTCGAAGACTTCCGCGCCGCCATCGCCGCTTGGGTCAACCTGCCCGGCAGCCTGCACCCCGACATGGCCAATTGGGTGCGCAATACCTTCCTCATCGCCGATGAGCCGCTGCGCGCCTGGGACGTCAGCCGCCCGGCGGCCTATTTCGGTTTCGAGATCCCTGATCTGCCCGGCAATTATTTCTACGTGTGGCTCGATGCGCCTTTCGGCTACATCGCCAGCACCGTCGAATGGTGCGCGAAGGTCGGTGGCGACTGGACCTCGTGGTGGAAGAGCAGCTCTTCGCAAGATGGAAAAGCCGAGATCCATCACTTCATCGGCAAGGATATCGCGAAGTTCCATACCCTGTTCTGGCCAGCGATGCTCGGCCTGGGCGGCTACGACCTGCCCAACAAGATCCACGTCCACGGATTTCTCACCGTCAACGGCGAGAAGATGTCGAAGTCGAAGGGCACCTTCATTCGCGCCCGCACCTACCTTGAACATCTCGATCCGACCTACCTGCGTTATTACTACGCCGCCAAATTGTCGGCGAAGGCCGAAGATCTCGATTTTAACCTCGACGAATTCTGCGCTCGCGTCAACAGTGACCTAGTCGGTAAATTGGTCAACCTCGCCAGCCGCACGGCGAAGTTCGTGCCGGCTTTGGCAGCTACCTATCCCGAAGATGGCGGGCTGTTCGCGCGTGCTGCCGGCGAATCCGAAGCCATCGCCGCCGCCTATGAAGCCTGCGACTTCGGCGACGCCATGCGGCGCATCATGGCCCTCGCCGACAAGGCCAATGAGTTCGTCGAGCAGGCCGCGCCGTGGGCCTTGAAAAAGGATCCCGCCAAGCTCGACGAGCTGACGCGCGTGTGCACCGTCGCCCTGAATCTGTTCCGCCAGCTGTGCACCTACTTGGCGCCGGTGCTGCCGGCCTTCGCGACCCAGGCCGGCGACTTGCTTGCGGCCCCGATCACCTCGTGGGCGGCAGCGCAGACCCCGGTCACCGGCAACGCCATCGCGCCCTTCACACACATGCTCCAGCGCATCGATCCGGCGAAGGTCACGGCGATGGTCGCCGCCAGCCTGGTGCCCGAGACCGCTGGCGAGGCGGCGGTGGAAACCGCTGCGACGGCGAGTCCCGCTGCGGTCGTCGATGACGGCGCGGCCTTGTCGGCCGAGCCTCTCGCCGGGCTGTGCACCTTCGATGACTTCAACAAGGTCGACTTGCGCGTGGCCCGCGTCATCAGCGCCGAGGAAGTACCGAAAGCCAAGAAGATTCTCAAGCTCACGGTGTCGCTCGGAGGTGACGACCGGCGGACGATCTTCGCCGGCATCAAGTCGGCCTACACGCCGGCGCAGCTCACCGGCCGCCTGGTGATCATGGTCGCCAATCTCGCCCCACGGCAGATGAGCTTCGGCCTGAGCGAAGGCATGGTCATCGCCGCCGGTCCCGGCGAGCAGGATATCTTTGTACTCTCGCCCGACTCCGGCGCGAAGCCCGGGCAACGGGTGCACTGAGCGAGCGCTGCCGCCGAACGATCGTCAGACCAGGGCCAGAACCTGCGGATCGGCGAGCGTATCAGCGTAGACGACCCGCATGAGCCGCAGCGCCCGTCCAGCAACGCCGTCATCCTGCGCCTTGGCAGCGAATTCGACGGCTTTGGCGCAGGCCGCCAGACGTGGCAGACCGAGCATGCCCGCCGACCCCTTGAGGCGATGTGCACCGCCACGCAGGCGTTCGTGCTCTCCGGCGTCGAAGGCCTCCTGGAGATCGCTGAGCGTGACCTCGGCCTGTTGGCGCAAATCGGCGATCAGCTCTTCGAGCATGCGCGGATCAGTGGTGGCCGTTTCCCGGCGCAAGGTGACCCACAGCTGCGGATCGGTCAGCGCCAAAGTGACGGCAGTGTCCAACACGTGTTGTGGACCCATGATCGAGTTTCCTGCGGCTGAGGTCGACGGAGACGGTGCCAGGGATCGGGGCAGGGACTGAGACTGAGACTGCAAAGAGTTTGCCTCGTCCGGCAGCGAGGGATCGGCGAAGGCTTGCAGCGGTTGATCGGCGGTAGAGGCCACAACATCGATGGCCTTGTCCGGGCCAACCCAGCGCGAGAGCAGGCGATGAAGATCGGCGAGGCGCGCGGGTTTCGCCTGATAGCCATCCATGCCGGCATCATAGCAGGCTTGGCGATCGCTGCCGGTGGCGTTAGCGGTGATAGCGATGATCGGCAGTCGGTGGCGGACTTCGCGCTGCTCGGCGGCACGCCATTGACGCGTTGCGGTTAGGCCATCCATGCCCGGCAATTGCAGATCCATCAGCACCACGTCGAAGCGCGATTGCTGCAGACGCTGCAAGCCGTCCTCGGCGGTATCGACGATCTCCACGCTCAGGCCCAGCTCCAGTAGCTGGCGTAGCGTGACGCGCTGATTGATGGGATTGTCTTCGATCACCAGGATCCGACCGCTCAACGCGATCCACGAGCCATCGGCCTGCACTATCGCCCGCATCGGGTCGGCCGAGACCATGGGCCGGAAGACCGGCGCCACGACGGTGGGCGCCAGTGTCGTGGCGCCCACCGTGGGCGGTGGAGTTCGCGGAACCAGCGCTGCGCTTGCAGGGGGCTTGGGGCCTGCGGGCAGCGAGGTGACTGCGCTGATGGCTGGCGTTGTCAGCGCTGACAAGGCTGACACAGCTGACACAGCTGACGCAGCTGACGCAGCTGAAACAGCCGACCACTCGCGCCGCAGGCTCAACCATAGGGCGAGCCCGCTGAGCATGCCGGCGAGCGCGCCCGCGCCCCACACCCATTGCGCCACGCGTTCGGCAGCGCGGCTACGGTGCAGCGCTGCGCCGACGATCACATCCAGGCGTGCGCCAAGGTTGGCAGACGAGGCGGGCGGTGATCCCGGCGCGCTCTCGTGCTCCATGGCCACGAGATCAACGTCGTCACACCACCGCCTTTCACCTTTGAGGTCCTCGCTGAACTCGCTCATGGCGTGCCGCCAAGTGAGCTCTTCGGCCAGCGCGAGCATGGCCGGAGAGGCCGTTCGCCGCTCGTTGGAATGCTCGCGCATGGCCGTCAAACGATCGCGGACGCATTGCAGATTTTGGACGCTGGCGTTGACCTGCAGGGCCCACAGCGCCGGCAGCAGCGGCAGGATGACGGTGGCCACCAGTAAGCCTCCCAGGGCGCGTCGACGGCGATACCGCAGACGGTCGTCAGGCATGATCCACCGGCGGATCGCTCGTCGCGTTCAACTGCGGATCATCGCTATAGAGCGAGGTCAGCGCATCCCACGCCGAGAGCGCCAAGACCAGGGCCGCCGGGGCCAGGATCAAGCCCCGCGGGCCGAAGCCCCACAGCCCGCCGACCAGGGTCAGCAGCAAGACTGGTCCGGTACCGTCTAACGGCGCCTGTGCATAGCGCCGATCGAGGATCCAATTTAGCACCATTGCTCCCACCTGCGAGCTCACCGCCAGCAGGCCGGCCTGCAGCCAATGCCCCTGGCCGGCCAGCAGCGAAGCCAAGGGCAGCCAGACGAACACCGGACCGAGGAGCGGCATGACGCACACCAGGACGCCGACGGCGGCCACCAGCACCGGCGGGAAATCCCCCGTGAGCCAGCTGGCCAGGCCGAGCCACACGCCGACCACAAACGCCCGCCCGAAGGTGCCCCACACCAGGGCTCCGGCGCGCTCACGCAGGCGACCGGAAATAGGCTCGCGCTCGGCCGCCGGCAAGAGGTGCAGAATGCGTCGCCCGAGCACCGCGCCCTGTACGTACAGCCACCAGGTAACGACGCTGGTGAGGATCAGTTCGACCACCGCGCTGCCGCCACCGGCGACCATGGTCTTGAGGAATGCCGGACCGACCGCGGTCTGCTGCAGGATGTCGGCCAGCCATTGACGGACATCGGCGGCGGTGACCGGTAATTGCGGATAGAGTTGCAGGACCTCGGCGGCGCGGGCGGTGAGGACCTCGATCACCTGCTGCACGCTGGCCTGATCGTGGATGGCGATGCCCCACACCGCTGACACCGTCAGCTGCAAGCCACCCAGGGCGGCCCACAGCAAGGCGAGGACGGCCGCCGCGCTCGCCGCTCCCAAAACAGCGATGGCGGTGCTGGCGGCGAACTCGGGGTGCGAGTTCGGCCAGGGCCACCAATGCGTCAGGGCGTAGAGCCGGCGGTAGAGCGGGCCATGCGTCAGCAGTGCCAGCGAGGCGCCGACGGCCAGGGCCTTGGTCACCGGTGCCAGCAGCACCACCAGCCACATCGCCGAACCGACGACGAGGGCGATGAGGATCGCGTGCGGTAGCCAGGGCAGGGGTGGTGGACGCGACACGTCGGCAATCTACGACCGACCCCTGCCCGGCGCTACCCCACAGGCGGGGCGTCGGCGGTGATCAGAACTCCCACCCATGGCTGAGGCCCCCGGTGAGCTCCTGCGAACGTTCGCGATCGCCGCCGGCCTTCTCTTTCCCCACCGCAGCCATGGCCGCCGTTGCCACTAGCAACAGGAGATGGGAAGCCAGGGGAAGTCTGTGCGTCAGGGAAGGTTCTCGCGCAGGGCGCATGGTCCAACTGTGCATGGATCTCTGCACCTGGCAGTTCCCAATCTTGCCGATTGCGAAGACAGCACCGCCAAGTCCGGTCGCATTACCGAACAGCCGCCCCGGCTTCGGCCGCATCCTCCATGCGCGCCCTCAGGCGGCACTTGCGCTTCGGAAAGACCTCACATGATCCCGCTCGCTAACCTGACATAGGTTAGCCACTACCCAGCCCGGGTGGCGGAATGGCAGACGCGCTAGGTTCAGGTCCTAGTATCCCTAAAGATGTGAAGGTTCGAGTCCTTTCCCGGGCACCATAGAAGACGTCCAGTTGCGCCCGCAGCAGCAAGCTGCGGGTGCGATCTTTTTACGAGGTCTCGCAGGCGATTTTGCCTTGCTTGAAGGAGGCAATCTGGCCTCAGTAAGCCTAAGAGCTTCTCTAGTATTTTTTTTATGGCATAATTTTTTAATTTGCGACTAGATGGATATGAAACAGACCTGCCTGACGCCGAATGGGAATCAATAGCTCTATTTCTTGAGGCAGGTAAAAGACGAGGCCCTAAGCCACGTTATCAAATTCGTGAAATTAATAATGCGATCTATTATACCATCGACACTGGAGTGCAGTGGCGTAACATGTCTAAGGATTTTCCGCCCTATCTTATAGTCTGCTGACACTTCATGAAATGGCGCGACGAAGCGGCATTCAAACATCTGCATACGCATTTAAAAAAGCAATTGCGCATTCGATTGGGACAGAGCGAAGACCCCAGTGCGGTCATCATCGATTCACAGAAAGTAAAATCCGCAATTGGAGGTGCGTCAATTGTTTATGACGGAAATAAGAGGACGAAAGGGCGAAAAAGATATCTCCTTATCGATACTCTCGGATTGATATTTGTTCTGGTCATTCATTCAGCTGCGATCATTGACTGTACGGAATTGGAACAAGTTCTTGGCGATGAGGATGTGCCCGATCGCCTCGAATTAGCATGGGTGGACAAAGGGTATCGAGGCCAGCATGTTCAAAATTTTGGCTCGAAGAATGGCATTCGTGTTGAAGTCGTTGGTAATCCCGATCCAAAATCGTTCAAGGTCGCCCACAAGCGTTGGTTGGTTGAACGCGCAAATGCTTGGATGTATGGAGCGAGAAGGCTGACGAAGGATCATGAGACGCACACTCAAGAGTTCGAATTTTAATATAATGCCAATCGTGAAAGCACGGGCTTGATGCAATCTTCTGAAATACCAAGCGCCTGTAGGGCGATGCA